>JAEEUW010000065.1 GCA_016290665.1 Clostridiaceae bacterium | reverse complement strand
TGACGTCTGCGGCCGTCAGCCCGTCCCGCTGCGCCCGCGCGCAGACGGCCCGCGCCAGCGGGTGCTCGCTCTTTGCCTCCAGCGCGTAGGCGACGGAGAGCAATTCCGCTTCCTGCACGCCCGGAGCGGGCAGAACGTCGGTGACCGTCGGTTCGCCCTGTGTGATGGTGCCCGTCTTGTCCAGCACCGCGATCTGCGCCTTGCCGGTCTCCTCCAGCGCGGCGGCGGTTTTAAACAGAATCCCGTGCTTCGCGCCCACGCCGCTGCCGACCATAATGGCAACGGGGGTCGCAAGCCCCAGCGCGCAGGGACAGCTGATGACCAGCACCGAGATGCCGCGCGCCAGCGCAAAGCCCGCGCTTTGGCCGACGAGCAGCCAGACGGCCGCAGTCACTGCCGCAGCGGCGATCACAACCGGCACGAACACGCCCGCGACCTTGTCGGCCGCCTTTGCTGCCGGCGCCTTGGTCGCGGCGGCGTCGCTGACCATCCGGATAATCTGCGAAAGGGTCGTGTCTTCGCCGACGCGGGCAGCTTCGCACTTGAGATAGCCCGATTGGTTCAGCGTGCCGGCAAACACCATGCTGCCCGCCGCCTTGTCAACGGGAATGCTTTCCCCGGTCAGCGTGGATTCGTCCACGGCGCTGCCGCCCTCCAGCACGATTCCGTCCACCGGAACGGTTTCGCCGGGGCGCACCGCGAAGACGGCGCCCTTCGTCACCTGCGCAACGGGCACGGTAATTTCCGCGCCGTCCTGCAAAAGCGTGGCGGTCGGGGGCGAAAGCTTCATCAGCCCGCGGAGCGCGTCGGTCGTTTTGCCCTTGGAACGGGCTTCCAGCAGCTTGCCCAGCGTGATCAGCGTCAGAATCGTGGCGGCGGATTCAAAGTAGAAGGCGTGGGCGTCGTCCGCCGCGGCGTGCGCGCCTGTCATGGCAAACAGCACGACGGTGCTGTAGACGAAGGCCGCCGTGGCGCCCAGGGCGACCAGCGCGTCCATGTTCGGCGCGCGGCGCCAAAGGCTTTTGAAGCCGCTGACAAAGAACCTCTGGTTGATCACCATGACGACCGCCGTCAGCAGCAGCTGCAGCAGACCGGCTGCAACCGCGTTTGCGGCGAAGAACGGCGGCAGCGGCCAGCCGAACATCGTGTGCCCCATGGAAACGTACATCAGCAGCAGCCAGAACCCCAGCGAGGCAAACAGCCGTTTTTTGAGCGCGGCTGTCTCCCGGTCCTGCTGCAGCTCGCCGCCGGACGCCGAAGGCGCGGCCTTGCCTGCGGGCGCGTTTTTCAGCGCGGCGTCATAGCCGGCCTGCCGCACGGCCGCAATGACCGCGTCGGCGGAAGCGGAGCCCTCCACGCCCATGGTTCCGGTCAGCAGGTTCACGCTGCAGGCGGAAACGCCCGCCACGCCGGAAACCGCTTTTTCCACGCGGGCAGAGCAGGCGGCGCAGCTCATGCCCGTAACCGTATATTGCTCCATCAGAATTGAGCCTCCGTTCATTTCATCAGTTTTTGCAGAGTCGTCAGCAGCTCGTCAATCACTTCGTCCTTTCCGTCGCGGATGTCTCTTGCCACACACCCGCGGACGTGGCTGGCCAGCAGCTCACGGTTGAACGCGTTGACCGCGGCGCTCACGGCAGAGGACTGCACCAGAATGTCGGCGCAGTAGGCGTCGTGCTCCACCATGCCGCGGATGCCGCGGATCTGACCTTCGATCCGGTTCAGCCGGTGGATCAGTTTGGTGCGCTCCTCTTTGGAACGGTCTGTTGTTTTGTTGCAGCAGCTGCAGTTGTCTTGTCCGGCCATGTCAGCGCCTCCGTTTTCAATATACCCCCATGGGGTATTTTAATTATATACCCCGTTGAGACTTTTGTCAATGGAGAAAGCAAAAAAAGCGCCGGCAAAGGGATCGCGAGCGCCATGCCTATTTTGCAAAACGGAAAGATATCGTTCGTTTTTTCTTGTATTCTGTCCTGAATCCATGTATAATAAACAGTAGATAATCCCCGCCGACCGAACCCCAAAGTTTATGCTGCCTCCGATGCAGCGGCGTTACGCCGGAAAGGAAGCCTATGAGAGTCGGAACCAATCATCCGAATCCCTTTATCGCGGATCAGACCATCCTCGGAGAGAACCGTTTGCCCGCGCGGATGCTGCTGCTCCCCGCGCAGAAGCGGGGTGTTACCCACAAGAACCCAACGGAATCCGACCGCGTGCAGCTGCTCAGCGGCAATTGGAAGTTCCTCTATCTGGAAGCGGATACCGATGAAGCGTTCTTTTTGCCCGAAGAAAACGACGCCGCCTGGGACACGCTGCCGGTGCCGTCCATGTGGCAGTTCCATGGTTACGGAAGCTGCTATTATCCCAACGTGCGCTACTGTTTTCCCTATGATCCGCCCCATATCCGCCGCAGCAACCCCGTCGGGCTTTATCGCAGAACGTTCACGGCAAAAAAAGGCGGCCGCGCGATCCTGCGCTTTCTGGGTGTGGACAACGCTTATTTCGTCTGGCTCAACGGGCAGTATATCGGCTTTTCCAAAGGCAGCCGCGTGCCCGCGGAGTTTGACGTCACCGCCGCGCTGCGCGACGGCGAGAACCTGCTGGCCGTGAAGGTCTATACATTCTCCGATGCCTCTTATCTGGAAAACCAGGACATGCTGATGGCAAGCGGCATCTTCCGCGACGTTATGCTGATCCGGACCGGGGCAAACGCGCTGTGGGATGAAACGATTTTGCCCGAACCGACCGGCTTCAAGGTGAAGTTTGTCTGCACATGCGGCGAAACGCCCGCCGCCGTCCGCTTCACGCTCTGCAACGCCGCGGGAGCCGTCTGCGCTTCGGCTAAGCAGCCGCTTGCCGAAACGGGCGAAGTCTTTTTGCCGCTGAAGGATGCGATCCTTTGGAATGCGGAACAACCCTATCTTTACACGCTTTATACGGAGATCGTTGAAAACGGCGCCGTTGTTGAAACGCACACCAAGAAAGTCGGCATCGCCAAAAGCGAGATCGATGGCTGCCGCTTGCTGATGAACGGCAGGCCGATTTTGCTCAAGGGAGTGAACCGCCACGAGAACAACGCCAGAACCGGCCGCGCGATTTCTGCGTCGCAGATGGAAGCGGAGCTGCGGGACATCAAGGAAACCAACCTCAACGCCATCCGCGCGTCGCACTATACCAACCATCCGCTCTTTTATGAGCTTTGCTCCGAACTCGGCATCTATGTGATGGACGAGGCGGACTGCGAAACACACGGCGCGGAATGCACCGGTGATCAGGGCGCGCTGAACAAGGATGACACCTGGTTCAACGCCTTCTTCGACCGTGTTTCGCGCATGTATGCGATCAACAAAAACGAGACCTGCATCAACATCTGGTCGCTGGGCAACGAATGCGGCGGCGGACAGAACGCAGACAAATGCGTGCAGTGGCTGCGCGGGCAGGAAGCGAACAAGCCGATCAAAGACAACAACGCCCCCGGCGCCCCGGGCGGCCAGTTTTGCATGACCGGCTATATGCCGATGCAGACACTTTATGATTCCTCGCCCCAAAACGGTCCGCTTCTGATGGTGGAATATGCCCACGCCATGGGCAACAGCCCCGGCGGGTTGCAAGACATCTGGAACTGGATCTATGAAAACGAGCATTGCTGCGGCGGCTACGTCTGGGAGTTCAAAAGCCACGGCTTTTATACCGAAGGGAAGAACGGCCGCCCCCGCTATCTTTACGGCGGCGATTTTCCCGATCAATACCACTGGTCCAACTTCTCGCTGGATGGCTATCACACGTCCGACGGCCGGCCAAAGCCTTCGTGGGGAGAGCTGAAAGAGGTTTCCGCTCCGGTTCATGTTCGCTGGGAAAAAGACGGTGTTTCGGTCAAGAACACCTATGACTTCCAACCGCTCAACGGCGTGGTGATGCGCTGGTCGGTCAGCGCCGACGGCGTGCCGGTGCGCAAAGGCGAAACGCCGATCAACGGCCTTGCCCCGCGGCAATGGAAACGCGTGCCGCTGCCGCTCGACTGCGAGGGGCTGCAGGGGCTGATCACAGCCGACTGCGTCTTTGTTGAAAACGGCAGGCAGCTTGCGCACAAGCAAACGATTCTGGCTGATTTGCCGAAGGACAAAAAAGAACCGGCTGCGTTCCGTCATCAGGTGACACAGGACGGCACCATGATCTGCGTGACCGGCAACGGCTTTTCGGTCATGATCCGGGACGGTCTGCTGTCGCGGATGGAAGTGGGCGGCAGCGTTGTGCTGGATCGGCCGATGCGTCTCAACTGTCACCGTGCGCCCACCGACAACGACGGCGCGATCTTCCCGCCGAATCACAGCGAAGACTGGCACGAAAAGCTGGTGCACACGCTGCGCTTCGGTTGCTGTGAAACGGCAGTCAGCGATGCGCCGGAGGCTGTTACGGTGACCGCAAAGGGCAAGCTGCTGCCGCACAGCCACTGGTGGGGCTTCTTTACAACGCTCATTTATCGGATCACCGCGGGCGGAGTAGTTGAAATCAGCGTTGATCTGGAGCCGTACGGCAACAGTCTGCCCGAGATCCTGGCCCGCGTCGGCGTGGTGCTGGAGCTGGACGGTGGGTTCCGTCGCTGCCGCTGGCTGGGCCGCGGCCCGGGCGAAAACTATGCCGATTGCAAGGCCAACGCCCCGGTCGGCCTCTATGAAGCCGACGCGCAGGATCTGCATTTTTGCTACGACGTGCCGCAGGAGACCGGCAACCACGAAGACTGCCGCCGTGTCACGGTATCCGGCGGCTGCGGCGCGCTGACCGCCGAGGGCGCATTCTCGTTTTCGCTGCATAACTTCACGCTGGAAAACCTGACTGCGGCGCGGCACTGCGACGAACTGGAGCAGAGCGCGCACAACTATCTTTACCTTGACCACCGTATGCGCGGTCTCGGGTCCCATTCCTGCGGGCCGGAGCCGGAAGCCGCCTATGAATTGCCGGTCGGCCCGTTTTGCTGGTCGTTCCGTCTGCGGGCGGCAGCGGCGGAATAACCAAAAAAGCAAACGCACGCGCTGCGTTCAAAAAAGCTGAAAAAAGGGATGATCGTTTTGAAAATCGGCGTTTGCGTCAATTTGACGCAAATGGAAGAGATGCAGCAAAAGTTTGAAGATCTGCTGACCCAGGGCTTTGACAACTGTCAGTTGATCTGCTGGGTTCCCGCGCTGTTCACCGCGGAGAACGCGGCGAAGCTCAACGCGCTGACCGCGCGGTACGGCGTGACGATTTCGGCGTTCTGGTGCGGCTGGGAGGGCCCGTGCGTCTGGAACTTCTATGAGGGTCAGCAAACGCTCGGCCTCGTGCCGCCGGAATACCGTGAGGTGCGCATCAAAAACCTCTGCGACGGCGCCGACTTCGCCAGACTGCTCGGCGTCAAAAACGTGGTGACCCACATGGGCTTCATTCCGGAAAACCCGAACGACCCCGCGTTCCTGCCGTTTTGCGACGCGGTGCGCGCGGTGGCGCAGCACTGCAAACAGAACGGTCAGTATCTGCTGTTCGAAACCGGGCAGGAGACCCCGGTGACCCTGCTGCGCTGCTTTGAGCAGGTGGGAACGGACAACCTCGGCGTCAATCTCGACACCGCCAACGTGATCCTCTACGGCAAGGCGAACCCGGTGGACGCGCTGGACGTGTTCGGCAAATACGTCATGAATCTGCACGCGAAGGACGGCTGCTACCCCACCAACGGCCACGACCTCGGAAACGAAACGCCGATCGGGCAGGGCAGGGTGGATTTCCCGGCGCTGTTCCGAAAGCTGCACGCGCTCGGCTACGACGGCTACGTGACGATCGAGCGCGAAATTTCCGGCGAACAGCAGATCAAAGACGTTCTGGCGGCAAAAGAATACCTCGGAAACATCATCGATCAGATTTACGGAGGACACTGATATGCTGAAGGTTGCATTGGTCGGCGTCGGCGGCATCAGCGGCGCCCACATCCCGGCGTGGAGCCGGATGGAGGACGCACAGCTTGTCGCACTGTGCGATATCCGCCCGGAACAAATGGACCGTTATCCCGAGCAGCGGCATTACACCGACTTTGACAGGATGCTGGAAAGCGAGCAGATTGATATTCTCGACATCTGCCTGCCGACCTATCTGCACGCCGACTTCGCCGTGAAGGCGCTGCAAAAGGGGATCCACGTGATTTGCGAAAAGCCGATCTCGCTGAAGCAGGAGGACGTGGCGCGGATTTATCGCGCAGCGGCGGAAAACGGCGTGCAGTTCATGGTGGCGCAGGTGCTGCGCTTCTGGCCGGAATATGAGATCGTGAAAAAGATTTATGACGAAAAGACCTACGGCGCGCTGCTCTCCGGCTCCATGACGCGCCTGGGCTGCTATCCCAGATGGAGCTGGGACGGCTGGATGATGGACGAAAGCCGCAGCGGCCTCGTGCCGTTCGACCTGCATATCCACGATCTGGATTTTCTGGTCTATGCCTTCGGCGCGCCGAAAAGCGCCGTGAACCACCGCTCGCGCCGCCCCGGGCAGGACTATATCAACGCCGTGTATGAATACGACGGCTTCTTCCTCACGACCGAAGCGTCGTGGTACGCCTCGCCCTATCCCTTCCGGGCGGCGTTCCGATTCCAGTTTGAGCGCGCCGTGGTCGCGTGGGAACAGGGCGAAATGACGATCTATGAAGCCGACGGCAGCGTCTGGAATCCGGTCGGCGCCGACGCGCAGGGCGACACCGGCAGCATCGGCCTGCCGCAAAGCGACGCTTATGCCAATGAGATCCGCTATTTCGCCGACTGCGTGAAGGCGGGCAGGGCGCCGGACAAGGTCACGCCCGCCGAGCTGGAAACCGTTCTTGCCTATTTGAAGGCCATGTGAGAAAAGCAAAACCGCGTCTGCCGAAAGAGCAAAGCCGCCCGGGGTTCACCCGAAGCGGCTTGTTTCTTTTTTCTGAAAGCGTTACGCGGTCCAGAGCAGCACGTTGTCTTCAAACAGCGTCCGCAGCCGGCCCTGCGCCTTGAGCCAGGTCAGATAGGACCGCACCGTGCTGCCGACCAGCGCATGCTGCTCAAAGGTCATCGTCAGGCCGAAGCGGTCAAACAGCCGCTGCAGAATGCTTTCAAACGACGTCGGCACGCCGCAGAGCTCCACAATGGCGTCGGCAATCTCGTGCACCTTTTCAATATTGCGCTCCGCCAGCGGCGCGATCTCGTCCGTCGGCGCCGCGTGGGCGGGGATGAACAGCTTCGCTTCCATCTGCCGGATTGCCTCGAGCGTTTCCAGATAGGCCTGCACGTCCACCAGAAAGCCGATCTGATACTTTTGAAGCGTCTCTTCGCTCGACAGGGCGTCCGCAAGATAGACCACGCCGTCCGCCGAGCGGAAGCCGACCATGTCCCAGGAGTGCCCGGGCAGGGCAATCGGCTGCAGCCCGTCGGGCAGGCAGTCGGCCGTCAAAGGCAGCGCGTCGCTGCTTTGCGCCAGCAAAAACTTGTGGCGCAGCTCCTGCGGCGGGTTCGCGCCGAACAGGAACGACGGCTCCAGAATCGGGTGCTCCGTAAAAGCGCGCTCCATGCCGGGGGCGTAGATTCTGCACCCGGTCTGCGTCTGCAGATAGCGGTTCCCGCCGATGTGATCCGAATGGGAGTGCGTGTTGAAGATCGCCTCCAGCGTCCAGCCGTTCGCGTCCAGCAACCGCTTGACTTTTTTGCCCGCGTCCTTGTCGTTCCCGCTGTCGATCAGACACACCCGGCCGGGCCCGGTCATGACCACGCCGATTTTTGCCGGGCTTTGAATGTAGCCGCAGTGCTGCGAAACCTGAATCAGTTCATACATAGGGGTCGCTCCCTTCCCGATACTATCCCCATTATACACGAATCCGTCTGTTTTTCAAGTGCCGCCGCCTGCCGTTCTCCGGGCAGACCACGCGAACCGGCGGGACGAAGCCGTGATTCGCCGCAATTCCTTCGGGGAGGGTGGATTTTCAGATGAAAGTATGCTATAGTTATATCTGGCAACGGACAGATCTGAAAGAAAGGCGGTTTCATTATGGCAAGGATCATCATGACCAAGCCCAGCAGCAGCGGGATCGCGCTGGGCGGCATCGGCGCCGGAAGCGTCGAGCTCATGCCCGACGGCGAGTTTCACTATTGGCAGATTGCCAACCCGCCCAGAATGACCCGGATCTGCTGGGAAAGCAAGGCGGACGACGGCGAAAGCCACACGGGCGCTTTGTCGTTCTGGGTCCGGACAGAGCAGGCGGGCCGGCGCCCCACCGTGCGAAAGCTCGGCATGAAAACCGAGCCGGACGATTTCACCTATCGGGCGTTCCCTTGGAACAAGCCGGTGGAAACGATTCGTTTTGACGGGCGGTTTCCCGTGTGTGAGCTGCAATATGAGGACGAAGCCCTGCCCTGCAGGCTGACGGGGCGGGCGGTCGCGCCGTTTGTGCCGCACCGCACGGACCTTGCCGCCACGCCGGGCTTCTATCTGGATTTCGAGATTGAAAACCCCGGGAATGAACCGCTGACGGTGAGCCTGCTGGGCACGCTGGTGCCGGAATTCTGCAACGACGACGGCTGCAGGAACGCGCTGTGCACGGAGCCCGGTGCCGTCAGCGTCACGATGCGCCCGGTGCAGCAGACCGACGCGCCGAACTGCGGCGAGGTGTGCCTCAGCGTCGGCGGCGACGGCGAAAAGAGCTATATCGCCGGGGAATACCGGCGCTTCATCCGGGAATACATCTTCGACGACGACAACTTTGGCGTCAGTCAGGAATCCGTGCTTTTCGGCTTCCGCGAAACGGGCCGTCTGCCGGACAGCGAGGTCGGCGCGCCGCCGCCCGCCGTCCCCGAAAACGCCGAGACGCTGTCTGACGACGAGCTTGCCGCGCTGTTCCGGGCCTATCTTCCGTATCCCTTCGCGGCGTCCGTTCTGCGGCGGATCCGCGTGACCCGGCCCGCCTTCCCGGCAAACCGGGAGGATCTGGTTGCCTTCCTGAAGGCCATGAGAGGGCAGGATCGCCTGCACATTCAGCACCCGGAAGAGTTCGGCGCCGCAGCGCTCTGCAGCACGGTGCGCCTTGCCCCGGGCGAAACAAAGACGGTGCGGTTTATTCTGACCTGGTATTTCCCGAATCACTTTTCCAAAGACGGCCGGCGGCTCGGCCATTACTATGAAACCCTTTACAGCGGAGCCGCGGACGCGAACGCCTTTCTGCGGGAGCATCCGGAGGTGTTCAACAAGGCCGCCGCGTTCTCGCGGCTGCTCTATGACACAAGTCTTCCCGAAGCGTACCCGGACTGCTGGAGCGGCCATCTGAGCACGATCGTCAAATGCGCGTGGCTCTTGAAAAACGGCAAGTTCGGCCTGTGGGAGGGGCAGGGCTTCTGCGGCTTCCACACGACGGACATCACCTATCACGCCTCGTTCGGCCTGCTGGCGCTGTTCCCGGAGCTGCAGCTTAGGCAGATGCGGATGGGCGCCGCCTTTCAGCGCGCGGACGGGCGCGTGCATCACTGCTTTTCGCCCGATCTGGATCACGTGAACAACGGCTATGACCGTGTGGACATGAACAACCAGTTTGTGCTCATGGTCCTTCGCGACTACCTCTATACCGGCGACGCCGCGTACCTGAAGGAGATGTGGCCGCACGTGATCCGCGCCGTGGATTCCATCGGCGCGCTCGATACGGACGGCGACGGCCTTCCCGACCGCGATACGACGCGGAACACCTTTGACGCCTGGAATTTCGTCGGTACACCGGTCTATATCTCCGTCCTGTGGCTCGCCGCGCTGAAGGCTGCCGCGCAGATCGCCGACGAAATGAACGACGCCGCGCATGCCGCGGGCTGGAGAAGCCTGCTCGAAAAAGGCCTCGCGGCGCTGGAACGGCGCCTTTGGAACGGGGAATACTACGACCTGTGGCGCGCCGGCGCAGAGAAGGACGAAACCCTGATGACCGACCAGCTCGACGGAGAATGGTTCCTGCGCGCGGCGGGAATCGGGGGCAACCTGCCCGACGAACGGATCCGGGCGGTTGTGCGGGTCATTCTCGACCGGAACTTCGAGCCCGACAGCGGCCTCATCAACGCGTCCTGCCCCGCAGGGCGGCACGACACGCTGTTTTCCCATAAGAACTGTCAGACGGAGGCCGTCTGGACGGGCATCGTTTACGTCATGGCGGCGCTGTGCCTGAGCGTGGGGCTGCGCGGGGACGCGGACACCCTCGTTACGGCCATCCGCAGCAACCAGGCCCGGTTCGGCGCGCTTTGGGATCACTGGGAGTGCGGACATCACTACAGCCGCCCGATGTCGAGCTGGACCACGCTGAACGCGGTGCTGGGCCTGCAGGTCGACGCCGCGCGGCGCATCCTCCGGCTGAACCCGGTTGCCCGGGACGTCAGGCTGCCGTTGTGCTTCCCCGGCGTACTGGGTACGGTTGAGGTCAAAAACGGCGCCGTGCAGCTCCACGTTGCCGAGGGCAGCCTGGACGGCTGGACGGTTCTGACCGGAGAATCCACCGCCGATGAACCCGCAAACCCCTGACGCGCCGGACGGATCGGAACGAAAGCTTCCCCGCCGAAGAACCCCCGGGGTTTATCTGAACAGCAAAAGAATCGGCCCGCCGTGATCTGCGCGGCGGGCGCTTTCTATGCCCGGGCGGGAAAATTATTCGCTGAAAAATCGTTGTTTTCTCTTGCAAAACGGGAAAGAATGTGGTATAGTTAGCTATAGCTAATTAGCATACGCTAACGGAGGTGCCTGCCATGATTCAGACAACGATTCGTATTGACGGTATGATGTGCGGCATGTGCGAAGCGCACATCTGCGACACCATTCGCAACAGCGTGCCCGATGCGAAAAAAGTGAAAGCGTCGCATGCAAAGGGCGAAGCGCGCTTTCTGACCGAAACGCCCCCGGACGAAGGCGCGCTCAAAGCCGCCATCGACGCTACGGGCTACACGTTCGTTTCGATGACGGCCGCGCCCTATGAAAAGAAAGGCTGGTTCCGCCGGACATGAAAGACGTGCTGTTGGGGCTGCTGATTCCGCTGGTCGGCACAAGCGCCGGCGCGTGCTGCGTGTTCTTCATGAAAAAGGAACTGAGCCGGTCCGTGCAGCGCGCGCTCAACGGATTTGCGGCGGGCGTGATGGTTGCCGCCTCGGTGTGGAGCCTGCTGATTCCCGCCATGGAGCAGGCAGCGGCGCTCGACCGGCTGGCGTTTCTGCCGGCGTTCTGCGGCTTCTGGTGCGGCGTCGGCTTTTTGCTGCTGCTTGACCACGTCATTCCGCATCTGCGCCTCCGGTCGGAACGGAAGGAACCGTTCGCGGTGTGGACGATATCGGATCCGTCATGGTGGCGTGGGACAACGGCCGCGGGCTGAACGTGGCCCTTGATGAAGACGAGATCGAGGTCATAGGCTGAACAGAGATAACGAAAAACGCCTCCGAGCCGATGTGGTTCAGAGGCGTTTTTACCTGTTGCTCCACTTTCAAGAATAATCTTCAAATATTTTTGTTGTAACTATTGACATTACATCTACGCTGTGCTATGCTTTAATCATGATGAAACCGTGGTGGTTACATCAAATAAATTTCTTGGAGGATTTACTCATGAAAATCGCAGTTGTTGCAGCAAACGGAAGAGTTGCGGGGAAAGTTATCATAGAAGCTGTGAACAGGGGTTTCGACGTCACGGCTTTCGGCCGCAAAGAAAACAACACGCAGGCTCAGACTTATGTTCAGAAGGATCTGTTTGATCTGACAGGAGAAGACCTTAAAGGCTTTGATGCTGTCGTTGACGCTTTTGGCGCATGGACGGAGGACACACTCGATCAGCACAGCACTTCCCTCAAGCACTTGTGCGACGTTCTGTCCGGCACGGATACTCGTCTCCTCGTTGTTGGTGGTGCTGGCAGCCTGTATGTGAACCCTGAGTATACCGCCTGCGTTTCCGACGGCCCAGATTTCCCGGATGTGTTCAAGCCTCTGGCGTCTGCAATGGCAAAAGCTCTCGGCGAGCTACGTGAGCGTGAAGATGTCAAGTGGACGTACATCAGCCCTGCCGGTGATTTTCAGGCGGACGGTGAGCGCAGCGGCAAATACATTCTCGGCGGCGAGGAACTGACGCTCAACAGTAAAGGCGAAAGCATTATCAGCTATTCTGACTATGCCATAGCCATGGTCGACGAGATCGAAAAAGGCAATCATATTCAGCAGCGTATCAGCGTAGTCAGAGAATAATTCAAAACTAACGGGCGAATTCTAATGTAACCATTGAAATTACAGCCATTCTGCGGTATAATACCGTATAAACGGAGGAATGGCTATGCAGATTTCAAGCAGATTCACGATCGCCCTGCACATCTTCACATGCGTGGATGTGTTCAAGGATGAATATAAGGTCACGAGCGACTTTCTCGCAGGGAGCATCAACACAAATCCCGTCATTATCCGAAAGATTCTGACACAGCTCAAAAAAGCTGGACTTGTGAATATTGCCAGAGGTACGGGGGGCATTGAACTTACAAGGGATCTATCGGAAATCACTTTCTACGATGTTTATGAGGCAATTGGAGCAGTAGAAAACGGAGATCTGTTCCATTTTCACGAAAGCCCGAATCCCGAATGCCCGGTTGGCAAGAACATCCATGCATTACTGGATGACAAGCTAAAAGCAATTCAAAACGCTATGGAAGACGAACTGCGGAAATACACGCTTCTCGATCTTCGCGGCGGTATGACAGAGCTTTTGGCGAAAGAAAACTAAGGTAAAGCTCCGGAGGATCGTACTCTTCCGGAGCTTTTCGCAGGAAAAGGATTTTATCATGAAGGAGAAAACGATACAGGAGCAGCGGCTCGATACGCTGATCGAAGCATTCAAGGCGGACTCCGTGCAATACAAGGATTTACAGATGCCGGAGGATAATGAAGGCAAGCGAAGAATCCTCCGCTCTTTGATGAACATTCGTATGCCGAAAAAGCTGGATGATTCCGTCCTCGCCATACAGGATGAATACCTGAGGGAGCGAATCCGTGAAAACGGAATCGTCACGCTCTCGGATATCCCTGTGATACGAGATGGGCTTTCCATTTGGCAGGGCGATATGACCCGTCTTGCTGTTGACGCCATTGTGAACGCCGCCAATTCGCAGATGCTGGGCTGCTTCGTTCCGATGCATACCTGCATCGACAACTGTATCCACACCTTTGCGGGTGTGCAGCTCCGTGCGGAGTGCGGCAGGCAGATGGATCGGCTTCGTATCCGCTACGGAAGGGACTATGCGCAGCCGACCGCCGTGCCGATGCTGACGGACGGCTATAACCTCCCGGCAAAGAAGATCGTTCATATTGTCGGCCCCATCGTGGAAGGCGGGCTGACTCCCGCATTGGAAAAGGAACTGGCGGATTGCTATCGGAATACGCTCGACCTCTGCGCCGAAAACGGTCTGCACAGCGTGGCGTTTTGCTGTATTTCAACGGGCGTCTTCCATTTCCCGAATAGGCGGGCGGCGGAGATCGCGGTGGAAACCGTGACCAAATGGCTTGAAGAACACAAAGGCATGATCGACCGCGTGGTTTTCAATGTGTTCAAGGACGAGGACAAAGGATACTATGAAAAACTTTTATGCTGACCGGCCGAACGGTTATCTGGAATCCATACAGAAAGGGCTTGCCGCTGTGCGTAGCTACGACCTTCGTGTTTCACACGGGCTCGGTTCTCGCGATGAGCAGATTACAAGACTGAAAAACGAGATCGAAACAGCGGATGCCATTGTCGTCGGCGCAGGAGCCGGGCTTTCCACGGCTGCAGGTCTGACCTATAACGGCGAACGCTTTGAACAGTATTTCTTCGATTTTGCAAAGAAATACCAAATCAAGGATATCTATTCCGGCGGTTTTTATCCGTTCCCGGATGAAGAAACATTATGGGCATGGTGGGCAAGGCATATCTACTATAACCGCTATATCGATGCGCCGAAGCCGGTCTATCCGCAGCTTTTGAATTTGCTGGAGGGCAAAGACTATTTTGTCATTACAACGAATGTGGATCACCAGTTTCAGAGAGCAGGGTTTGATAAAAAACGGCTGTTCTATACGCAGGGAGATTACGGTCTGTTCCAGAGCGTCGATCCAAAGGTGCAGGAAACCTTCGACAACGAAGCATGGACGATGAAAGCTATGGCAGCACAGGGGTT
This sequence comes from Clostridiaceae bacterium, assembly GCA_016290665.1. Taxonomy (GTDB): domain Bacteria; phylum Bacillota; class Clostridia; order Oscillospirales; family Acutalibacteraceae; genus UBA6857. The sequence goes on along the minus strand of JAEEUW010000065.1, from coordinate 202 downwards.
TGTCCGGGATGATAACGGAATCTTCCAGGTGCCGGATAGCGGAATGATCTCTATGAGACTCCAGAAAGAATTGATCCCGATTGCCCCAAACGGCGATTCCGTTACGATGAACCTACGATCCGATGATACTTTCGTGGAGGATGCCGGATGGCACATGGCATCGGCTGCATATTCCGATTTTCTCCGCAGACACAAGAATCTG
>JAEEUW010000142.1 GCA_016290665.1 Clostridiaceae bacterium | reverse complement strand
GACCGCGGTGGAAAACGCCCGGGCGGCGGGCTTTCGCGCGGTCGCCGTGCGCGGCTGTGCGGACGAGCAGGAGTGGCAGGCCATGCGCGCCGCCGCCACCGAGGCGCTGGAGAGCTACGAGGAGTATCTGGGGTAAAAACAACCGCGTAAAAAGGATTTCGGCCTCCGGGCCGACTTCCTTTGCCCACAGCGGCAAAGGAAGCAAAACGCTGCCCGAACCGCTTCGGTTCGGGACTCCCGCTTCGTGCCAATGCACAGGAGTCCTTTCACGCGGTGTTTTGGAATCGGCAGATAGAAATGCAAGGATGAATCGGTCCAGCCGCCGAGTCCGCTGCCGCTGATCCGATGCTCGAAGAAGTGCCTAGCACGGACTTGCCAAAGAAACCTCCGAACAGGCTCACTTAGAAGCAGCTTTGACAGGGTTGTGCGTCCGCTTCATTAAGGAAAGCATGAGCGGCAGCGGTAAAAGAAGCACGCCGATCGTCTACGGAAAACTCATCACTATTTTTCACCGAGCTTTAGAATTGCCTCGCATGTCGTATTAAGGGAGTCTTGAACCGTAGGTTCAAGCGGCGTTTTGGTGACTTTGTCGCCGCAGACAAAGTCACTCGCGCCGGAGCGCGAAACCCTTTTTCCCGCCCGCAGGGCTGAAATAACAGATTCCGGAGGAGAAACAAACCATGAAAAAAGCAACGAAACTTGTATGCGTGCTGGCCCTGGTGCTGGCGGTGCTGCTCTCGGGCTGCGAGAGATTCCATTTCTCTTTCACGACCGTGCTCAACAACACCAAGATCGAGGTGAACGATGCCGTGGACGGCGACTTTGCCGAGTCAAGCCCGATCTCCGTCGGCAAGGACAGAGTCGTCGTCGTGGACTCCGCCCTGGAAAAAGGAAAGCTGAAGATCGACTTCACGGAGGCGACCGTTTTCTCCAACGAAGACGGACCGGATGACGTGATCCTGGGCGATGTGGTGGCCAGCGTTACGGTCGGCAGAAGCGGCAAGGAGCGCCTCGCGCTGGAGCGTGGCGACTACGTCATGCAGATCGAGGCGATCGGCGAGACCGACGGCGTGGTGACGGTCAACGTCGAAAAACGCTGAGGATGCGCGGTATTCTGCCGCAACACAGAAAAAGAAGAGGCGCGGGCCATCTTGCCCGCGCCTCTTTGCGCTTTATGAAAGGAATTATTTGAAATACTTCACCGCGGCTTCGAACATACGGATGTCGTAGTTGCCGGGCACGTTCTTGTAGAGGTCCTTCCCTACGCGCTCGCTGTGGCCCATCTTGCCGAACACGCGGCCGTCCGGAGAGGTGATGCCCTCGATGGCGAAGGCGGAGCCGTTGGGGTTGAACTGGATGGCGCTGCTCGGCTTGCCGTCCAGATCCACGTACTGCGTGGCGATCTGGCCGTTGGCGGCGAGCTGGCGGATCAGCTCCTCGGAGGCAAGGAAGCGGCCCTCACCGGGGGAGATGGGCACGCTGACCACGTCGCCCACGTTCATCAGGCCCAGCCACGGGGACTTGTTGGAGGCGATGCGCGTGCGCACGATCTTGGACTGGTGGCGGGCGATGGTGTTGTAGGTCAGCGTCGGGCAGGTCTCATCCGTGTCGATGATCTTGCCGTAGGGCACGAGACCCAGCTTGATGAGCGCCTGGAAGCCGTTGCAGATGCCGCAAATCAGGCCGTCGCGGTTGTCCAGCAGGTCGGTCACGCCGTCCTTGATCTCGCCGTTGCGGAAAAACGCGGTGATGAACTTGCCGCTGCCGTCCGGCTCGTCGCCGCCGGAGAAGCCGCCGGGGATGAAGATCATCTGGGCGTTTTTCAGAGAGGCGGCAAAGCGCTCGACGCTGCGCTGGATGCCGGCGGCGGTCAGATTGTTGATGACGATGATCTCCGGCTCGGCCCCGGCGTCGCGCATGGCCTTGGCGCTGTCATACTCGCAGTTGGTGCCCGGGAAGACCGGGATCAGCACGCGGGGCTTCGCCACCTTGACCGCAGGAGCGCAGCGGCTTTCGGCGGTGTAGGAGAATGCCTCCACCGCCTCGCTGCCGGTTTCGATGTTGCAGGGGAAGATGCCCTCGAGCCTGCCCTCATACAGCGCGGCGAGCTCGCTAAGCGTGACGGCCTGCGCGCCATAGGAAAAGGCGCCGTCGTCGGTGATCGTGCCGACGGTGACTGCGTCGGGCAGGTCGTCCGCGGTCTCCAGCAGGAAAGAGCCGTAGGAATAGCCGAACAGATCCTGCAGGGAGACGCTGTCATCAAAGCGGAAGCCGAAGCCATTGCCGAGGGCCATCTTCATCACGGCCTCGGCGACGCCGCCCATACCGGGGGTGTAGCAGCTCACGGCGCGGCCGCTGCGCAGCAGCTGTGTCACGCGGTCAAAGAGCGCCAGCTCGGATTTCGCATCGGGCAGACCGGCGTCATTCATGGCAGGCTTGAGCCAGACAAGCTTGCTGCCCGCCTTCTTGAACTCGTTGGAGACGATCTCGGCGCTCTTCCCCGTCGTCACGGCGAAGGAGACCAGCGTGGGCGGCACGTCCAGCGACTCAAAGGAGCCGCTCATCGAGTCCTTGCCGCCGATAGCACCGATACCGAGGTCGAGCTGCGCCTCGAACGCGCCGAGCAGCGCGGCAAAGGGCTTGCCCCAGCGGCGCGCGTCGGCGCCGAGCTTTTCAAAATACTCCTGGAAGGTGAGATATACGTCCTCAAACTTCGCGCCCGTGGCGATGAGCTTGCATACGGATTCCACCACCGCCAGATACGCGCCGTGGTAGGGGCTCTTTTCGGTGATGAAGGGGTTGTAGCCCCAGGCCATCAGAGAGCAGTCCTCGGTGTGCTTCTTTTCCACCGAAATCTTCTGCACCATGGCCTGCACC
>JAEEUW010000141.1 GCA_016290665.1 Clostridiaceae bacterium | reverse complement strand
GAGATCGAAAAGACGCGCCGCCGCGTCAACGCGCTCGAGCACGTGATGATTCCGCAGTATGAGGACACGATCAAGTATATCACGATGAAACTCGACGAAAACGAGCGCAGTTCCACCACGCGCCTCATGAAGATCAAGGATATGATGCTGCAGGAAGCGCATCATTATCAGTGAGCAGTGCACAGTGGACAGTTTTGGGAGGCTAACGGAATGAAAGTTTTGAAAGCTACCGTATGCGTTCTGCTGGTGTTGACGCTGCTTTGCGCCTGCGGCGGAGAGGCAAAGGTGAAAGAGACCATCAACGGCCCGTTCCGGACCTATCAGGAAATGAGCGACGGTACATGGCAGTGCGAGGGCTACACCTACGCGAAAAAGCTGGTCATCACCGGCCGTATGCCGAACGCTGCCGTCGATTCCACTTTTGTCTATCTCACGAACCTCGAAGACATCACGTTTACGCAGGCGTATCTGGCCGCCGGCATCAGCAGCTCGACCGACGATTACTTTTCGCCGGAGGACGCGATTTTGGTCGATATGAAGACAGAACCGGCGCCTTAAATCCATCAGACTGCACAGTCCGTCTTTCCGGCGGACTGTTCTTATAAGGAGAAGCAATATGCTTTTGTATCACACGGGCTTTGATGAGATCCCCGTGCCCGATCTGCGGCGCGGCCGGCCTAACGCGGATTTCGGCCAGGGATTTTATCTTTCGGACGATCCTGCGTTTTCCGAGCGATGGGCAACCGAAAAAGCGGGAAGCAAGACCTTTGTCAACCGCTATGCACTGGAAACAGACGGCCTGCGCATCAAGCGGTTTGAACGAAGCAAAGACTGGTTTGACTATATCTTTTCCAACCGCCGCAGCAAGCCCGACACGTTCAAAGACTATGATGTGATCATCGGCCCGATCGCGAATGACACGCTTTATAACACCTTCGGCATCCTGACAAGCGGCGTACTCGACGATGCCGTTGCCCTGGAGCTGCTCCTGCTCGGCCCGGCCTATACGCAGGTTGTGCTGAAAACCGAACGCGCAAAGGCTGCCCTTCGCTTTCTCGGCACGGCAACGCTCGGACACGATCTGCTGGAAGCCAACAAAACGCGCATGGCAGCGGAGGAAGCGGCGTTTCAAAAACAATTCGCCGCGCGACTCGGTTCGCTGCTTGGAGAAATGGAGGCATCAATATGACGTTCGGCTGGATCAATCTTGTCAACGCCGTGTTTGCGGTCAACCTGATCGTCATGAGCGTGCTGGGCCAAAAGAAAAGCGGTCTGCCGCCGATGCAAAGTAAACATACGCTGCTGAACGTCTTCGAGCAGGTCGGCCGTTACGCCTGTCTGGCGTTGCTTGTGCTGCCGCTGCTGCCGGGGCTTCAATTCGGCTTTGCCTCCTCCGGCGCCATGGTCTTGTGGCTGATCGGCGCACTTGTGCTGCTTTTGACCTATACCGTTCTCTGGACGCAGGCGAAGCGCGGCGGGGCGGTGCTCTATGGGCTCGCGACCGTGCCGACCGTGCTCTTTCTGCTTGTCGGCGTGCTGCTGCGCCACTGGGTGCTCGTCGGCGCCGCCGTCCTGTTCGGCGTGTGTCACACGCTGATCGTGCGGGAGACCCTGCACGGCAACAACGCATGAAAGGGGGAAGCGCCATGGCCGTGACGGTCCGCATCATCGAATCGCGCGACAACGCGGGTGTGGAGGCGCTGATTCGCGCCTGCCTGATCGAATTCGGCGCGAACCGCGCCGGTACCGCCTGGACCGACCCCGATCTTGACCGCTATGCCGAAGTTTACAGTCAGCCGCAGACCCGATACTGGGTCGCCGTGGATGCAGATAACTCCGTAGTCGGCGGCGTCGGCATCGGTCCGCTGCCCGGCGCTGATGGAATCTGTGAGCTGCAAAAGATGTATTGCCTGCCGCCGTGGCGCGGGACGGGCGTCGCGCAGCGGCTGATGGAAGAAGCGCTCGCGTTTGCCGCACAGTACTATAAACAATGCTATCTCGAAACGCTGTCCAATATGGTTGCGGCGCAGCGATTCTATGAAAAATACGGCTTTCGCCGCGTGGACGCGCCGCCCGTGAAAACCGCGCACTTCGCCTGCGACGTGCGGTACCTGCGCGAGCTTTGATTGCACCAAACGGAGGGATTCTCTTGAAAAAACGGCTGAACGGGAATCAGATCAAGCTGATTGCCATCCTTGCCATGACGGTCGACCATCTGACCTGGGTGTTTTTTCCGGGCACACAGGCGGTGTGGTATGTGATGCTGCTGCATATTATCGGCAGACTGACGGCGCCCATCATGTGGTTCTTTATCGCGGAGGGTTGCCACTACACCCATAACATCAAAAAGTACATCGGAAGATTGTTCCTCTTTGCGTTCGTTTCCCATTTTGCTTACAACTTTGCCTTCGGCATTCCGCTGCTGCCGCTCAAAACCGGCGTGTTCAATCAAACGAGCGTCATGTGGTCACTCGCGTGGGCAGTTGTTCTGGTTGCAATCATGAAACACGAGCGCATTCCGCAATGGGCAAAATATGCCGCCATCCCGCTTGTGTGTCTGATCTCGTTCCCGGCGGACTGGTCCTGTATCGCCGTGATGTGCCCGACCTTCCTGTATCTCCACCGCGGCAATTTCAAAAAGCAGGCGGGCGATATTGTGCTGTGGTCGTTCCTGTACGCTGTCGTTTACTTCCTCTTTTTGGATCGGCTCTACGGCGCTTTGCAGATGTTTACGTTTCTCACCATTCCGATCCTTGCGCAATACAACGGCGAACGCGGACGCTGGAAGGGCATGAAATGGTTTTTCTATCTTTATTATCCCGCCCATCTGGTCGTTGTCGGTCTGCTGCGCCTCTGGCTGCAGGGCAACGTGCCGATTATTTTCAACTAGGAG
>JAEEUW010000140.1 GCA_016290665.1 Clostridiaceae bacterium | reverse complement strand
GTTCCCGCTGCTGCAGACGCCCGTTTTATCGGGCGGCGCAAGGCTGGCGTTCTGCGCCGCGGACCGGCTGCAGCGCCGCGCGGAATCGCTTCTGGTCGCCATGCGGCGGCTCGGCGCAGACCGGCTGTGCGTGGCCGATGCCGCCGGGGCCCTGTATACGGACGCCGGCAGCCGGATCGCGCCGGACGCGCAAAAGCTGCGCGGCCTTGTGAGCGACGCGCTGTCGCTGCTTTCCGGCGAAGAAGGGCTGCTGCTCGACGGCGCCAACCTCTATGCCGTGAAGTCGGCCAGCGGCCTTTTGAACGTGCCGCTCGACGCGGTCTATGAAAGCGACATTGCAACGCCCGTGCCGTTTTTGCAGGCGATCCTGCACGGCTACACCTTCTATTCGGGCGAAGCGATGAATCTGCAGGCGGATCCCGTCGACGCCATGCTGTGCGCGGCGCAGGTCGGCGCGGCGCCCTATTACGAATGGTACGCGGCGGATTTCGGCACGGCCGACACGCCGGACCACCTGTGCTACGTCTACGCCATTGCGCAGGCGCAGCAGTGCTGCCGGACGCTGCAGACCGCGTTCGAGGGCCTTTGCGACAAGCCGATCACCGATTACCGGGTGCTGCGGGCGGGCGTCACCTGCACCGTTTTCGGCAGCGCAAAGCTCTACGTCAACCGCACCGACCGCGCCGTTTCGGCCGAAGGCGTCACCGTGGAACCGCGCAGCGTGCTGCGGGTGGACGCATAGGCGTGTATATGCAAAACGCCGGGACAAAATGAATATTCCGCATCCGGCATGTGGAAAACCCGGCGCGGCAAGTGCAAATCTTTACAAAATAAGCGCTTGAATGTTCGATTTTCGAAATACGTTGTGAAAAACTATGACTTTTTCACATTTTGCACGAAGTTTTCCACATGGGGAAGTAAATCCCTTTACAAAAGCAGCGTCCACGGAAAGGAATATCCTTTACATGGACGCTGTGCGTTTTATGCTTCGCGCATGCAAGCGCGCGTAATTATGCGTATATCAGACGGCGACGCCCCGTTCGCGCAGCGCCGAAAGCAGCGCGCAAAACTGCGCCGTGGTCAGCGCCTCGGCGCGCACGGACGGCGAAAGGCCGCACGAAAGCAGCGCGTCGGCAACGGCCTCTTTGGGGCAGTGCAGCGCGGAGCTGACCGCGTTCACGAGCGTTTTGCGCTTTTGCGAAAACGCCGCCTTGACCAGCCGGAAGAACGCCGCCGTATCTTCGGCAGCGCCGGCGGGCGCAGGGCGCACCGTCAGGCGGATCACCGCGGAATCGACCTGCGGCGCCGGATAGAACGACCCGCGCGACACGTCGAACAGGGTTTCTGCTTCGGCGTAATAGTCGGCCATGACGGTCAGCGCGCCGGCGGCTTTGGCGCCCGGCTTTGCGCAAAGGCGGGCGGCCACTTCTTTTTGCACCATCACGGTGACCGCGTCGATCGGCAGGCCGCTTTCCAAAAGCCGCAGAATCACGGGCGACGTGATATAATAGGGCAGATTGGCGCAGACCGCGACGCGCAGGCCGGGGAAATGCTCCGCGAACAGGGCGGCGAGGTCGACCTTCAGGATGTCGCCGTGCACCACCGTCACGTTGTCAAACGCCTGCAGCGTTTCTTCGAGTACGGGCAGCAGCCGGGCGTCCAACTCCACGCTGACCACCTTCTTTGCCCGCTGCGCCAGCTCCTTGGTCAGCACGCCGACGCCGGGGCCGATCTCCAGCACGCCGGTCGTCTCGTCCGCGCCGCAAAGCGCCGCCATTCTGGGGCAGACGGCGGGATTGATGAGAAAGTTCTGGCCCAGCGCTTTGGAAAACGAAAACCCGTGGCGCGTGAGCACTTCGCGGATGACGGCAGGATCGGTCAGCGTTGCCAACGGGACCCCTCCCTTTCAAAAAAGTTGGCTGCATATATTGCAAATAAGGAAAGAATCCGATATAATGAACATACAACCAAATCTATTATAAACGAGGGAACGCATTATGTCAATTCTTGTCACGGGCGGCGCCGGCTATATCGGCTCCCACACCTGCATCGAACTGATGAACGCCGGCTACGACGTGGTCGTGGTCGATAACTTCTACAACTCCAAGCGCGAAGCCCTGCGCCGGATCGCGGAGCTCGCCGGCAGGGAATTCACCTTCTATGAATGCGACATCCGCGACGCGGATGGGCTGGACGCCATCTTCACGGCGGAACAGATCGACGCCGTGATCCACTTCGCCGGGCTCAAGGCGGTCGGCGAATCCTGCCGCAAGCCGCTGGAATACTACGACAACAACGTCAACGGCACGCTCGTGCTCTGCGACGTCATGCGCAAGAACGGCTGCAAGCGGATCGTCTTTTCCTCCTCCGCCACGGTCTACGGCATGAACAATGTATCGCCGCTGAAGGAGACCATGCCCACCGGCGGCACCACGAACCCCTACGGCACCACGAAGTTCATGATCGAGCTGATTCTGCACGACCTGCAGGCCGCGGACGAGGCATGGTCGGTCAGCCTGCTGCGCTATTTCAACCCCATCGGCGCCCACAAGAGCGGCCGGATCGGCGAAGACCCCAACGGCATTCCCAACAACCTGATGCCGTTCATCACGCAGGTGGCGATCGGCAAGCGCGAGCAGCTCTCCGTTTTCGGCGACGATTACGACACCCCCGACGGCACCGGCGTGCGCGACTACATTCACGTGGTGGATCTCGCGCTCGGGCATGTGAAGGCGGTGGAGCGCGCCCTGCAAAAAACGGGCGTCGACATCTTCAACCTCGGCACCGGCGTGGGCTACAGCGTGCTCGACGTGGTGCACGCGTTTGAGAAGGCCAGCGGCGTCGCCATCCCCTATGTGATTGCGCCGCGCCGCCCGGGCGACATTGCCGTTTGCTACAGCGACCCGACCCGCGCCAAAGAGGTGCTCGGCTGGACGGCCGAACGCGGCATCGAAGAGATGTGCGAGGA
>JAEEUW010000064.1 GCA_016290665.1 Clostridiaceae bacterium | reverse complement strand
TTTAGAGAAAGGTTTGAATAATCCTGAAAGAACGACCGCATGGTTCCCTTCACCGCAAGGCCTTGCGCAGCACTTGATGGGGGCATGCATCTTTTGAGAAATGCCCGCAGGGTTGGAAACCAAACACGGCCGATGAAAGTGCAAGGCCGACCTGTCGGCATTGTGGGCGGAGGCTGATTGCCGCGGTAGGCGAAATAAGACGGCGCTTTTCCGCACCGCAGGTGCGGACGCCGTCGCCGCTTTCGCCGTATCCGAAGCCCAGGGCTTTCTTTCTCTTTTCTGCGGACTTTCTCTTTCTTTCGCCCGAAAGAAAGAGAAACCGCCGTCCGGGTTTAATCTAACGTCAGCAGTTCAAGAGAAGGGGTGGTTGCTGCTGACGCAGCAAACCACGCAGGTTGAGTTGAAAGAGAAACCGCCGTCCGGGCTGAAGCTGACGGCTGCGGTTCAAGAGAAGGGGTGGTTGCTGCTGACGCAGCAAGCCACGCAGGTTGAGTTGAAAGAGAAACCGCCGTCCGGGTTGAAGCTGACGGCTGCGGCGCGGGAAGCAGTCAGCCGCTGCCGCCGCGGCAAAACGGGCAACGTCCCCTTCGCGGGGAAACGCTTGCCGCCGCGCCCCACGCAGTTCGTGTCCCGCCATATCGCAAAAGCGGCCCATGTCCCACCATATCGCAAATCGCAGTCCGCATTTTTCTGCGGCGCAACAGCCAAACACACAGAAAATGCAACCTGCATTCACGCCACGTTCACACTCATCTGCTTTAATAATTGTATCATCGCTTCGATATCATCAGAATTGACAGGAGGATTTTCCATGAAACGACTGTTTGCGATCATTCTGGCTCTGCTGCTGACGTTCAGTCTGGCGCTGCCCGCATCCGCCGCGGAACTCAGCACCAAGGGCAGCCAGATCCCGCTGGTCCTGCTCGGCGGCGACGGCGACACACTCTATGACAAGGACGGCAACTACCTGTTCCAGATTGACGACCTCGGCCACCTGGCGGACGGCTCGAGCAAGGAAGATCTGCTGCGCTCCGTGGCGAACGTGCTGCAGCCGTTTTTGCTGCAGGGCCTGCTTTTGAACAAATGGGAGCCCTATTACGAGGCGCTGGAAAAGGAGATCGGCGAACTGACCAAAGAGGTACGTCTGGACGAAAACGGCAACGTCACCAACGGCTCCGACATTTCAAAAGCGCACCGCGACGAAGTGCAAAACAACAAATCAATCGACAAAAAGGGCAAGAAGGGCTATTACGCCTATCAGGATTACAAATTCTGGTATGACTGGCGGCTCGATCCGATGGAGGTTGCCGACGAGCTGAACGACTATATTGAAGCGATCTGTTCCGTCACCGGCGCCGAAAAGGTCGCAATCGTCGGCCGCTGCGTCGGCTGCAACATCATGCTGGCCTATCTTGCCAAATACGGAAACGGCAGGGTCTACGGCTTCGGACTGGACGGCACCAGCTCCAACGGCGGCGAATTCATCAGCGAAGCCATCAGCGGCAAGTTCCGGCTGGACGGCCCCGCCATTGAACGCTTTCTGATCGACTACGACGAGCTGGGCATGCTCCAGGTGTCCGATTTCGTGCTGGCCACCGTCGACCTGCTGGTCAAGAGCGGCGCCGTGGAGCGGCTGGACGCCGTGACGCGCGCCACAATCTATGACAAAGTGGTCAAGGGCGTCACCAGCGCGCTTTCCACCTCCACCTTCTTCACCATGCCCTGCTACTGGGGCTTTGTGCGGGCTGAGGATTACGACGCCGCCATCGAGTATGTGTTCGGCGAACCGGGCAGCGAAAAGCGCACGCAGTACGCCGGCCTGATTGCAAAGCTCGACCGCTATCACACGGAGGTCGTGGAAAGGATTCCGGATCTGATGCAGGGCCTTGCCGAAAACGGCAGCAACATCGCGATCGTTTCCAAATACGGCTTCCAGATCGTGCCCACCTGCGAATCGAGCGACGCGATCGCCGACCAGTATGCCTCGGTGAAATACTCCTCGTTCGGCGCAACGACGTCCACGATCTACGGCACCCTGCCCGACGATTACATTGCCGCGCGCGAGGCCGAGGGCAAGGGCCGCTATATTTCGCCCGACCGTCAGGTGGACGCCTCCACCTGCCTGTTCCCCGATTACACCTGGTTCACCAAGGGTGCGCGCCACGGCAACTGGACGCGCACCGAAAACGAGCTGATGTATACCGTATCCACCGCCGACCGTCAGCTGACGATCGACGACTTCGACCTGACCCAGTTCATGGTCTATGACGCCGAAAACAAAGTCATGGTCCCGATGACCGAAGAAAACTGCCACACGGAATACTGGACCGCCGACGAGGAAGTCGACCACCCGACGAGCTTTCTGCAAAAGCTCAAGAACTACTTCGGCGCGCTCAGGGAATGGTTCCGGCAGCTCATCCTCGTGCTGAAAGAAAAGACTGCAAAACAGGCCGACTGATTCTGCCTGCACAGAAAAGCGCACCGTCCGGCCGGACGGTGCGTTCTCTTTTTTTGAATCAGTCTTCAATGGCAGCCTTCTGCGTGTTGATCGCGCGGATGACAGCCGGGTCAAACTTCGGCGTTCTGTCATAGGTATACAGGCCGTTCTGCTCCTGCTCCACGTCGGTCAGCTGGGTATAGCAAAAGCCGAACATGCGGCTGTTCCCCAGCAGCGCTTCGGTCAGGCCGCGGTAGCGTGCGAGGAATTCTTCCTCGCTCTTCGGCGCGTTGCCGTAGCCCCAGCCGTCGCCTTCGCTCCAGCGAATGCCGCCGTATTCGCTGACGAAGGTCGCCATCCCGGGCGTATAGTGCTGGCGGTCGCCCAGCCAGTCGTGCAGCTCGCCGGTTTCCATCAGCTTATCATAGTTGGCGCGGAAGGTCTGCGGGTTCTGGTCATAGTCATGCACGTCATAGATGTCGGTTTCCACATGGTAGCCGCCGCTGACGTCGATGCACGGACGCGTGGCGTCCGCCGCTTTTGTGGCGCGGTATACCGTGCGCAGCACATCGTCACATTGCCGCCGGCCGTCACGGTCCCAGGTTTCGTTGAACGGACACCAGCCGATGATCGAAGGATGGTTAAAATCGCGGGCCATCTCTTCGAGCCATTCGTGCAGAATCGGATAGACCGCCTCGGGCCGTGTGTGATCCAGTCCCCAGTTGGGATATTCCGCCCAGACGAGGTAGCCCAGCCTGTCGGCATGATAGAGGAACCGCGGCTCAAAGATCTTTTCATGCAGCCGCGCGCCGTTGAAGCCCATGGCCATGGAACGCTCGATATCGCCGCGCAAAAAGGCGTCGTCGGGCGCCGTGTAGATGCCGTCGGGGTTGAAGCTCTGGTCGAGCACCAGACGCTGAAAGGCGGATGTTCCGTTGATCAAAAAGCGGTAGCCGTCCAGCCGCACCGTGCGCAGACCGAAGTAGCTCTTCACCGTGTCGCCGCCGAAGGTGAGCTCCAGATCATAGAGTCTGCCCTGCCCCGGCTCCCACAGGTGCGTTTCGCAAAGCGGCAGGACAAGCGTTTCGCTGCCGCCCGCGTGTTCCAGCGTGACAGAACCGACCGGCCTGCCCGCATAGAACGCTTTTGCCGTCAGCGTGCCGAAACCGCAAAGATCGGCCTGAACCGTCAGGCTGCCGCGGATATCGGGGTACAGACGGAACGTTTTTATGTGCGTCTGCGGCATGAATTCCAGCCATACGGTCTGCCAGATACCGGTTGTGCGGGTATAGTCGCAGCCGTGCGAGAAGAATTCCTCGCTCTGCTTGCCGCGCGGGATCATCGGGTCGCGCTCGTCATCTTCGGCCAGGATCACCAGTTCGTTTTCACCGGCAAAAAGCAGCGGCGTGATATCAAAAGAAAACGACACATAGCCGCCCTTGTGGACGCCGGCTTCTCTGCCGTTCACATAGACGGTCGTTTTGTAATCGCACGCGCCGATGTGCAAAAGCACAAGGCCCTGCAGCTGCTGTCCGGTCACGGTGATCTTCCGGCGGTACCAGACCGCGGCCATAAAGTCGGTGTCGCCGATGCCGGAAAGCCGGCTTTGCGGGCAGAACGGCACGGTGATCTTCAGCGGGAATTCGGTTTCCGGGGTATAGAATCTGCGGTCCTTGCCGCTCCTGCCGCGGTCGATCAGAAAGTCCCACTCACCGTTGAGGCACTGCCAGTTCGCTCGTTCAAATTGCGGATTGGGATGCTCCGCACGCGGGATCGTCATATCCATTCCCTCCAAACAGTATTATACCGCAGGAAAAACGCACCCGAAGAAAGCCCTCCGGGTGCGGGTGCGCTCAGCCGAGGGCCGCGAGGCTCTCTTCAATCATGCGCAGCTTTTCGCGCAGCTTGGCTTCCTCGTCGCGCTGGTTCTGCACCACGGCTTCGGGCGCCTTGGCCAAAAAGCCCGGGTTCGCAAGCTTGGCGCAGATGCCCGCTAGCTTCTTTTCGGCGCCTTCCTTTTCCTTGCCGAGGCGCTTGCGCTCCGCGTCCAGATCCACCAGGTCGCCCAGCGGGATATAGACCTTCGCGTGGGCGGTGACGATGGACACCGCGCCGGGAATGTCGAAGCTGTCGCCGATTTCCACGTCGGCGGCGGACGCCAGCCGCTGCAGGAACACGGTCGCCGTGCGGAACACGTCGGCATACGGCGTGGCGATATAGACGTGCGCCCTGCGTGACGGCGGCACGTTCATTTCCGCGCGGCGGTTACGGATGGCGCGGATCGCTTCCATAATGACGTCCATGCGCTTTTCGTCTTCGTCAAAGCGCAGCGCCTCGTCATACTGCGGCCAGGGCGCGAGCATGATGGTCTCGCCCGCGTGCGGCAGAGTCTGCCAGATTTCTTCCGTGATGAACGGCATGAACGGATGCAGGAGCTTGAGCGTTTCGGAGAGGACGAAGATCAGCACGCGCTTCGCCTGGGCCGCCGGGGCGCCGCCCTGCTGCAGACGGATCTTGCAAAGCTCGATATACCAGTCGCAGAAGACGTCCCAGATGAAGTCATAGAGCTTGGACACGGCGATGCCGAGTTCAAACTTTTCAAGGTTTTCCGTGACCTCTTTGACCAGCCGGTTGAACTGCGAAAGAATCCATTTATCCTCCAGCGCTTCGGCCTTCGGCGTTTCGGGCGCGCCCTCGCTGCCGTCGAGATTCATCAGAATGAACCGCGCAGCGTTCCAGATCTTGTTGGCAAAGTTGCGGCTGGCTTCCACCTTCTTTTCGGAAAAGCGCATGTCGTTGCCGGGGCTGTTGCCCGTGGCCAGCGTCAGACGCAGCGCGTCGGCGCCGTATTTGTCGATGACCAGCAGCGGGTCGATGCCGTTGCCGAGCGATTTCGACATCTTGCGGCCCAGCTCGTCGCGGACGATGCCGTGGATGAACACGGTGTCAAACGGCACGGTGCCCGTCTGTTCGCAGGCGGAGAAGATCATGCGGGCCACCCAGAAGAAGATGATGTCGTAGCCGGTGACCAGCGTGTTGGTGGGGTAATAATGCTCCAGCTCAGGCGTCTTGTCGGGCCAGCCGAGGGTGGAAAACGGCCAGAGCGCGGAGGAGAACCAGGTATCCAGCGTGTCGGGATCCTGCCGGATGTTGGCGCTGCCGCAGTGCGCGCAGACTGTCGCGTCCTCGCGCGAAACGGTGATCTTGCCGCAGTCGGCGCAGTACCACGCGGGAATGCGGTGGCCCCACCAGAGCTGACGGGAGATGCACCAGTCGCGGATGTTCTCCATCCAGTTATAATAGGTTTTGTCGAAGCGCTCGGGGATGAACTTCGTCTTGCCCTCGCGCACCGCCTGAATGGCAGGCTCGGCCAGCGGCTGCATCTTGACGAACCACTGCTCGCTCACGCGCGGTTCCACGCTCGTGTGGCAGCGGTAGCAGGTGCCGACCTCGTGCTTTGTCGGCTCAATCTTGACCAGCGCGCCCGCGGCCTCAAAGTCGGCGACGATCGCCTTACGGCATTCCTTCAGCGACAGGCCTGCATATTTGCCGGCTTTTTCGTTCATATAGCCGTCGTCGGTCATGACGTTCAGGATCGGCAGATTGCAGCGCAGGCCGACCTCGAAGTCGTTGGGGTCGTGCGCCGGGGTGATCTTCACCGCGCCGGTGCCCTTTTCCATTTTGGCATAGCTGTCGGCAACGATCGGGATCTCGCGGCCGATGACGGGGATGCGCACCGTTTTGCCGATCAGGTCCTTGTAGCGTTCGTCGTCGGGGTGAACAGCCACGCCGGTGTCGCCGGGGATGGTCTCGGGCCGGGTGGTGGCCACGATGATGGCGCCGGAGCCGTCGGTGAACGGATAGGCCATGTGCCAGAAGGCGCCGTCCTTTTCCTCATATTCCATTTCAATGTCGGAGATCGACGTTCTGCAGTGCGGGCACCAGTTGATGATGCGTTCGCCGCGGTAGATCAGGCCCTTTTCATAGAGGTTGTTGAACACCTCGCGGACCGCCTTGGAGCAGCCTTCGTCCAGCGTGAAGCGCTCGCGCGCCCAGTCGCAGGAGGAACCGAGCTTTTTGAGCTGTTCCACGATGCGGCCGCCGTACTGCGCCTTCCATTCCCAGGCGCGCTTGAGGAACCCTTCGCGGCCGAGATCTTCCTTCTGAACGCCTTCCGCGCGCAGGGCGTCCACGATCTTCGCCTCGGTGGCGATGGAAGCGTGGTCGGTGCCGGGCAGCCAGAGCGTATCGAAGCCCTGCATGCGGCGCCAGCGGATCAGAATGTCCTGCAGCGTGTTGTCCAGCGCGTGGCCCATGTGGAGCTGGCCGGTGATGTTCGGCGGCGGGATCACGATGCAGTAGGGCTTCTTCTGCGGGTCGCAGGCCGCGTGGAAGTAGTTGCCCCGGAGCCACGACGCATAGATGCGGTCCTCCACCTGTTTGGGGTCATACTGTTTTGCGAGTTCATGTGACATACGTTTTCACCTTCTGAAAGAATATATAGTTTTTACATAGAAAGGGAGGGAAAGATAATTCCGAATTCCGAATTCCGAATTAAAAAAACTCCGCCTGAGTTTTTCTCAGGACGGAGTTGTTCCGCGGTACCACCTGAGTTCGGCCGAAGCCGCCCTCTTTCTATTGCGGGGTCTACTGTTCCGAAGAAGTTCTTCCCGCGGCTCCCAAGCGACCTTCACTCCGCGCCGCCGCAAGGCTTGCACCGACCGCCTTGTCTCTGAACCGGGCACGGCGCTACTCCTCTTGATCTGCGCCGATTGCAGTTAGTGTAGCACAAAAGGCGCCGCTTGTCAAGCCGTTTTTCGCCGCAAAAAAAGAAAGCCGAACCATCGGCTTTCAAAAAGAATCTTTGCAATTATTCCTTGTTCAGGTCCTTGATGAACGAGAACAGCTCTTTGCCGTATTTGATGACGTATTTGATCACGCCGATTTCGGATTTCCAAAGCGAAAATCTCGTTTTGATGACACTGATAAATTCTGACATTGTCCTTCTCCTCTCACTGCGCGTCGATGCTGAAGTTCAGCAGGCCTCTGATCAGCGCCTCGACGTCGTCCCACTTGTCGTGGAAGTCTTTCCAGTCTTCGCTCTTCTGTTCGATCTTAAAGATTTTGTTTAAAAACGCATACCATGCATCCAGGTGATCCCAAAGTCTGAGAAACATAATTCCTTACTCCTTTTCATAAAGCTTGCAGTGTTTTTTCTCAGCCGACAAAGGTTGAGAACGTATCTTTCAGGAAATCAATCGCCTTGGTAATATAGCCGTTCGCTTCCGCCGCCGGGTTCTCTTTCTTCAGCCATTTTGTGACAACCGCGTCAAAGAACGTGTAAAGCGTATCGTAAAGATCGGCAAACTTTTGGAACATCATGCAAGCCCCCTTCCGTTCAAGAATCAGATGCGGCACAAGATATTGTGCTTATATCTTGTATATTGTAGCATCATGTGCGGAAAAAAGCAAGAGTCAATTGGAAAAAACCGACAGTTATCCCGCTTTTCTTCGTCCGATTGCACAAAAAAACCGCACTTTGCCGCAAAGAGTTCATATTTAATGAAAAATATTGCCGAGATCGGAGAAAAAAGAAAAAAAGCTCTTGATTTTTTTTGAACATTGTGTTAAATTATTAGTCGGAGTTTTAAAGCTTCAAATCTAAAAAGGAGGAATTATTCATCATGGAAGATTTCATCAAGGGTTTGCAGACTGTTCTTAACGGAATCGGCGCCGGCACCAGCTCGCTTGACAGCGTTGGTAAGGGCACGGAAAATTACGGTGTTGCTGAACAGAAGGTCGCTGCCGGCACTAACAACTTTGTTGCTGCTTTCAAAACGATCTTCAACTTCTTCGCCAGCGTTCTTAACATGTTCGGCGTTGAAATGGGCGGCGTGCAGTAATTTTGCTTTAAACACAAGAAAAGGGTCGGTGCAAACCGACTTTTTTCTTTTTGCCTTTTTCGTCCTTTCTGCAGCAAAACAGCCCCGCCGTTCCCGGCGGGGCTGTTTTGCTGTTTCATTTCAGGTCACACGACCTCGCTGACGGAGACCACGCAGGTCGCCTGCACGGTGCCGTCCTCGCTCATGGCGGTGATCACCGCGTTGCCGCGGTCATTGCCCGTGACAACACCGTTGGAGCTGACCGAGGCGATCAGCGAATTGTCGCTGGACCAGACGACGGTCTGATAGGTCGCGTTGGCGGGGTCAATCACGGCGGTCAGGGTCGCCTGCTCGCCCTTGGTCAGCCGCAGCGTGCTGGTGCTCAGGGTGATCGAGCTGACCGGCACCAGCACCGTGACGGTGCAGGAGGCGGCCTTTTTGCCGTCTTCGGTCGTGGCAGTGATTACGGCCACGCCGAGCGACTTCGCCGTGATCTCGCCGGTCTCCGACACGGTGGCGACCGTTTCGTTGCCGGACTTCCAGATCACCTTTTTGTTGGTGGCCGTGGTGGGCGCCACGGATGCGATCAGCCGTCTGGTGTCGCCCACGCCGAGCCGCAGCTCTTTTTTGTCCAGCGTGATGCCGCTGACCTTGGTCTCTACCAGAATGCGCATCGTCTTGGAGAAGCCGCCCTCCACGGTCTTGGCCGTGACGGAGGTTCTGCCGTTCTTCAGCGGGGTGATGCTGCCGTCGCTGCCGATTGTGGCGATCGACGGGTCGGCAATGGTGTAGGTGATGGCGCGGTTGGTCGCGTTGGCGGGCACGGTCGCAATGCCGAGCGCCGTTTTCTGACCCACGTAGAAGGTCTTTTCTTCGGGCCCGCTGATGCCGGTCACCGGCACGGTCACGGTGACGGCGCAGGTGGCTTTCAGCCCGCCGTCGGTCGTTTTGACCGTGATGACCGCTTCACCGGAGCCGACCGGCGTCACAAGGCCGGTGTCGCTGACGGTGGCAACGTTCTTGTCGGAAGACGACCATTTGACGGTCTGGATCGACGCATCCGCCGGCGCGATGATGGCGGTCAGCTGCGCGGTGTCGGGCGCAACAAGCGCCAGCTCCTTGTCGCTGAGCGAAACGCTCGTCACGGGCTTGCGGACCGTGACCTTGCAGACGGCGCTGACGTCGCCCGCCAGATTCTTCGCCGTGATGGTTGCGCCGCCGGGCTGCACCGCGGTGACAACGCCCTTCTGGGTGACCGTGGCCACCTTGGTGTTGTCGCTGGTCCATTCCAGCGTGGCATAGACGGCGTCGGCCGGGCTCACGGTTGCGGTCAGCGTGGCGCGCTCGTTGGGCGAAAGGGTCAGCGCGGTCTTGTTCAGCTTCACCTTTTCCACCAGCTGGCGGACCGTGATGCGGCAAACCGCCGTGCGGCCGTTTTCGGTTCTTGCGGCAATGGTCGCCGTGCCGCCCTTCTGCGCGGTCACAACGCCCTTGCTGCTGACGGCGGCAACGCCGCTGTTGCTGCTGGACCAGCTCACGCTGCCCGTGGCGTCCGCCGGGGCCAGCGCGGCCTTGAGCCGCAGCGTCTTGCCGGTATCCAGCGTATAGGTGTTATGGTTGAGCGCGATCGACGTGGGGCTCACGCGCACGGTGATGACGCAGCTCTTCTTGAAGCCGCCGTCGGTCGTTTTGGCGGTGATCTTCGCCGTGCCGCCCGCAACCGCGGTCACAAGGCCCTTGCTGTTGACGGTGGCGACGCTGCGGTTGCTGCTGGACCATTTGACGGTGCGGATCGTGGCGTCTGTGGGCTGGACCGAAGCGGACAGCTGATAGGTCTGGCCCCGTTCAAGCGTCGCCTTGCTGCGGCTGAGCTTGACGCCGGTCGCCTTCTTGACCACGCGGATCGTGCAGGTCGCGGTGAAGCCGCCGTCCACGGTGGAAACTGTCACGACAGCCGTGCCCTTGGCCAGCGCCTTGACCACGCCCTTGCTGGTCACCTTGACAACGTTCTTGTCGGAAGATTTCCATTTCACGTCCTTGTTCGTGGCGTAGCTGGGATAGATCGTCGGCTTCAGCGTCAGCTTTTCGTCCACTTCCAGCGTGGCGCTGGTCTTGTCAAGCTTCACGCGCTTGACGCCGTAGACCACGTTGACGCGGCAGGTATCGGTAAAGCCGCCGTCGTTGGTCTTGCCGGTAATCACGGCGTAGCCGACCGCCTTTGCGGTCACGACGCCCTTGCTGTCCACGGTGGCGACGTCGTTGTTGGAGGACGTCCAGGTCAGCGTCTTGTCGGCGGCGTTCGCCGGTTCAATGATCGGTTTGATCGCGGCTGTCCTGCCGCGGGAAACGGTCAGGGACGCCTTGTCGAACTTCATGCCGGTCACGCCCTGCAGCACGGTCAGTCTGCATCTGGCCTTTGCCGTGCCGTCCGCGTTGGAAACGGTGATCGTCACGGTGCCCGGAGCAATGCCCTTGACCTTGCCGGTCTTGCTGACCTTGGCAATCTTCTTGTTGGAGCTCTTCCAGGTGAAGGCGGTCTCGCTGGCGGTTTCCGGCAGCGTGTTGACCACGAGGGTCTTGGACTTGCCCACCTTCACGGTCGGGTTCGCGTCTTTGAATTTGATGCTGGTCACACGCTGGATAACCGTGACCTTGCAGACGGCGGAGACGTTCTTGTCGCCCGAAACGACCTTGATCGTGGCGGTGCCGGCCTTGACGCCGGTGATCTTGCCCTTGCCGTCCACGGTGGCCACCGTCTTGTCGGAGGTGTACCAGCGGACCTTTTTGTTGGAGGCGCTGGCCGGCTTCATCGTTGCGGTCAGCGTCTTGGTCTTGCCCACGTCCAGCTGCAGCGTGTTGTAATCGAGCGTCAGCGCGGTTGCAAGCTGCACCACTTCCACAAGGCAGGTATCCGACAGCTTGCCGTCTTCCGTTTTCGCGGTGATGACAGCGGAGCCCTTTCTCAGGCCGTTGACCTGACCGGCCTGGTTGACCGTGACCACGGAGGTGTTGTCGGAGGACCAGATGATCTTCTGGTCGCTGGCGTTGGCGGGGGTGATCGTGGCGGTCAGCACGGTCTTGCTGCCCTTGGCCACGGTGACCTTTTCGGAATTAATCTTGATCGCGTTCTGCGGCACATAGACGGTGACGGTGCAGGAATCGCTGTAGCCGCCCTCGTCGGTCAGCGCCGTGATGGTGGCGGTGCCGGGCGCCACGCCGACCACGATGCCGCGGCCGTTGACTTTGGCGACCTCCTCGTTGGAGGTGTACCACGTCACGCCCTTGCTGGTGGCGTTGGCGGGCTGGATCGAAGCGGCCAGCGTTCTGGAGGAACCGACCGGGATCTGCGCCGTGGCGGGCGTCACGGTGACGCCGGAGACGGTCTGGGTGACCGTGACGGTGCAGCGCATGGAATAGTTGCCGTCCACGGTGGCGGCGGTGATGATCGCCGTGCCGGCCTTCACGGCCGTGACGACGCCGTCGGCGTTGACGGTGGCAACGGACGGCGCGTTGGACGTCCACTTGATCTGCTTGTTGCTCGCGTTGTGCGGAAAGACCTCCGCGTTGATGCCGTAGGTCATGCCCTGCGCAAGGGTCACGGCCTTATTCTCAATATCGATGCCGGTCACGCTGACCTTCGGCACCACGTTGACGGTGCAGCGGTCGGTAAAGCCGCCGTCCTTCGTCACGATGGAAATGACCGCAGAGCCCGGCGCAACGGCCGTGACGGTGCCCACCGCGTTGACCGTGGCAACGTTGTTGTTGCTCGACTGCCAGTCCATGCTGTGGTCGGTTGCGGTCTCGGGGCGGATGATCGGCTTGAGCGTGCGCGTCTCGGTGACGTAAAGGGTCTCCTGCGCCTGCTGGAACGAAACGCCCGACACGTGCTCGATCACGGTGACCGCGCAGGACGCGGTTTTGCTGCCGCTGTTGGAGGTGCAGGTGATCGTGCAGGTGCCGCCGTGCACGGCGCGCACTTCGCCGTTGTCGGAAACGACGACCACGTTTTCGTTGGAGGACGCCCAGGTGACGGTCTGATCCGTTGCGTTCTTCGGGTCGATCGTGGCGGTCAGCCGGTCGGTCTGGCCCGCTTCGAGCGAAAGGTTGTATTTGGAAAGCGAGACCGCTTTGACCGGAATGATGACCGAGACCACGCAGTCGGCCTTGATCGCCGGGTTCGCCTTGCTGGCGCAGGTGATCACGGTGTTGCCTTCCTTTTTGCCGGTGACAACGCCGCTGGCGCTCACCGAAGCGATGGTGTTGTCAAGGGACGTCCAGATCACGCTCTTGTCGGACGCGAACGACGGCGTCAGCGTCGGGCGCAGCGTCAGGTTGCCGCCCACGGTTACTTCTTCTTTGGCGGGCAGCTCGATCTCCTGCAGGTCGGCGGTGACGGTCACGGTGCAGACCGCGGCCTTGTCGGTGCCGTCCAGCGCGGCGGCCTTGATCGTGGTGGTGCCCGGACGGACCGCGGTGACAAGACCGTCGGCGTCCACGGTGGCCACGGCGGTGTTGGCGCTGGACCATTCCACTTCGTTATAGGTCATGCTGCCCGAGGTGCGCACCGTCGCTTTCAGCGCGACCGGCGCTTCGCCCACCTTGAGCGAAAGGGTGGTTTTATCGATGGAAACCGAGGTGGCGGGGTCGGCCACGCGCACGAAGCAGGTGCCCGACAGCGCGCTGCCGTCGGTGGTGGTTGCGGTGATATGGCAGGTGCCGATGATCTTCGGATTCAGCTTGCCGGCGTAGTCCACTTCGCAGATGTTGGGGTTATCCGATTCCCAGCGCAGCACCTGGTTGCCCGCGTCGGCGGGGGTCACGGCTGCGTTCAGCTTGACCGAGGTGTCGCCCACGGTCACTACGACCTTTTCGGGCGTGATGGTCACCGATTTGACCATCGGCGAAACAACGACGTTGAACGAGCCGAACACGCCGCTGCCGTCGGTGGCGCTGTAGGTGACGACGGCTGTGCCTTCCTTGACAGCCTTCACCTTGGCGCTGGATTCGCTGCCCGACAGGGTCACGCCGGAGACGGACGCCACATTCGGGTCGGAGGAGGTCCAGTTCAGATCCTTGATGCTCGCGTTGGCGGGCTCAATGCCGACGCGGACCGTTTCGGACGCGCCGACAGACAGCCGCAGATCGCCGCCTTCGGCAATGGTGAGCGGCTTGAGGTTTTTCACTTCCGTGGCCTTGTTGACCGTGACGGAGCAGGACGCCTCCAGCGTTTTGCCGCCCGCAATCATGGTCACGGTGACGGTGGCGAAGCCTTCGCCGACCGCACGGATCACGCCGTCCTGCGACACGGTGGCCACGCTCGTGTTGCTGGTGGTCCAGAGCGTGCTGGTCACGGCGTCGGACATGGCCGCGTTCGGGTCGGCGCCGTAGGGCTCCGCGGTCAGCGTGACCGTCTGGCCCTTGAAGACGTTCAGCGTGGTGCTGGACAGGCGGATGCCGCCCATCGGGTTGTTGACCCGCAGGGTACACGACACGTTATGGTTGTTGGAAACCGCCGTAATCGTTACGGCCTGGGTGCTGTATTTCAGAATCCTGACGGAACCGGTCGCCTTGTTTTCGCCGGAGCCGGTCACCGAGGCAATGTCCGGGGCGTTGGTGATCCATTCCACCGGATCGCCCGCCTTGGCCGGATAAAGCATTGCGTTCAGTGTGACCGTTTCACCCACGGCGCCGGTGACGCTCGTTTTGTCGAGCCGGATATCCGTGGTGTGGTAGCGCACCGCTTCCCAGGCGGCCTTCAGGTTCGTCGCCGTCATGTCGACGTTGTTCTGGGAATACGAATTCGGCGCGGCAAGGATCGCCGTGGCGTCATCGTAGAACTTCGTCAGCTGCGACGCGTCGATGAACTGATCCCACTGGTCCTTTTTCGGGATCTGATCATAGATCGCCTGCAGGTTCGTCACGTTCGCAGCCGACGCCGTGATGGCCGTGCCGGGCAGAAGCGGCAGCACGGGCACCGAGGAAAGCAGCATCAGCGCGCACAGGGCGAACGTCAAAATTCTTTTCTTCATACACAAAACCTCTTTCTGCGAAAAGTGGTGTCAGATGGATGTTGCGTCCGAACAGCGGACAATACACTAATGATAGTATATCTGCATTGGTTTAAACAGACTTTAAGGCGCAAAAATCCAATATAATAAAGTATTATAGCGAAAAAAAGGGCTCCTGTCAATAAAAACCGCAGGAATTCGCACAATTCACCCGCAGTTCTTGCATTGCGCCGGCAAATATGATACCATACAAATATCAACAAAGTTTGTAGAAAAAATGAGAGGATTATAAAAATGAAACGAATGATCAGCTGGAACGTCAACGGCATCCGCGCCTGCGTGCAGAAGGGTTTTTTGGAAAGCTTCCGGGCGCTGGACGCCGACATCTTCTGTCTGCAGGAGACCAAGCTGCAGGAAGGCCAGCTGGATCTTGCCCCCGAAGGCTATCACTGCTATTGGAACTATGCCGAAAAGAAGGGCTATTCCGGTACGGCGGTCTTTACCAAAGAAGAACCGATCG
>JAEEUW010000139.1 GCA_016290665.1 Clostridiaceae bacterium | reverse complement strand
CTGTTGACTGATGACTGTCGACTGTCGACTGTTTCAAAAAGCGCTCACGCTTTTTGAAACTTCACTTTCGCCGTAAACAGATCGCCGCTGATGGAAAGCTCCAGCTTTGCGCCCTGCAGCTCGCACAGGTTCTGTGCGATGGAAAGCCCGAGTCCGCTGCCGTCGGTGGAGCGCGACGCGTCGCCGCGCACAAAGCGCTCCATCAACTCCTCCACCGGGATGTTGAGCTGCGTCTGTGACACGTTCAGCAGCGTCAATACGCCCCAGGTATCCTCCTGCGTCAGACTGAGATAGACGCGCGTGCCGGGCATGGCGTATTTTTTGACGTTGTTCATCAGGTTGTCGAGCACGCGGTAGCACAGCTTGCTGTCGGCGCGCACAAGCACGTCGCTGTCTGCCGATGTAATCAACTCGAGGTTTCGTTCGCGGAACGCGTCCTCATATTCGCCTGCGATCTGGTTTGCCAGCTCCGCCAGCCGCAGATCGACGAGATCCACGCGGATGTTGCCGCTCGACGCTTTGCTCGCCTCCACAAGGTCTTCAATCAGCTTTTTGAGCCGCGCGCTCTTTTCGGTCAGAACGGAAAGATACTGCTGCGCCGTTTCGTCCCGGATGTCGCAGCGCGAAAGCAGATCGACGTAGTTGATGATGCTGGTCAGCGGGGTCTTGAGGTCGTGCGAGACGTTGGTGATCAGCTCGGCGCGCATGCGTTCGTCCTTGATCGCGTTGGAAACGGCCACGTGCAGGCCGTCGTTGATGGAGTTGACGTCGCGGGCAAAGCACGCCAGCGCGGGGCTCTTTTCGTCCACGGCCAGATGCACGTCATAGTCGCCGCCGCGGATGCGGTGCACGGCCTCGATGCCGGCGCGGACGCGGTAGGCATAGCGCAGCACATAGACCACAAGCCACACGTTATAGCCGAAGATGACAAGCAGCAGCGGGATCGCGAGGAACCACAGTTCGCACCCCATGAAGATCACGGCGAGCACGCCCATGACGAGGTTCGGCAAAAAGCCGAGCAGCAGCACGCGGCGTCTGACGTCCTTGTGAAGGTCGGCGTATTCCACGGGAGGCTTTTCGCCCATGGCGGCCTTCTTTTCTTTGCGCCACGCAAGCAGCTTGCGGATCAGCCAGACGAGGAAGAGATTTTTGAACAGCGTATGGCCCTTGATATGGCGCATCACAAAGAGCAGCCAGTCGATCAGGAAGGCCATGGCGGCCGCGGCGATGAGACCGAGCAGCCCGAGCATCAGCCAGCCGCGCAGGTTTTCGTCATACATCACGCCCGCCAGCAGCACAAAGAGGAAGCCGAGGCCGACGCAGAGCCCGCCGTTGATCGCGGTGCGCAACAGGGTGAAGATCCGGTCGGCGGCCATGTAGTGCAGCGCGTCGTCGCCGTGCTTGCGCCCGCAGCGGATCAGCAGATACAGCACGCACAGGACGATGCCGCCCAGACAGATCAGGTCAAACTTCAAAAGCGCGGACATGGCGCTGCGCACAACAAGGCTGTTGTGATAGGCCTGCGACACTTCGTCGGTGTCGTCGCCGATGAGGTCGTCTTCCAGCGCCGTCCACACGGTGACGTTCGCACCGGCGGAAACCGGAATATCGTTGAGCATCAGCCAGGGAATGCCCCCGCCGTCAAGGTCGCGCTGCCAGGCGTCGGAATAGACCGCCTGCGAAGAAGCAAAGTCATAGCTGCCGTACCAGTCGAAGCCTTCAAACCAGGCTTGCGCTTTTTGGCCGAAATGCTTGCCGTCCAGCTTGGGGAGGTTGGAAACGGCAAGGCCGGTGCTGTTGTCCACCACGGCGATCTTGAGGTTCTTCATGCCGGAAAGCGTCTGCCGGTAGCTGTCCCAGGCGTTGCGGAACGTGTCGTAATCCTTATAGTGATTCACATAGAGCATCCGGCTCGCTTCGCCCGCGCTGCGGTCGGTGACGATTCTGGTTTCGTCGAGCGTCAGCGCATAGTAGCCGTCGAACTCCTGCCCTTCATGCCGGGACGTGCTGAGCGCCGTATGGCAAAGCTCCACGGCATATTCGCCGTCGCGCAGCCAGTTTTGCACGTCTTCGGGAATCTCAAAGCTGCTCTGGATGTCCTCCGTACCGAAGTCGCCGTCCGCCATCGTGGGCGCCAGCGGGTCTTCGCCGTTCCGGTTGAAGTCGAAGTCCATGTCATAGCCCTCTTCGCCGCTGTCGCTGTAATACTGATACCAGCCGTTTGTGACTTCGATCCTGCCGTCTACAAAATGCTTTTGGTGATTCGCCAGTTTCCGCAGCGAGACATAGCCGTTGAACAAATACCAGCCGAGCGCCGCGGGCGAGCCGTGACCGCTCTGCCCCAGGCAGTCCTGCAGAACGGCCTGCACGTATTGGTCGTGCCGGCCCTCCTGCTCCGCCTGCTGCGCGGCCTTGTAAGCTTCATAGGCCTGTTCGCTGCCGTCGGAAAGCGTCAGCGCGCCGCACACCACGTCGTCCACATAATTCCGGTAGATCCGCGCAAACGCGCGGCTTTGCGTAAACACACGGGTCTGCAGATCGCCTTCGGTCTTGGAAAGCGCGCCCTTTTCGACGTTTACCAGCGCGTCGGCGCAGCTTTCCCACGTCCAGTCGTTTTCTTCCGCCTCAAACAGAAAGGCCGCCGTTTTCACCGCCGCCGCGGCGAACAGCACGATCGCCAGCAAAAACGCTATCGTTTTTGTAATCCACGTGCGGTCAAATTTTTTCGATTTTGTATCCAATGCCCCACACCACCTTGAGATATTTCGGATTCTTTGAGTCGATCTCGATCTTTTCGCGGATGCGCCGGATGTGGACCGTCACGGTCTTGTCGGACGCAAAGGCGTTTTCGTTCCAGACGTTTTCATAGATCTGCGTGCTCGAGAGCGTGCGCCCCATGTTGCGCATCAGGTATTCCACGATCTTGTATTCCGTGGCGGTCAGGTGGACTTCCTCGCCGTCCACCGTGACAAGGTGCGCCTCGGTGTCGAGCGAAAGGCCGCCCGTGGTGAACACGCCCTGCTTT
>JAEEUW010000063.1 GCA_016290665.1 Clostridiaceae bacterium | reverse complement strand
GGCTTTGACAGCGCGTCAGCCAGCGTGAAATAGTGGCGAATCAAGCCCTGCTGGCTCGTTTTGTTATAGTAGGGCGTGACGATCAGGTGATAGTCCGCGCCGCAGCTTTCGGCCGTTTTTGCCGTCTCCAGGCAAAAAGAAGTGCTGTTGCTGCCGACGCCGCAGATGACGGGTACACGTCCGTTCACTTTCGCCGCGGCGCGCCGGAACAGTTCCGCGCGCTCACGGACGCTTAAGGTCGCGCCTTCACCTGTGGTGCCGCAAACAACAACAGCAGCCGTTTCGTTTTGCAGTTGGTCTTCGATCAGATCTTCAAACAATTCATAATGGACGGACAGATCCTCCCGGAACGGCGTAACGAGCGCCACGGCCGCGCCGGAAAAGGGGATTGGCATGAAAGAATCACCCTTTCAACGCCTGCCCTCAGTCCATATACCCTTCGGCGCAAAGCAGCTCCGCGAGCAGCACGCCGCCGCCTGCCGCCCCGCGCAGGGTGTTGTGGGACAGGCAAACAAATTTATAGTCGTATTGTGTGTCTTCTCTCAGTCGGCCGATCGAGATCGCCATGCCGCCCTCAAGCTCGCGCTGCAGCCTGGTCTGCGGCAGATTGTCTTCCGTGAAATAGTGCAAAAACTGCTTCGGCGCGGAGGGCAGGTTCAGCTCCTGCGCGCGGCCGGCATAGCCTGCCCAAGTGTCGAGAATCTCTTCTTTTGTGGGCTTTTTGCCTTCCTTGAAGCGCATGAACACGGCGCCCATGTGACCGTCACTGACCGGCACGCGGATGCACTGTGCGGTGAATTTCGGGCTGTCTGCGAGCCTGATTTCGCCGTCTTCCACCTTGCCCCAGATCTTCAGCGGTTCCTTTTCGCTCTTTTCTTCCTCGCCGCCGATGAACGGGATCACGTTGTCGAGCATCTCCGGCCAGGTCTCAAAGGTCTTGCCGGCGCCGGATATCGCCTGATAGGTGCAGACCAGCACGCTGTCAATGCCGTACTTTTTGTCAAGCGGCCAGATCGCCGGCACGTAGCTTTGCAGCGAGCAGTTGCTCTTCACGGCGATAAAGCCGCGCTTTGTGCCGAGATGCCGGCGCTGCGCTTCAATGACCTTGATGTGGTCGCTGTTGAGCTCGGGCACCACCATCGGTACGTCCGGCGTGAAGCGGTTGGCGCTGTTGTTGGAAATGACCGGGCATTCCGCCTTGGCGTATTGTTCTTCCAGCGCGCGGATCTCGTCCTTTTTCATATCCACGGCGCAGAACACAAAGTCAACGGCGCCGGCAATTTCATTGACGTCCGCAGCAGCGTCCCGGATCACGATATCTTTGAGCTTTTCGGGAATCGGCTGCTTCATGGCCCATTTTTTGCCCACGGCTTCGGCATAGGTCTTGCCCGCGGAACGCGCGGACGCGGCGAGCACCTTCACGTTGAACCAGGGGTGGTCGGCAAGCAGCAGCGCAAAGCGCTGGCCCACCATGCCCGTGGCGCCGATGATTCCGACATTGTACTGTTTCATAACGATTGACACCTCTTTCTTCCGTTTCATATTATGCGCTGTCTTGCGGCCGGTGCGGAAAAATTTGAAAAAACGGTTGCGAAAACGGCCGCCATGCACTATAATATTGAAGTTGCCTTATATCTTAGCATGTTCAAGGGCATTCGTCAATCATTTTTTTGAAGGAACCGTACAGAATGATGAAGAAATCCGACTTCTACTATGACCTGCCGCAGTCGCTGATCGCGCAGCATCCCTCGCAGCAGCGCGATCATTCTCGTTTGCTTGTGGTGAACCGGACGACTGGCGCGCTGCAGCACCGCCATTTTTACGATATCGTTGAGGAGCTCAGGGCAGGGGACTGTCTGATTCTGAACAACACAAAGGTGCTTCCCGCACGCATCTTCGGCGTGAAAGACGGCACCGGCGCGCGTGTGGAGTTTCTGTTGCTCAAGCGAATCCGGGACGACGACTGGGAGGTCATCACCGGCCCCGGCAAGCGCGCGAAGCCCGGCACGTCGTTTACGTTTGAAGGCGGTCTTTTACGCGCCGAAGTGCTCGACGTAATGGAAGGCGGCAACCGCCTGGCAAGATTCAGCTACGAGGGCAATTTTTACGAAGTGCTTGATAAGATCGGTCAGATGCCGCTGCCGCCCTATATCACCGAAAAGCTGGAGGACCAGAGCCGTTATCAAACCGTCTATTCGCGCTATCTGGGTTCGGCAGCCGCACCCACGGCAGGCTTGCATTTCACTGAGGAACTGCTGAAAAAGATTGAAGAAAAAGGCGTCCGCATCGGTTATGTGACGCTCCACGTCGGTCTCGGCACGTTCCGGCCGGTCAAGGAAGAAGACATCACGCAGCATATTATGCATGCGGAGCATTACGTGTTACCGCAGGAGACCGCCGATCTGATCAACGAAACAAAGCAAAACGGCGGCCGCGTGATCTCCGTCGGCACCACGAGCTGCCGCACGCTGGAATCGGTTGCAACCTTCCGCGGAAGGATCGAAGCGGCGGAAGGGGATACCGATATTTTCATCTACCCCGGCTATGAATTCAAGTGCATCGACGGACTGATCACGAACTTCCATCTGCCGGAAAGCACGCTGATCATGCTCGTCAGCGCGTTTTGCGGCTATGAAAACACGATGCATTTTTATCAGGTCGCTGTCGAAGAAAAATACAGGTTTTTCAGTTTCGGAGACGCTTGCTTTATCGCATAAAAAGGAGACGACATGTATCAACTTCTTAAACAGGAAGGCGCTGCCCGCCGTGGCGTTTTCACCACCGTGCATGGTACCGTGCAGACGCCGGCGTTCCAGAATGTCGCGACCGCGGGCGCGATCAAGGGTGCGCTTTCGGCGCTTGACCTCAAAGAGATCGGCACGCAGGTTATGCTCTGCAATACCTATCATCTGCACGTGCGTCCCGGAGATACCCTTGTCAGAGAGATGGGCGGTCTGCATCGGTTCACGCGCTGGGACGGTCCGATCCTCACGGATTCCGGCGGCTTTCAGGTCTTTTCGCTTGCCGGTCTGCGGCGGATCAAGGAGGAAGGCGTCACGTTCCAGTCGCATGTTGACGGGCGCAAGATCTTCATGGGACCCGAAGAGAGCATGCAGATTCAGTCGAATCTCGGTTCCACCATCGCCATGGCGTTCGATGAATGCGTGGAAAACCCGGCGACCTACCGCTACGCCAAAGAATCCTGCGAGCGCACCTACCGCTGGCTGGTCCGCTGCAAAGCGGAAATGGACCGGCTCAATCAATTGGAAACCACGGTCAATCCGCATCAGATGCTGTTCGGCATCAACCAAGGCTGCACGTTTGACGATCTCAGGATCGAGCATATGAAGCAGATCGCGGACCTGAATCTGGACGGCTACGCTATCGGCGGCCTTGCCGTCGGCGAACCAAAAGAAGAAATGTACCGCGTGATCTCCGCCGTGGAGCCCTATATGCCGAAAAATAAGATCCGCTATCTGATGGGCGTCGGCACACCGGGCAACATCATTGAAAGCGTTTCGCGCGGCGTCGATCTGTTCGACTGTGTGATGCCCTCACGCAACGCGCGGCACGGACACCTGTTCACCTGGGGCGGCATCATCAATCTCAACAATCAGAAATATGAGCGCGACGACACGCCGATTGACGAAACATGCCAGTGCCCGACCTGCCGAAACTTCAGCAAGGCCTATATCCGCCACCTGTTCAAGGCAAAGGAAATGCTCGCCATGCGCCTTTGCGTGATGCATAACCTGTGGTTTTATAACCACCTGATGGATGAAATCCGCCTTGCACTGGACGAGGATCGTTTTGCCGCGTTCCATGACCTCTGGGTCGATTCTTTGGACCGCAGAATATAATTTGCAAAAACGCTTGCATTCTGCGGCATTTATCTGTATAATAATTGCATTATGATTATTGGAGGAACTCAAACATGAATCTTTCATTCTTACTTGCATCGGGCAGCACAAGCGGCCAGGGCAGCCCCGTCACCATGATCCTTTTGATGGTCGGTATGTTTGCGATCATGTATTTCGTGATGATCCGCCCGCAGAAGAAACGCCAGAAGGAAGAGCAGGAAATGCGCTCCGCCGTTGACGTCGGCGATGAGATCACTACCATCGGCGGCATCTGCGGCCGCGTGGTCACCGTGAAGGAAGAGCACCTGATCATCGAAACGGGCGCAGACCGCAACCGCATGCAGATTACGCGCTGGGCGATTCAGCAGAACAACACCGCCAACGAGCGTCTGGCGGCCGAGCGCGCAGCCGCAAAGGAAGCCGCCGAAAAGGCCAAGGCCGAAAAGCTGGCTGCCAAGGGCAAAAAGCCCCGCGAAAAGAAGAGCAAGAAAGACGAAGACTGATCCCGTCATAAAAAACGAAACCTCCTCATAGGCTGTAGCAAAGCCGCGAGGAGGTTTTTTTTATGGCAAAACGAGGGCACGGACAAGCGAAACGCAAGGGCAAAAAGGGGAGAGGCGCGCGCAGCCTGCTGCTGACCGCGGCGTTTCAGCTTTCCGCCTACGCAATCGCGTTGCTCTTCTGTGCAGTTCTGACGCTCCACAGCGACGGCAGCCGGACACATGATTTCTATCGGATCATCGGCGCCCTGACGCTGGCGGCCTTCTGCTCCTCTTATGCCGCCGCACGCAATCGGAAGCAGCACGGCCTTCTGACCGGGTTTCTGTCAACGCTGCCGATGCATCTGCTTCTGCTGGCGGTCTCGCTGATTCTCGGCCGCTTTCACGCCGACTGGACGCTTCTGATCTCGTTTGCAATCCTGTCCATCGTTTCCATGCTCGGCGGCGTGCTTGCCGTGAACCGCAGAGAAGCGCCGCAGATGCCGGCGGCGAAGCGATGAAGATTCAGGCCGCGTTGATCAGGCGGCACCGCGACAGACCGCGCTTTGCGCGAACAAGACCCAATCGGAAGCGGGAGGCGCGCCCCGTACCACCGGGCGTTCCGGCGCTTTGCGCAATCCTCGCCGGGTTGTGCTGCGGCGTTCTTTTGGAGGCGTTGTTTCCGGCCGGTCTCGCGTCCGGTCTTGCGGAAAATCTGACTGCCTTTTTCGGCGCGTCAGACGCTTCGTTCGGCGCCGTGCTCCGGCGCTGTCTGCTGCCGTCCGCCGGCCTCGGGCTGCTGATTGTCTATCTCGGCGCATCGCCGGTCGGTTCACCCGCAATTGCAGCGCTGCTTTGCATGCGCGGCTGCGGTCTCGGCGCTGTTGCGGCGTTTCTTGCGCAGCGCGGAACCACAGGGCTTTCGTGTTATTTTGCCCTTCTGTTTCCCGCAAAGGCGCTGCAGCTAAGCGGCCTGTTTCTGGTGGCGCGCCGGGCAATGCAGCTCAGCAAATATTATAAAAGCTGTCTCAAAAGAGACAGCGTTCAACCGGAACCGGTGGCCCGGCGCTATTTGATTTCCTGTCTGCAGGGATTGCTGCTTCTGGGTCTGTCCGCCGCAGCCGACACGCTTCTTTACCTGAAGGTCAGTCCTTCTTTTGCGTCTTTGGCCGGTTGAGGGGATTATTGTCGATTGCCTCGCGCACCTGTCGGTTGTCCACGTGGGTATAGATCTGCGTGGTGGAAAGGTTCTCGTGCCCGAGCATCTCCTTGAGTACCAGCGGATCGACGTGGGCGTGCTGATAGAGCAGCGTCGCCGCCGTGTGGCGCAGCTTGTGGACTGAGTAATGCTGCCCGTCCAGGCCGATCTTTTCCAGATAATGATAAACCATCAGCTGTACGGTCTGACGGCCGATCCGCTTGCCGAGCCGGCTGACAAACAGCGCCGCGCGCGCGTCGCCCTTGAGCCCGTCGTGCGGCCGCACTTGCAGATAGCCGAGAATGGCCTCAACACAGGCTTCGTTGAGATAAAGCATGCGCTGTTTGTTGCCTTTGCCGGTGACCACCATGGTCCGCGCTTCCAGATCGATGTCGCTCAGATTCAGCGAGCAAAGCTCGGCCAGACGCAGACCGCAGTTAAGAAACAGCGTCAGAATGCAGCGGTCGCGGGTGGCGTTGTCGCCCTCCACGGCCTGTAAAAGCTGCACGGACTGCTCAAGCGTCAGATAACGCGGCAGTTTGGTTTTCGTGCCGGCAAGTTCCAGATTCGCCGTCGGATTATGGTCAATATAGCCCATATTGTCGCTGATATACTTGAAAAAGCCGCGCAGGGCAGAGGACTTGCGGCGCCGCGTGGTCACATTATTGCCGCGCGTCTGGCCGCAGTAGGTCAGAAAATTATAGACGTCGCGCAAGGAAACGGCAGCGAGTACGCCGTCGTCAATCCAGCGCAGATCGCCCGCCGTCTCGGGAGGGGAGAGCGGCGGCTTTTTTTCTGCCAGGAAGTCAAAGAACAGCCGCAGATCGCGCGCATAGCTTTCCACGGTTAATGCGCCCGAACCCTTGACGTTCAGGAGATAATTGAGATATTCGTCGACGCGATCCGGCAAAAGCGCGCGGTTTTCTGTCCGGGGCATGGCTTCACACCTTTCCGTGAAACAGTTTCACATTAAAAACAGGGGAGTCTAAAAATCGAGAGAGGAGTAATCCGACATGGCGCAGGTCAGGCAGTACACTTCCTTTACGCCGGCTTCCAGCAGCGTATCCCTGCAGCGGCGCAGCGTTGTGCCGGTCGTTTTGATATCGTCAACCAGCAAGACCGTGCTGCCGGGCTGCACAAGCGCCGTCGGCGCAAACGCATGCTCGAGATTGGCAAGGCGCTCCGATTGGTTCAGCATATGCTGACAAGGCGTGGCGCGGACCTTTTTCAGCAAGGCGCTGCATTGAATAAAAAATGCCCGAGCGACCCATTGTGCGAGCAGCGCACTTTGATTAAACGACCGTTCGCGCAAATCGTCCGCGGTCATGGGTACGAACGTCACACAATCAAACGAAACGGTGGGAAACGCCTGTGCAACGCGCTGCGCCATGGCCAGGCCGAGCGGTTTTGCAAGAGAAGCCTTTCGATGAAACTTGAGCGAAAGCAAATCAAATCGAATGCGGCCGCCGTAATACCAGACCGCAGCAAACGGATGCAGCGGATCGTCTTTGAAAGACGGATCGTCATCGTTTAACGGAACAAGCTGCGACGGCGCATCGGAGCATTTACAATACGTTTGATTGAACGGAATCAATTTCCCGCAGACAGGACATTGATTCGGGTACAGCAATCCCATGCGGAAAACAACCTTTCTTTAAAATATCCCTATAAAGCTCCCCTCAACTATACAAAACATTTATTTTGTATAGTTCAAGATGCGTTTTTCAGCATGTTGACCAAAGCCGTGCTCTCCCCGCGTTTTGTTGAAAAAATGATTTTCGGTCTATTTCACTTGCACGATTCCGCCGATGTCCGTCAGCGGAACGCCCGGCAGATCGTGATAGTCGCAGCGGTGCGCAGCAAGAAAGGATATCATCTGTTCACAGTCACGGTGAGTCGAGATGTCACCGAAGAAGACAAGCTCCCGCGGACCGATCATCGCGCTCGCGCCGCCGATGAAGCCATAGTCATGTCCCGGCAGTCTGACGTCGCCCTTACGAATCAGGAGCGCGTCCAGAGCGGCTGCTTTTGCCGCGGCAAAGATTGACGGGTCGTCGGTGATCATCGCTTTCCTTCCGACGGGACAAACCGAACAGTTGGCGTATCCCTGCCGGACGCTGTGCCGGCGAACGCCCTTCTTTTGCAGGAAGAGCCAGGGCAAGGAGGCGCTCCACTCCCCTGCGCCGAAGACGTCTTCTCCGAGGAAGGCAAGATTCAGCGCACAGTCCTCGGGATAAGCTGCGCCGACCGGAACAACGTGCATCGCCTGGGGCCGCAGGGAACGTACCGTGTCTGCCGCGGCTTCGCTGCAAAAGAAGACGCCGCCGCCCGCGTGAAAGACGCTCAGATCCGCGTGATTTTTCACGGCAGGATCGTCCGTTCCGATCGGCGGCAAAACGATCGTATCAACGCCCAGACCGCCTAAAAAAGCCCGAAACGGCGCAGATTCGCCGCCGATCAGCGCAAGGCGCACCCTCTTTTCGGGCACATAGGGCGATTTCGGGAAAGCGCTCATGTAATCAGCGCTTCAAACGCCTGACGGATTGTGCGCACACCCACGACTTCGATTTCATTCTGCAGCGTTTTGCTGATATTGCGCAGGTTGTGCTTCGGCACGATACAGCGGGTAAAACCGAGGCGCGCCGCCTCCTTGATGCGCTGCTCGCAGTGTGAGATCGCGCGGATCTCACCCGCAAGACCGATTTCGCCGAAGGCCAGCACGTCGTCACGGATAGCGTAATCCTTGAGCGACGACACCAGCGCCATGGCAATGGTCAAATCCAGCGCGGGCTCGTCCAGCTTCATGCCGCCGACAACGTTGATATAGGTGTCCATATTGTTGAAGAAATAGCCGCCGCGTTTTTCCAGCACGGCAAGCAGCATTGCCATGCGGTTATAATCGAAGCCGTTGCTCATCCGCCGCGGATTGCCGAAGGCCGTTGGCGTCACAAGGCCCTGAATCTCCGCCAGCAGCGGACGCGAACCTTCCATCACACACGCGACGCAGGTACCCGGCGTGTTTTTGGGACGCCCGGCAATCAGCATTTCGGAAGGGTTCTTCACTTCCTCCAGTCCCCTGTCGGTCATCTCGAATACGCCGATCTCATTGGTGGAGCCGTAGCGGTTCTTCACGGCGCGCAGAATGCGGAACGACAGGTTGCGTTCGCCCTCAAAATAGAGCACGGCGTCCACGATATGCTCAAGCACCTTCGGGCCGGCGATGTTGCCGTCCTTGTTGACATGGCCGACCAGAATCACGGGGATGGACAGGCTTTTGGCCGTGCGCATCAGCAAAGACGTGCATTCGCGCACCTGCGTCACGCTGCCCGGCGAGGACGACAGATCGGCGTGGTTCATCGTCTGCACGGAATCGATGATGACGAGATCGGGTTTTTCCGCCATAATGTGCTCCCCGATGGCCTGCATGTCGGTTTCGCACAGCAGCCGCAGGCCGGGCGCGGCAACGCCGAGACGGTCGGCGCGCAGCTTGATCTGGCTGTAGGATTCCTCGCCCGAAACGTACAGCACGTTCATCTTTTTGGCAATCACGCTGCAGACCTGCAACAGAATCGTCGATTTGCCGATGCCCGGGTCGCCGGAAAGAAGCACAAGCGAGCCTTTGACAATCCCGCCGCCGAGCACACGGTCCAGTTCGCCCATTCCCGTGCTGTAACGCAGCTCGCTGTCGGGCTCGATCTCGCCGAGTGCAAACGAGCGCAGCGGCGCCGCGCGGCCCGATTTTGCCGCCTGCTGCGGCGTCGGCGCGGCGCGCAGTTCTTCTTCCAGCGTGTTCCATTCGCCGCATCCCGGGCATTTTCCGAGCCATTTCGGGGTTTCATAGCCGCACTGATTGCAAACGAAGATGGATCTGGTCTTTCCTGCCATGTGATCACGTCCTGTTGTTGAGAAAGTTCAGCAGTCCTTCGGCGATCGCCGAAGCGAGCTGCAGCTGATATTCGTTGTTTTTGAGCTTTTCCAGCTCCTGCGGATTGCTCAGAAAACCGCATTCCGCCATGACGGCGGGAACCTGCGCCTGATGGAGCAGAAAAATCTCCCTGCCGCTTTGCTTGATTTGTCTTTTGTTTTCCGGCTGCGTGTTCTTCACGATGGCGTCCTGGATCGTCTGCGCCAGCACGGCTGACTGCGGATGATTGCCGGAATAGAACACCTGCGCGCCGTCATAGCGCGGATCGGAAAACTGGTTCATGTGGACGGAAAGCAGCACACAGTCGGGGTTCTGCTGCGTCAGCTCCAGTCTGTAGCGCAGATCGGCGACCTTCTTTTCCCGCATGCTGCCCGCTTCCGCAGGGTAATGCAGTCGGTCCTCCTCCCGCGAGAGAAGCGTCGGCACGCCGAGCGCGCGCAGCTTGTCGTTCAGCTTCAGCGTCAGCGAAAGGTTCAGGTCCTTTTCGTTTGTGCCGTCGGCGGCAACGGCGCCTCCGTCCTCTCCCCCGTGGCCCGCGTCCAGAATAATCAGCGGCAGATTCGGCGCCAGAGAGGCGGACGCCGTTCGCGGCAGCCTGTCGCCGACGAGCAGAGAAACGGTCACCAGCAACAGCAGAGCGCCGGCAAGCAGAACGGTTCGCAGTCTTACCACAAGAAAACGCACGGACATCGGACGGATCACCTCAATGCATTCTATGGCGGCCGTCCGCGGTTCATGCGCTTATTATAGCATAGTTATTTGTATTTTTGCAAGTATTCTTCCAGCGTTAGTTGTTTATGGAAAACGATATTCGCTGCCTCTTTTCCAACATAACGATAATGCCATCTTTCATATTCAAATCCCGTCTCATCTGTTCTGTTCGGCGGGTAGCGAAGAATGAAGCCGTAAAGATACGCGTTGTTTGCCAGCCAGGTATATAACCGATCCTTGTCTGTATCGCCCTTTGCCTGAATATCGATTGCAAGGCCGAGCTGATGCTCGCTGTGGTCCGGCAGCGCAACGGTAAGCTCGGCTTCTTCGCGTGCCGCTCTCTTAGAGAGGCCCTCTTTCCGAAGCGCGTTGATTCTATCCTGCAGAATCTCATCCTGCTGTGTTTTTGTCCGGTAGCCATAGGCTGCCTGAAGGTCCAGCCCCTGCGACCGCGCTTTGTCAAACATGGCCTGCAGATCAGGATAAATGCGTTTGTCGATTCTTTGCCCGTTGGAAAGCGTCATCAGCTGCGGGCTGTATGATTTCGGAACAGCGTATTGCTTATTCACGAGCGTCAGATTCCAGGGCAGGTTCCCCGTATCCGGCCCATGATGAAAAACAGATGTCTGACGCAGCAGCAGGTTGCATGCAAAGAGCAAAACTGTAAAAACGATGATGAACAGAAAAACAATTCGTCGGTGTTTTTTCATAAGCGATTCTCCTTTCTGCAAGTATTATAACAAAAAGAAGCATTCCGTGTCTTAAGCTTTTCTTACGATTATCTTTCAATTTTCTGAAAAGAAAAAGCGTTCCGAAGAACGCTTAGTTGTTTTTCTTCTCTTTGAAACGCTTTGTGACCTTCAGGCGCGAGAAATCCTCGCGTTCCTTTTCGTCCAGCGCTTCCGTAATGAATTTAACCGTGGAGGTCAGGCGCGGAATCATAATGTTGTTCAGCGCGTTCGAGCGCTTCTGTGTTTTCTTCACCGCGTCGGCCAGGCGGTAAACGCTGCTTTCAATCTGCGCCAGACGGACCGTCAGGCGTTTCACCTCGCCGAATCGCAGGCACGCTTCGTCAAAGTCGGAATTGGTGGCAAGAAAGCCGAAATCGCGCACGTCGGTCTGCCTGTCGCCGATCGTGACCGTCGGCACCTCCACGCCCATGACGCTGCGGTAATCGACCGAAACGCTGTCGTCCACGGGGATCGCGCCGGCAAAGCGGCTGCAGTCGCCGAGGTTGAGCGAAGCGGTTTTCAGCGCGCTGTAGGCAGCGGCATAGACCTCGCCGATCTGCTGCTGCACCTGTTTTGCCTCGTCGATGAGGCTCATCATTTCGCGCACAAGAATGTTCCGCTTGCGGTCCATCAGATCGTAGCCGAGCTTTGCAAGCTCCAGCGATTTCTTGGTGTTCAGCAGATTTGCCTTGGTCGGAAAGACCTGCGCCATCGGATCAGCCTCCTTTCGATACGGTATTCCATCAGCTTTGACGAATCCTCTTACGCTTTGTTATAGAATTCGTCCAGAATCGCGTCGTCCACGCGATCCAGCTCGTTTCTCGGCATCATGCGCAGCAGCTCCCAGCCGAGATCGAGGGTTTCCTCAACGGAGCGGCCGACGTTCCCCTGCCCCAGAAAGCGCTCGTCAAACGCTTTGCCGAACGCCATCACGCGCTTGTCGCTTTCGGAAAGCTCGTCTTCCCCGATGACCGAAGCGAGCGCCTTTGCATCCTGCACCTTGGCGTAAAGGGCAAACAGCTGGTTCGCCAGCGCGCTGTGATCCTTTCTGGTAAAGCCTTCGCCGATGCCGTCCTTCATCAGACGCGACAGCGAGGAAAGCACGTTGACCGGCGGATAGACGCCCGTGGTGTCCAGCCCGCGGTCGAGCACGATCTGCCCTTCGGTGATATAACCGGTGAGGTCGGGAATCGGGTGCGTGATATCGTCGTTCGGCATCGTGAGAATCGGAATCTGCGTGACCGAGCCCTTTGCCGTGTTGATGATGCCGGCGCGCTCGTAGATCGTGGCAAGGTCGGAATAGAGATAACCCGGGAAGCCCTTTCTGCCCGGAATCTCGCCCTTGGACGATGAAAACTCGCGCAGCGCCTCACAGTAGGACGTCATATCCGTCAGAATGACGAGGATGTGCTTGTTCTCTTTGAACGCCAGATACTCCGCTGCGGTCAGCGCGCAGCGCGGCGTGATGATACGTTCGATGATCGGGTCGTTCGACACGTTAAGGAACATTACAACGCGATCCATGACGCCCGCCGATTCAAACGACTGCCGGAAATATTCCGCAACGTCGTTCTTGACGCCCATGGCCGCAAAGACGATGGCAAAATCGTCGCTGTCGGCGATCGACGCCTGGCGCACGATCTGCACGGCAAGCTCGTTATGACGCATGCCGGAGCCGGAAAAGATCGGCAGCTTCTGCCCGCGGATCAGCGTGGTCAGACAGTCGATGGACGAAATGCCCGTTTTGATGATGTCGCGCGGATAGACGCGGGACACGGGATTCATCGGCTTACCGTTGACGTTGCCCATCTCCACGGGATAGATGTCGCCCAGCCCGTCGATCGGGCGGCCGAGGCCGTCGAAGACGCGGCCCAGCAGCTCCGGCGAAAGCGGGATTTCCATCGGCTTGCCGGTCAGCACGGTGCGCGTGTTGACCATGGAAAGCCCGCGGGTGCCTTCAAACACCTGCAGGGCCACCTTGTCGCCCTCAATGGCGACGATGCGGCCGGTGCGTTCGGTGCCGTCGTCCAGCTTCAGATGAACGAGTTCCTCGTTCAGCGGGTGCTGCACCCCTTCGAGGATCACGAGCGATCCGTTGAGCTCACGCAGGCCGCGGTGTTCTGTCATCATACGCACACCCCCTTATTTCCGCAGATAGGCGCCGAGTGCGTTGTCGATCTCGGCGATATCCTCGTCCAGTAGATCGAGCCGGTCGTTCGGCACGTCGTATTTCATTTTGGTCAGCTTGTCGAACAGGCCCGTTTCCAGCAGTCTGCCGATGGGTACCTGCAGTGAAACGATCTGCCGGCACTTATGATAGAGATGCAGAATCACCTGCATCATTTTGAGCTGCTTTTCCGGCGGGACATAGGTGTCGTCCGGATGGAACGCGTTCTGCTGCAAAAAGCCCACGCGGATCAGCCGTGCGATCTCCAGCGTCAGCTTCTGGTCGTCGGGCAGCACGTCGGCGCCGATCAGCTTGACGATCTCCATCAGGGAGGATTCCTCATACAGAATCGACGAAATCTCTTCGCGGCAGCGCATGAAATCCGGGCCGACGTTGTCGTGATACCATTGCTCCAGATCGCCCAGATATTCGCTGTAGGAGTTCGTCCAGTTGATGGCCGGATAATGGCGCGCATAGGCCAGCGCCTTGTCGAGCGCCCAGAAGCAGCGCGTGAAGCGCTTGGTGTTCTGGGTCACGGGCTCGGAAAAATCAGAGCCCTGCGGCGAAACGGCGCCGATGATGGACACGGAGCCTTCGCCGTGCGACAGCACTTCCATATAGCCGGCGCGTTCATAGAACTCGGAAAGGCGGCTCGGCAGATAGGCCGGGAAGCCCTCGTCCGCGGGCATCTCCTCCAGACGGCCGGATATCTCGCGCAGCGCCTCGGCCCAGCGGGACGTGGAATCGGCCATAATGGCCGTATGATAGCCCATGTCGCGGTAATACTCCGCAAGGGTGATTCCGGTATAGATCGAAGCCTCGCGGGCCGCAACGGGCATATTAGACGTGTTGGCGATCAGTACGGTGCGCTCCATCAGCGACTTGCCGGTGCGCGGGTCGATCAGCTCGGAAAACTCCTGCAGCGCCTGCGTCATTTCGTTGCCGCGTTCGCCGCAGCCGACGTAGACGATGATGTCGGCGTCGCACCACTTTGCAAGCTGATGCTGCGTCATGGTCTTGCCCGTGCCGAACCCGCCCGGGATGGCAGCGGCGCCGCCCTTTGCAAGCGGGAACAGCGTGTCGAGAATCCGCTGACCGGTGATCAGCGGGCGCGAGGCGGGCAGCCGTTTTGCAACGGGCCGCGGCATACGGATGGGCCAGCGCTGGCAGAGCGTGAGCTCGTGCGTCCTCCCCTGCTCGTCGCGCAGCACGGCAATGACGTCGCGCACCCGATAGTCGCCGTCGGGCTTGACGGAAACGACGGTGCCGGAAAGCAGCGGCGACAACATGATCTTATGGAGGATCGCGGGCGTTTCAAGCGTTTCGGCATACACCTCGCCGCCGCGCAGCGTGTCCCCTTCCCGCACGGTCAGACGGACGGGCCAGCGCTTCTCTTCGTCCAGCGCGCCGGTGTTCAGCCCTTTGTCGATGAACGCGCCGGACTGCTCCTGCAAAGCGAGCAGCGGACGTTCGATGCCGTCAAAGATGTTCTGCAGAATGCCGGGGCCGAGCTCTGCGCAGAGCTGTGAGCCTGTGCCGACCACGGGTTCGCCCGGCGCAAGACCGGCCGTGTCTTCATAGACCTGAATCGTGGTTGTGTCCGTGTCGAGCGCGATCACTTCGCCCACGAGCCGCTTTTCGCCGACGTAGACCATTTCCAGCATGGAAAGCGCGGTCTTGCCGCGAACGGTCACAACGGGACCGTTGATCCCGAAAATCCGGTTGTTTTCGTTCATACGTGTCCCTCCTTACGGCAGAATGGAAAGCTTGCAGGTGGCAAGAAACCGCGCGCGGTCGGCGGCAAGGCGGCTTTCAAACGTGTCTTCCACGTGCACCGTTCCGTCGGTGTTTTCGGCAAAGGCAAGCCCGAGTTTTATCTCGTTTGAGACACAAACCTCGGAAACACCGTCGATTGCCCCGCAGATTTCTTTTGCGACCGCTTCGTCTTCCGCGCGCACGAACACGCGGACGCCGCCCTGCGGGAACGCCCGCGCAAGCGCGGCAATGCAGTCCTGCAGCAGCGCCCGGTAGGCCGGGGTGCTGACAAAGGCGCACAGCTGCGCTTCGGCCT
>JAEEUW010000062.1 GCA_016290665.1 Clostridiaceae bacterium | reverse complement strand
CGGACTTGCTGCGCGTGCGGTCGGTGATGATGCCCATCGCGGGGTCGTTCACGGCGTCCCAGAGCGTGGCGAACATGACCACCAGGCTGGCGCTCTTGAGCGGCAGATTGACCACGTCGGTCAAAAAGATGGTGAAATACATGCTGATGATGTAGCCCGCGCCGCCCATGAACATATTGGCGTAGCTGTAGTTGATCATCGGCACGATGGCGGTTTTGAAATCGCCCTTGACGCCGATGGCTTTTTTGATCTTCTCTCCCATAGACTCGCTCCTTTCCGGTCATTCCGGCTTTCATTTTAGCACGCTGCAGCGTACAAGTCAAGAAAGAAGCCTGTTTTCTTCACTTATTCTCCTTATTATAGTAATAAAATCTCTCAAAGCGGTTGACAGAACCCGCTCTTTTGCGATATAATGTCAAAATGCAAGGTGTAAACTGAGAAGTTATGCCTTCAAACAAGACAACAAACCGCAGTCTTCGGCGCGGTTTCGTTCAAGACCAATATACAACAAAGGAGGTATATCGCAATGAAAAGAACGTATCAACCGAAAAAACGTCACAGAAAAATGGAACACGGCTTCCGCAAAAGAATGGCAACGAGAAACGGCCGCAAGGTTCTTTCCCGCAGACGCGCGAAGGGCAGAAAAAGACTGACCTATTGAT
Organism: Clostridiaceae bacterium; assembly: GCA_016290665.1. Classification (GTDB taxonomy): domain Bacteria; phylum Bacillota; class Clostridia; order Oscillospirales; family Acutalibacteraceae; genus UBA6857. Next base: position 14,569 of record JAEEUW010000062.1, on the reverse strand, counting down.
CCGCCGCTGCATATCATTTTGCGTTGAGGGTTGATGCTATGCCGTCTTTTGTTTCGCTGAATCTGAACAAGGATTTTCTGCGGCTGTATCACAAGGGCAAGTCCTGCGCGAAACCCACGCTGGTCGTCTATTGCATGAAGAACCGTCTCGGGCTTTGCCGCGTCGGCATCACGACCGGCAAAAAGATCGGCGGCGCCGTCCAACGGAACCGCGCCCGCCGGGTGATCCGCGCCGCGCTGCAAAACACGCTGTGCGCGCATGATCTTGCCGGCTGGGACCTCGTTTTTGTCGCCCGGACAAAGACGACTCGTGTCAAAGAGCCGGTCGTACGCGCCGCGATGGAAGACGCGCTGCAGACGCTGGGGGTGATCGCATGAAACGGGTGATGCTTTCATTGCTTCACTTTTACCGCGAACACATCTCGCACCATCTGCCGCCTTTGTGCCGCTACTATCCGACCTGTTCGCGCTACGCGATCGAAGCCATTGAGACGCACGGCGCCCTGCGCGGCGGTCTTCTGGCGATCTGGCGATTGCTTCGGTGCAATCCGCTTTCTCCGGGCGGGTATGATCCCGTTCCGCCGAAGAGAGAAAAGCGATGAACCCGCCCCTTATTCCGGCACGCGGCATTCAACATTCAACCGCCAATTCTTTACGGAGGTAACGCATGTTCGCATTTTTTTACTCGATCTTCGGGTTCCTGTTCCGTATTCTGTATTCCTTTATCAACAACTACGGGCTTGCGCTGCTGATCTTCACCCTGTTCTTCCGGCTGATCATCATGCCGACCAATATCAAGCAGCAAAAGAGCTCCGCCACACAGGTGCGGATGCAGCCCAAAATCAAGCGGATCCGTGAAAAGTATCAGGATTACGCGCCGCAGGAACGCAACCAGAAGATCCAGGAAGAGACCAACGAGCTCTATCAGCGCGAAGGCTACAGCGCCATGGCCGGCTCCTGCATGCCGCTGCTGTTCCAGCTCCCCATCCTCTGGGGTCTGTACGGCGTGGTGCGCGAGCCGCTCAAATATGTGCTGCAGATTCCGGACGAGCTGCTCACGGCGCTGACGAACGTCGCCAAAACGAGTCTCAATCTCTCGTCGCGCGGTCTCGCCTATATCGAAACGTCGCTGATCTCCAACATCGACAAGCTCGTGGTCAAGATTCCGGAAACCGCCGCGAAATTCCCGGCGGAGATCCAGAAGATCCGTGATTTCGATTTCACCGTCTTCGGGATCGACCTCGGCGCAGTCCCCGACATCGCTACGCTGAAGAACCTCTCCTCCTCGACGACGCAGGCAAAGATTTTACTTCTCATACCTCTTTTGTCTTTCCTGACGAGCATGATGACGAGCGTTCTGACCCAGATGCGCCAGAAGAAAAACAACCCCAATATGGAAAACGCCCAGATGATGGGCTGCATGATGCTCACCATGCCGCTTATGTCTCTCTGGTTCACGTTCCAGTTCCCCGCCGCAATGGGTATGTACTGGATCCTCTCCAATATCTTCGCGTTCTTCCAGACCCTGCTCCTCGGCCACATCTACGCGCCGAGAAAGACCATTGCCCGCATGATGGTCGACGAGACGATCTACCGCCGCTCCTACGAGCAGACGAAGAAACAGCTCTCTGCCGACGCGGCGCAAGGTGATCCGACATAACAACAGACAACAAACGTATGATACGGTGGTGATATCAAATGATTCATGAAGCCAAAGCGCAGGGCGCAACGATCGAAGAGGCGCTGAAAAACGCCAGAGAAGCGTTGAACGCCCCAGCGGACGCCGACGTGCACGCGGAGCTGATCTCCCATCCGTCGAAGGGTCTGCTCGGCCTGTTCAAGAAGAAAGCCGAAGCCCGCGCTTATTACGAAACGCCGGACGCGCCGGTGAAGAAGCAGCAGCCGAAGCCGCAAAAGCAGCAGCCCGCGCCGCAGAAGGCGGCACAGCAGCCGCAGCAGCCGAAAGCTGCAAAGAAGCAGCAGCCCGCGCCGCAGCAGGAGGAAGCCGCTCCGAAGACCGAGATCGCGATCGACGCGAAGCCCGGCGTGAAAGCCGGCGCAGCCTATCTGCTGGAAATGGTGAAGCTGATGGGCGTCCGGGAGCCTTCGCTGAAGGCGTTTGTCCACGCGGACAACGAAGTGCTGCTCGAACTGGACTGCGGGGAAGATTACGGGATCGTGATCGGCCGCCGCGGCGAAACGCTGGACGCGATCCAGTATCTGACCAGACTGGTCGCCAACAAGCAAAAGACCGAGGGAGAGTATTCCCGCATCTCGATCAATGTCGGCAACTACCGCGAAAAGAGAAAGAGCACGCTCGCCTCACTCGCGAAGAAGAACGCCGACCGCGTGCTCAAATACGGCCGCAACTTTACGTTCGAGCCGATGAACCCCTATGAGCGCCGGATCATCCACACGACGATCCAGGAAATCGAAGGCGTCACCTCGCACTCCGTCGGCAACGACGACGACCGCCGCGTGGTGATCACCCTCGCCGAAGGCGTCAAGCCGACCCATCCGGGCGGCGGCAGAAACGGCGGCAACCGCGGCAGAAACAGCGGCCGCGGCGGCAGAGGCGGTCGCGGCGGCAACCGCGGCGGCAGCCAGACAGTCAGCGCGCCGACCCGCGCGCCGAAGACCGACGCAGGTGCCGAAGGTGTCTCGCTCTACGGCAAACTGAACTGAAAAAAAGACTCCCGCGGCGCGGGAGTCTTTTTTCGTGGTCAGAGATCTCCCTTTCCATTCCCTGGCCCATAGTCCATAGTCCCTTGTCCCTCAACCCCTTATTCCCCCTTCCCTCCCCTTGACTTTTTTCCCTGTTTGTGGTAAGCTATACACAACCGAATAGCAAAGACACGGTTTGAAAAGTTGTGAGCTGAGTAAGGAGCGGCAGAACGCCGCTGAGGGAATCCGGTTCAAATCCGGAGCAACCGCCATTCCTGTGTTTGAACAAACGCCCGCAATGGCGTTTCTATACGTTTGTTCATCAGTCAGGCACCTGCCGTGGTCTTTTTGGGGTTCATGATTGGGCGTGAAGCGTGCAACCGAAACGCAAATTGTTTGCGTTTGGCTGCGCGCTTTTTAGCTAATACTTTTCTCAAGGGAGAGATAGTAATGAAAAAACTCGTATCCATCCTGCTTGTCTGCCTGCTGCTTTGCACGGCGGTACCGCTTAATGGCTTTGCCGCGGGCGACGCCATGAAGGTCGTCGTCTCGCTCGAAGGCTTCACCCTCGGCAAGGGCTACTTTGTGGAACCGACCGAATACACGGTCTCGCAGATCAATGACCTGATCGCGAAAGACGGCTTCGGTCCCTATACCGAGGATACGCTGACCGCCGGTATGGCAGTGCTCGCGATGCTCAATGACAACAGTCTGTCTGCCGTGCTGTATGACGGCGGTACATGGACGAACGGCGGTTCTATCAACATCGTTCGCAACATCGACGACGGCAAGGTCAACTTCCCGGCCGTTGTCACCGCGAACGGCGGTCCGTCGAACGACAACTACGTCAAGAACACTGACAAAGACCTCGGCGGCGGCGACTATGCGGCGTGGGCCGGCTGGATGTACACGCTCAACGACGAGATGCCCTGGGACGCGCTTTGCGATAACGTCCTGAAAAGCGCCACGACCCAGAACAGCTACGGCAGCACCTATGTCATCCGTATGCAATTTGCGCTCAGTACGCCCGATGAAGGCGACGTCAAGGGTCTGGATATGAACCGCATCCTCGGCTACACCGGCTGGGACGGCAGCGCGCCGTACTATGCGCACGCGAATAAGGACAAGGCGATGATCGCCTATGCCGAAAGCACCAACAATGCCGCGAAGAAGCAGGCGAAGCCCGTGCTCGAAAAGCTGGACGCCACGCAGGCGGACGTTGACGCCACGATCCCCGCGCTGAACGCGCCCGAAGAGACCGCGGCCTCCTTCTGGGATCGCATTGTCGCGTTCTTCAACAGCATCCTCGCCTTCTTCAAGAACCTGTTCAAGATCGGCTGATGAAACGACGCATCTTCGCGCTGCTGCTGACGCTGCTTTGCGGGCTTTCTCTGCCCGCGGCGGCGCTGGCGGCGGCGCCGCTCGCTTATGAATCGGTGCTGCAGGCTTCTTTGGACCGGCTCGCCGAAGAGAACACAACGCTGCAGCCGACGTCGATCGGCGGCGACTGGACCGTGTTCACCCTCGCGCGCAGCGGCCGTTGGAACGCGAACACCCCCGCCGTCGCGGCGTATTACACGCGGGTGGAGGCGTCCGTACAGGAGCTCGCGGCGAAAACCGTCCGGCAGGACGGCGCGCTGCACGACCTGAAATCGACCGACAACGCGCGCACCATACTGGCGCTGACTGCCCTCGGCAAAGATCCGCATGACGTCGGGGGCTGGGACTTGCTGCGCCCGTATGAGGATTTCAGCTGGATCAAGAAGCAAAGCTACAACGCCGTCGCCTACGCCCTGCTCGCGCTGAACAGCGGCGGCTATGAGACTGCCGACCCCACGATCCGCACCCAGTGCGTCGATTATCTGGTACAGTCGCAGTTTGACGACGGCGGCTGGTCGATCTGGGGCGACGTCAGCGACGTGGACATCACCGCCATCGTGCTGCAGGGGCTCGCGCCCTACCGGGACGACCCGGCGGTCGCCGCCGTCGGTGACCGCGGCTTTGCGCTGCTGTCCGCCGCCCAAAAAGAGAACGGCAACTTTGCCACCATCGGCGCGGAAAACACCGAAAGTGCGGCGCAGGTCGTGCTTGCCTGCTGCGCCTGGGGTATCGACCCCGCCGCGGACGCGCGGCTGCAGAAGAACGGCGTCACGCCGATCGACTGTCTGCTGAACGCGTGGCAGCCCGAAGCGCGCGCCTTTGTCCACACGCAGGACAGCCAGAAATGGAGCGTCCAGGCGAGCGAGCAGGCGACCTATGCCCTGCTTGCCTATGACCGCCTGTTGAAGGGGCAGCCCTTCCTGTTCGACTGCACGGACGTCACGCCCGCAGCGGAAGAACCGATGGAAGAACCGACGACGGAGCCGCCAACGGAGCCGACTGTGCCGACCGAAGCGGCAGCAGAAACACCGACTGCTCCCGTGACGACAAAGGCCACGCCGACGACCACCGAAGCAGTCACTGAAATAACAACGACAAAACCGGCGGCGGAACCGACCACGGCGAAGCCGACAACCACCGCCGCGCCCGCAACGACCGCCGCGCGGAAAGAAGCGACGCCGCACACCGGTGAAGTCTCGTTCGTACTGCCTGCCGCGCTGACGCTGCTTCTGGCGTGCGCTGTGCTGTCTCTGCTGAAAAAACGGGAGGTGCGCCATGCCGCGTAAACTGCTTTTGCTGCTCTGCGCGGCACTTTGCCTGCTGCTTTGCGCCTGCGGACAGACAGAAACGCCGCCGGTATCGACGACCGAAGCGGCAACGACGATTTCCACGACTGCCGCAGGTACGGAGGCCGTTTCCTCGACCGCGGCAGCGGAAATCACGACAACTGCGCCGACAACCACAGAGACGACGGTCCCGACGACGACTGCCGCGCCGACGACAACGGCAGCGCAGACGACCACGACCGCCGCTCCAGCTACAACGACGGCGGCAACGACAAAGCAAGCCACAACTAAGGCTGCGCCCCCCACAACGACCCACCCCGCGGCAACCACGGCGGCGACCACCGCCCGCGCCACGACGCATCCCGCGACGACGACTGCCGCACCGACGACGAAAGCCACGACCGCGCCAACCACGACGCAGCCGCAGACACTGACCTGTACGCTGGCGATCGACTGCAAAACGCTGCTGAATCATCTCGACGAACTCGACGAAAGCAAGCGCGCGCTCGTGCCGCAAAACGGCGTTCTGCTGTCGTCCCGCAGCGTCACGTTCACGGCGGGCGAAAGCGTCTTCGACGTGCTCAAGCGCACCTGCCGCCAAAACGGGCTGCAGATGGAGTTTTCCATCGCGCCGCTGTATCAGACCGCCTATATCGAGGGCATAGGCAACCTCTATGAATTCGACGGCGGCCCCGCCTCCGGCTGGATGTACAGCGTCAACGGCGTGTTCCCGAACTACGGATGCGCCGACTACAAGCTGCAAAACGGCGACGTGATCGCGTGGCGCTACACCTGCAATCTCGGCGGCGACATCGGCGGCCACAACAACTATTCTTAATCTCACCGAAAGGAGCAGACTCATGGAACGGACAAGCGCAATGGACCGCTTACATCCGGGCGTGAGCCTGCTCTTTTTTGTGTGCGCCGTCGGCGGAACGCTCCTGCTGGACCACCCGCTGTTTCGGCTGATTTCTCTTTGCGGCGCGCTTTGCTGCCACGCGGTGCTGTACCCCGGCAAAGCGCTGCGGTTCGTGCTTCGCGGCGCGCTGCCGCTTTGCGCGTTCGCCGCGCTGCTGAACCCTTTGTTCAACCACCGCGGCGTCCATATCCTGTTCTACTTCCCCTGGGGCAATCCCTGTACCGGCGAAAGTCTGCTGTACGGCGTGATGAGCGCGTGTCTGCTACTTTCCGTGCTGCTGTGGTTTCGCTGCTATACGGCGGTGATGACGAGCGAAAAGGGGCTGTACCTCTTCTCGCGCGCCGCGCCCTCGCTGACGCTGCTGCTGCGGCTGTGTCTGCGGTTTCTGCCGGCGTTTCGCCGCGCGCTGGAGCGCACCCGCGACGCGCAGATCTGTCTCCTCGGTCCGCCGAGGACAAAACGAGAAGCGCTGCGCCGCGCGTTTACGGCGTTTCAGACCCGGCTGCGCGCCGCGCTGACAGACGCGATCGCCGTCTCCGACGCGATGAGAAGCCGCGGCTACGGACTACCGGGCCGCACAGTTTACAGCAGCTTCACACTGCATGAACGGGACAAGCTCTGCCTGCCTTTGCTGCTTTGCGCGGCGCTCACGGTCTGCGGCGCATACGCGGCAGGGCTGCTTCGGTTCGAATACTTTCCCGCTCCGCACAGCGCGGACGCGACCCCGCTCGGGCTCTTCTGCGCGCTGCTGTACGGACTGCTTTGTTTCTTCCCCGTGATCTTACAGCGACTGGAGGTGTCAAAATGGCGTACGTTACCCTCGAAAACCTGAGCTTTCAATACCCCGACGCGGCTACTTTCGCGCTGCGCGGCATTTCGCTGACCCTCGAACAGGGCGACTTCGCCGTTTTGTGCGGCAGTTCCGGCAGCGGCAAGACCACTTTGCTGCGCCTGCTGAAACCGCAGCTGCGCCCCCACGGCGACCAGAGCGGTTCGCTGCGGATCGGCGGCAAAGCGCCCGACGCCCTCTCCCCGCGTGAAGCGAGCGCAAACATCGGCTTCGTCGCGCAGGACCCGCAGACACAACTGGTCTCCGACAAGGTTCTGCACGAGCTGGCGTTCGGCGCGGAAGGCCTCGGGCTGCCGCCGGAAGAACTGCGCCGCCGCGTGGCGGAGACCGCCACCTATTTCGGCATCACCGACTGGCTGCACCGCAACGTGAACAGTCTGTCCGGCGGCGAACAGCAGCTGCTCGTCCTCGCGTCGGTCATGCTGACCCGTCCTTCTCTGCTGCTGCTCGACGAGCCGACGTCGCAGCTCGACCCCCACGCGGCGACCGTTTTCCTCGGGTGGCTGCAGACGATCCGGCGCGATTTCGGCACCACGATCCTGCTCAGCGAACACCGGCTCGAAGACGTCCTGCCGCTCTGCGACCGCGTCTTTGTCCTCGAAGACGGCGCCCTGACCGCACAGGGCACGCCCCGCGAAACGGTCCGGCAGCTTTACGAAAGCCAGTCGCCGTTTCTTGCCGCGATGCCGGCGGCGTCCCGTCTCTGGGCGGCACTCAACGGCACGGGCGACCCACCCTGCAGCGTTGCGGAAGGTCGCGCGTTTTTAGAACACTATTTATTGTCTCATACGCCCTCATCTGCGGAACCGCCGACAGCTGACGCGGCGGGCGACCCCGCGCTGGAATTGAAAGAAGTATCGTTCCGCTACGAAAAGGACGCGCCGGACGTGCTGCGCGATCTGTCGCTGACAGCGCACCGGGGTGAGCTGCTCTGTCTGCTCGGCGCGAACGGCAGCGGCAAAACGACGCTGCTGCAGCTGATTGCCGGCGTCCGCGACCCGCAGCACGGCACGCTGCAAAAGGAAGGCAGCGTCGCCCTCCTCCCGCAGCAGCCGCAGGATCTCTTCTGGCATGAAAGCGTGCGCGAAGAACTGCTTTCCGTCGCCGCGGACGATGACGCGTATCAGACGGCGCTGCGCCGGTTCCGGCTCTCGCCTTTCGAATACCGCCATCCGGAGACCCTGTCCGGCGGCGAAGCGCAGCGGCTCGCGCTCGCGAAACTGCTGCTGACACAGCCCGATATTCTGTTGCTCGACGAGCCGACAAAGGGGCTCGACGCCGTTCAGAAGGCGTCGCTCGCCGCGCTGCTGCGGGAATGCTGCCGCGACGGGATGTGCGTCGTGGTCGTCAGCCATGACGTTGCGTTCTGCGCCGCCTATGCGGACGGCTGCGCGCTGCTGTTCGACGGCGCGGTCTGTCCGCCGCAGCCACCACGCGTCTTTTTCACGGAAAGCCGCCTGTACACCACGGCGACGGCGCGGATCACCCGCGGCCTGCTTCCCGGCTGCGTCACTGTGCGCGATGTTTGCGCCGCGTTCGGAACAGAAGAGCCTGCCCTCCCCGCGGCGGAGGAACCCGAGCCGACCGCAACGGAAACACCTGCGCCTGCCCCCGCGCGAAAGCCCGGCCGGCTGCGCAAAGCGCTCGGTACTCTGAGCCTTTGCGGCGCGCTGGTCTGCTGCTTTTTCGCCGCGAAAACGATCGGTTTTCAGATGCTTTTCGAGACCGGCGCAAGAATCTCTCTTTCCGCCAAACAGTGGGCGGTCTGCGGCGGTTTTGCCGCCTGTCTGCTGCTCGCGGTGCTGCTGCTTCGAAGCGCCGACACGTTCAGCGTCAAACTCACGACAACCGCGCCGCGCGGGCAGACTGTGTTTTCGGCTGTGTGGCTGCTCGGCGTGCTGCCCACCGCGCTGCTTGCGGGGCTGCACTTCTGCGACGTGACGCAGTATTATCTGCTGTCGCTGATTTTGCTCGTTCTGGGGCTGCTGCCCTTCTTCATCCGCTTTGAGCGGCGCCGACCGTCCGCCCGCGCGATCGCCGTGCTGGCCGCGCTGTGCGCGCTTGCGATCGCCGGACGTACCGCGTTCTTCATGCTCCCGCAGTTCAAGCCGGTGCTGGCGATCGTCATCCTTGCCGGGGCGGCGCTCGGCGCGGAAAGCGGCTTTCTGGTCGGCGCGGTGACCATGCTGCTGTCAAATCTCCTGTTCGCCCAGGGACCGTGGACGCCGTTCCAAATGTTCGCGATGGGCGCCGCCGGGGCGCTTGCGGGTGTGCTGGCCCGCTGCGGTCTGCTGACCGGCAAACGGCTGCCGCTGTGCCTGTTCGGCGCGTTTTGCGCCGTCTTCCTCTACGGCGGAATCATGAACCCAGCCGCGGCGCTGCTCTGGGGCGGCGAGGCGCTGAACCGCGCCATTCTGCTCAGCTATTACGCAACCGGTCTGCCGATGGATCTGATCCACGCGGCGGCAACGGTGCTGTTTTTGTGGGTCCTCTCGCCGACGATCCTCACGCAGCTGACGCGGCTGCAGACGAAATACGGACCGCTGGTCTGATCTTGCGAAAAAGAATCGGAGCGCATTTCCTACGGAATGCGCTCCGTTATTGTTGTTTATGCATCGACCGGCGCCGGGTCGGAGAGCTTCACGAAGTCGATCTTCTCAATCTTCGTGCGCGGCAGCAGACCGAACACCTCGTATTTGCGCGGACAGGCGTAGCCTTCGATATGCGATTCGCAGTACGCCCGCAGCGCGGCGATGACTTCCGCTTTGTCCGCTTCCGTGTCCTTAAGCGACACGCATAGCTTCACCAGCGGTTTGCCGGTTTCGTCATAGCCCTGCACGGCGCAGACTTCGTTGATATACGGCAGTTTCGTGACCTGCTCTTCGATCGTGGCGGGATAGATATTGTAGCCGGCGATGATGATAATGCGCTTTTTGCGGCCGGAAAAGAACAGATAGCCGTCCTCGTCCAGATAGCCCATATCGCCGCTGCGGACCCATTTTTTGCCCGCGTCGTCCACATAAATACCGCTCTCGTGTATGTTTTCGTCCGACAGATACCCGTTCATCATGTTGTCGCCTGCGAGGACGATCTCGCCGACCGTGCCGGCCGGCAGTTCTTTGCAGTCTTCGTCCCAGATCTGCACCTCGACGCCGGGCAGCGGATAGCCGGTCGATTCCGTTTTGAAGTGCTGCCAGCAGCTGGACGTGACCGTGGCGGTCATCTCCGTCAGACCGTAGCCGCGGCACAGCCGTGCCGTGGAGCCGTGCTTTGCAATGGTTTCGTCAAACTGCCGGATAAAGGCGTCGCTGATCAGATCGCCGCCGGAAAACAGGAGCTTCAGGTTTTTGAGCCCTTCGTTTTCGAAGTTCGGCGCCTCCATCATTTTCTGGAACATCTTCGGCACGCCGAGGATCTCGATCACGCGCAGCTGCCGGATTAGTTCGTTGACCTGCACGGCGTCGAATTTTGAGATCAGGATCGGCTTGTAGGCGTTGCAGATCGCGTAGAGCATCGTGCCGCCCAGTCCGAACGCGTGGAAGCACGGCAGCGCCGAAAGCGCGTAATCGCGCTTGTAATCGTGCGCCATATCCATCAGATAATATTTATAGGTCAGCGCGTTGAACGCGAAGGAGGACAGAATAATCGTCTTGCTTCTGCCGGTCGTGCCGCCGCCCTGCAAATACACCGCGTCCTCTTTGCCGAAGTTGCGCACCGTTTCCGCCGCCGGCAGATCCTGCGCCAGCGCGTCGCGGTAGAACGTGAACGGCACATCCGGAATCTTGACGTTGTTCGTTTCGTTATACTGCGCATACGCGAGCGCCTTGCCTGTGCAGTAATCGGAGATGCGGCAGACCACGCAGGGATACTGCGCCATCACGGCGCCGAAGTATCCGCTGATCGCGCCGAGGATAAACAGGAACTTGCTCTTCGTGTGCCGCATCGCCGCCAGCAACGCGTCCGGCGGAGTCAGCGGATGGACGAAGTTGACGATCAGGCCGAGCTTGTTCGCGGCGAACAGCACCGGGAACGCGTGGGCGCAGGTCGGCATAAACGCCGTCACCACGTCGCCCTGCCGCAAGCCCTGCGCGTGCAGATACGCCGCCAGAAGCTCGATATCCCGCAGCAAAACGGACATCGGCGTTTCGGTCCAACTGTCGAGGACCGGCGTCACAAACGCCGTGTAGTCGCCGATATCGTTCGAGATCCGGCGATGGCATTCGAGGAGATACTCATACAGCGATTCGTGTCCCTCCGGCTTTGGGAGGTATTTCTCTCTCGGCTCAATATAGTTTTCGTATGCGGCGTACATAAAAATCATTCCTTTTCCGAAAAACCAGTTTGACATTGTGTAAGAAATATGATACACTGTACTTATTATAACAGGCTGTCATAAATTGTCAATGGTCAGTTTTATCTGATTTGCACCATTTGAAACACGCCTTGGCCGCCTGTCACAAAACAAACAAAAAAAGGAGCCCCTGTATGGAAAAAAAGACCTACCGCTGCGTGAGCCGCACCAAGCGCAGCTTTGAGACCGCGCTGGCGACACTCGCCAAAACCACCCCCTTGCCGAAGATCACCGTCAAGGCGCTCTGTGAAGAGGCCCAGATGAGCCGCAACGCCTTCTATTTCCACTACGCCGACATCGACGCGCTGGTGGAGGACATCGAAAACACGCTGATCGGTGAGATCACCGAGCTGCTCGAAGAGTTCAAGACGATCGGCTTTCCGGAGTGCGTCACCGCCACGGTGCGCCGTTTGCCCGATCTGTTCATCCGCCACAAGGACGTCGCCATGATGCTGCTGGATTCCACCTATTCCAAGCCCTTCCGGACGCGGGTCAACACCATGTTCTGCGACTTCTTTTTCCAGTATTTCTCCGCTTACAACAAGACCACCTACCGCGAGGGCTACGACTACTTCTACGCGTTTTTGTCCGCCGGGTTCTATGGGATCCTCAACCGCTATCTGCACGATCCGGACGCCATGCCGCGCGAACGCTTCACGGCGCTGACCTACACGCTGATCAAACGGCTGATTATCGTCGACGACCCGCGGCTCGACATCTCCCGCCTCAAGATCAACTGAAAAAGCCCCGGCGGGGCTTTGAAGCTGTTAGCTGTCAGCAGTTAGCAGTTAGCGGTAGGAAAAATGCCACGCGTTTTTCCTACCGTAACGACAGCGCGAGCACGGTCAGCAGACAGCCTGCCGCCAGAGCGCCGGCGATTTTCAAACAATCCACCACACGACGGCGGCGCAGTTTTGTCGGTGGGGCGGCGCCCGCCTTCCCCGCGATCTGACTGGCGCGCTCGCGGATCTTTCCCTCGCTCAGGCTCGCGTATTCGGGTTTGACAAAAAACAAGATCCGCTCAAAATAGTCGCAGTCCGTTTCCTGCACCTCCACGACCTGGCGGTTGACCCCTTTGATCATAGCACACAACGACCTCCTTTTGCTTTCTGTGTTAGCTTTTGCAGCACCGTCGATTTTATCCGAAAAAGCGCCGCCCGGATCATGGGAAGAAACGGTAAAAGCGCCAAATAAACGCGCTCATTTTGCGCAATTCGAAAATAGTTTTGCACATCGACCCGTTGAAAATCGTGGAAAACCACGTGGAAAATGTGGAGAAGTTTTTTCACCCGCCCCTTGATTGGGGCATTTTTCCTGTTGAAAAGCCCAAAACGGCCCTGTGCAAAACCGAAAAATACGCATTCGCTCTTGATACTTTTTTCGCGGTATGCTATAATAACAAAGTCGTTTGAATCTGATCCTGAAAAGAGAGGGACCCCTTATGGAAGCAACAACCGCAGCGCCGAAAAAGCGCATTTTAAGCTGTATTCAGCCGTCCGGCATTCCGACGCTGGGCAACTATCTCGGCGCGCTCAAAAACTGGAAAACGCTGGCGGACGAGTTCGACGGCGCGTTCGCCGTCGCCGATCTGCACGCGATCACGGTCCGTCAGGAGCCGGCGCAGTTCCGCAAGCAGATCAATGATGTGTTGGCGCTGCTGCTCGCGATCGGGCTCGACCCGGACCAAAGCATTCTGTTCATCCAGAGCCAGGTGCCGGCGCACAGCCAGCTCGCGTGGATCCTCAACTGCTACACGCAGTTCGGCGAGATGTCGCGCATGACGCAGTTCAAGGATAAATCCCAGTCGCACGCCGACAACGTCAACGTCGGGCTGTTCGCCTATCCGGTGCTGATGGCGGCGGACATTCTGCTTTACCAGGCGGACCTTGTGCCCGTCGGCGCGGACCAGAAGCAGCACCTTGAGATCGCGCGGGACATTGCGCAGCGGTTCAACACGCTGTATTCCCCGACGTTTACGGTACCCGAGCCGTATATCGGCAAGCAGGGCGCGCGGGTGATGTCGCTGCAGGATCCGCTCAAGAAGATGAGCAAGAGCGATCCGAACCCGAAGAGCTACATCTCTGTGTTCGACGCGCCCGACGTGATCAGCAAGAAGATCAAGAGCGCTGTCACGGACAGCGAGGGCAGCGTGCGCTTTGCCGACGGCAAGGAAGGCATCAACAATCTGATGGGCATTTACGCGTGCTGCACGGGGCTGACGAACGAACAGATCGAAGCGGACTTTGCAGGCAAGGGCTACGGCGATTTCAAGGCGGCGGTTGCCGAAGCGGTGATCGAAGAGCTGCGTCCGATCCGGGAGCGTTACGAGCGTTACAGCAATGACAAGGCGTATCTCAAGGAAGTGGCGGCGCAGGGCGCCGAGAGAGCGAGCCGGGTTGCGAACCGGACCTTGCAGAAGGTGATGAAGAAGATCGGGTTTGTTTTGCCGTAAGGAATCATAAAGTTCTTTTTGGTTCCTTTTTCTTTCAAGAAAAAGGAACGCCCGCGCGGCGAGCGCAAAAAAGAAAAGAGAATTCAACATGGACGATATTATTAAACAACTGCAGCCTTCAGACTTTTCGAAGTGCGCGGCACTGTGGAACATGAAAAAGCAGCCGGCACTTGCCGAACACTTTTACAGCGACCTTTGCAGCGGCAACCGCATCACATGGATCTATGAGCGGGACGGAGCGCTTTGCGGCGAAATCTCACTGGTATTCGACATGAAAGATGAAGACTATACGATTCCGCAAAGGCGGGCGTACGTGTCGCATCTGGTTGTAAAAAAGGACTGCCGTCGGCAGGGCATCGGCAAGAAATTGCTGGCGTATTTGACAGAACAGGCGAAGCTGCTGGCGCTGAAAGAATTGACCATCGGCGTCGACCTTGACAACTACCCTGCCTTAAAGCTCTATACCGTCGCCGGATTTGACCGCGTGCTGCTGATTGACGAAGACAAGCAGGGGCAATATATAAAGCTGATGAAAACCTTATAAGAAAAAACGCGAACGAGCTATGCCGTTCGCGTTTCTTCTTTTTTATTTCGCTCGCCGCGGGGCCTTCCTTTCTTTCGCGAGAAAGAAAGGAAGCGAAAGAAAGCGATTATTTCGTAATCAGCAG
>JAEEUW010000061.1 GCA_016290665.1 Clostridiaceae bacterium | reverse complement strand
CGTGCTGGGCCGCTGTCATCCCCATGGCGATGCTTCGGTCTATGACGCAATGGTGCGTCTTGCGCAGCCGTTTTCCACCCGCTATCTGCTGGTGGACGGCCACGGCAACTTCGGCTCCGTGGACGGCGACCCCCCTGCCGCCTACCGTTATACCGAATCGCGCATGAGCAAGATCTCGATGGAGATGCTCACCGATATCGACAAGGAAACGGTCGATTTCGTGCCGAACTACGACGACCGCCTGAAGGAGCCGACGGTGCTCCCCTCCCGGTTCCCCAACATTCTGGTCAACGGCTCCACGGGCATCGCCGTCGGTATGGCCACGAACATTCCGCCGCATAATATGGGCGAAGTGATCGACGGCATGTGCTATCTGATCGACCACCCGGACGCCGGGCTGGAAGAGCTGATGGAGTATATCAAGGGCCCCGACTTTCCGACCGCCGGCATCATCATGGGCAAGGCTGGCATCCGCGCCGCCTACGGCACCGGCCGCGCGAAGATCACCGTGCGCGCCCGCGCCGAGATCGTGGAAAGCAAAAACGGCCGCTTCCAGATCGTGGTGTCGGAGCTCCCCTATCAGGTCAACAAACGCCGTCTGATCGAAGCCATCGCCGATCTGGTCAAGGATAAGCGCATCGACGGCATTGCCGATATCAACGACTATTCCAACCGCGAGGGCATGAACCTCGTGATCGACCTCAAAAAGGATTCCAACCCGCAGGTCGTGCTCAATTCGCTGTATTCCATGACCCAGCTGCAGATCACCTACGGCATCATCATGCTGGCGCTGGTGGACGGCGTGCCGCGCATTCTGACGCTCAAGCAGATTCTGGAAGAGTATATCCACTTCCAGGAGCGCGTCATTGAACGCCGCACCCGCTTTGATCTGCGCAAGGCGATGGAACGCGCCCATATTCTGGAGGGTCTCAAGACCGCGCTCGACTATATCGACGAAATCATCGCCCTGCTGCGCAAGGCCAAGGACCAGAACGAGGGCAAGCAGCAGCTGATGGAGCACTTCGGCTTCGACGAGATTCAGGCGGACGCCATCGTCAAGATGCGTCTGGGCCAGCTGACCGGTCTGGAGCGGATCAAGATCGAAGAGGAGCTCGCCGCCCTGCAGGCGAAGATCGCCGAATACAACGACATTCTCGCTTCGGAAACGCGCGTGCTGGAAATCGTCAAGGACGAGGCCATGGCGCTGCGCGCGAAGTTCGCCGACGACCGTCTGACCGAGATCGTGAACGTCAGCGGCGAGGTGGACGTGGAAGACCTGATTCCCGAAGAGCAGTGCATGTATACGCTGACCACCTTCGGCTATATCAAGCGCATGCCGACGTCGGAATACAGTCTGCAGCACCGCGGCGGCCGCGGCGTCAAGGGCATGAACCGGCGCGAAGAGGACATCGTGCAGACCATGTTCTCCTGCTCGAGCCACGACTATATCATGTTCTTCACCAATTACGGCCGCACCTACCGCCTCAAGGGCTATGAAATTCCCGAGGGCAGCCGCCAGAGCAAGGGCATGAACGTGGTGAATCTGCTGCCGCTGGAAGCCGGCGAAAAGATCAGCGCCATGATCCGCGTGCCGGAGTTCGGCGAAGATAAATACTACCTTTGCATGGTCACCCGCAAGGGCGTGATCAAGCGCACGCGGCTCGACGAATACCGCAACATCCGCAAGGTCGGCATCATCGCGATCAATCTGGACGAGGGCGACGAGCTGGCGTGGGTCAAGCTGACCGACGGCGGCGACGACATCTACGTGGCCACCCGCGGCGGCTTCGGCATCCGCTTCCATGAAAGCGACGCGCGCCCGATCGGCAGAACGGCCCGCGGCGTGCGCGCCATCGAGCTCAAGAGCGAGGACGACGAGGTGGTCGGCATGTGCGCCCTGGCGCCCGACGCGGATCCCTCGGCGCGGATTCTGACCGTTTCCGAAACCGGCAACGGCCGCCGCAGCGAGCTGAGCGAATACCGCTGCCAGACCCGCGGCGGCAAGGGCTCCACCAACTATAAGACCGAAAAGAACGGCAAGGTCGTTTCGGTGTGTCTGGTCGGCGAAGACGACGACGTGATCCTGATCTCCTCCGACGGCATCGTGATCCGCATCCCCGCCGCGCAGATCAACACCAATTCCCGCACCTCCAAGGGCGTGCGCGTGATGAAGGTGACGCCGGGCGAAGCGGTGGTTTCCGCCGCGCCCATCGCCCGCGAGGAAACCGACGACGGCGACGACGAAGACACGGACGAACAAGGTGAAGAAATCTAACATCAACAAGCAGGACGAAGAAAGAAGGGAACCGCTTGAACGGCGCAGAAAACACCGAGAAAAAGGGCAACCCCATCGCCCGTTTCTTTTGGACAAACAAACGGCGCAGAGCCAAGAATCTCTATTTCATTCTGGCGGTGCTGGTCGTTGTGTTCGCGCTCGGCATCGGCTATGTCAACGCGAAGCTGAGCAAGATCCAGTATGAGGATCCGAAGCAGCAGAACCCGACCGAATACTTTGCCGACGAAATCTATGACGACGAGCAGATCGATATCATCAACTCGATCAATTCCGCCGGTTCGCTGAACGATTATCTTTACAAGTGGGCCAACAACGGCGGCGCCCTCTATTCCAGCAAAAACGTGATCAACGTGCTGCTGATCGGCCTGGATTCCGCCGATGCGCTGGAAAACGGCGGCCGCAGCGATACGCTGATTCTGCTTTCGCTGAACAAAAAGACAAAGAAGATCAACATGACGTCGTTCTTCCGCGACACCTGGACCTATATCAACGTGCGCGGCAGAGACACCTACGGCAAGATCAACTCGTCCTATTTCTTCGGCGGCCCGGAAACGCTGATCGAAACGATCCAGAACGATTTCAAGCTCAAGATCGATTATTACGTGGCCGTGGACTTCAGCTCCTTCACCGACATCATCAACGCCCTCGGCGGACTGACCATCGAGGTGGAGCAGTATGAGGCCGACTATATCAACCGCACGACGGTGCACAACATCGAGGCCGGCCCGGCGGTCAAGCTGGACGGCTGGGAGGCGCTGGTCTATGCGCGCATCCGCAAGAGCGATTCCGATTCCGACGTCAGCCGCACGCGGCGCCAGCGCAAGGTGATCATGGCGCTGATGGAATCCGCCAAGGGCGCCGGCGTGGCGCAGCTCAACAGCGCGCTGGACATGCTCTTCAAATACGTCAAGACCGACCTGACGCGCATGGAGATCCTCTCCTACGGCGTGCAGGGTCTGACGAACGGCTGGCTCAACTATGAGGTTCAGCAGACGACCATTGCCGACGACGACGTGTTCAAGACCGGCTACGTCGGGTCCGCGTCCGTGGTGTTCATCGACTTTGAACTGGCGGCGCAGCGGATCCAGACCGCGATCTACGGCGACAGCAACATCACGCTGGCGGACGACCGCGTGATCCCCTTCCGGCTGGTTTCGCGCATCAGTTAAAAACCCAAAGGGCGGACGGGCGTTCGCCCTTCTCTCTGTTTTACGATAGGAACGCATATGAGACGATACGACTACCTGATTTTTGATTTTGACGGCACCGTGGTCGACACGGGCGAAGGCATTCTGAAAAGCCTGCAGTTCGCCTTTGAGGATCAGGGCGACCCCGTGCCCGACCTGTCCGAGCTGCGCAAGTTCATCGGCCCGCCGATCTACTACAGCTTCACCGCGTTCTACGGCGTGCCCGAGGCGCGCGTGGCCGATTACATCAAAAGCTACCGCGCGCGGTACCGCAGGGAGGGCGTGTTTGAATGCGTCCCCTACCCCGGCATGACGGAAACGCTGCAGACGCTGCGCGCCCGCGGCGTGAAGCTCGGCATCGCCTCTTCAAAGCCGGAAAGTCTGATCTACGACGTGATGCGCCATCTCGGCATCACGGATCTGTTCGACGCCGTGACCGGCACCGCCTTTGACGACAGCCGCCACGCGAGCAAGACCGACCTGATTGAAAGCACGATGGAAAAGCTCGGCGCAAAGGACAAGCGGCGCGTGCTGATGGTCGGCGACCGGCTCTACGATCTCGACGGCGCGGCCGGCGCCGGGGTCGACAGCTGCGGCGTCCTGTTCGGCTACGGCAGCGAGGCGGAATTCCGCGCCCACAACGCCACCCACGTCGTAGCGGCGCCCCCTGCCCTGCTCCCGCTGGCACTTGGCGACGAGGCCGACATATAAGAACGATAAAACGGACTTAATCGATGAGATATAATTCCAATACAGAAAAATAGCGCTCTGTTGGTTTGTTTGTCCCGCAAAGAACCGCAGGTCGTTTTTCTGCTTTTTATCCAACGGAACGGGGCGGTCTCCGCTGTTTCACGTGAAACAACGGCCGTCCTTTGGGGGTAGTATGCGATATTTTGCAAAAGACTATGACGTGATCGTGATCGGCGCCGGCCATGCCGGAATTGAGGCCGGTCTGGCGGCCGCACGCCTCGGCGCGCAGGTCGGCGTGTTTACGATCAATATGGACTGGGTCGGCAACATGCCCTGCAACCCGTCCATTGGCGGCACGTCCAAGGGCCATCTGGTGCGCGAGATTGACGCGCTCGGCGGCGAAATGGGCAAGGCGGCGGACGCCAACACCCTGCAAAGCCGCATGCTCAACCGCGGCAAAGGGCCTGCGGTGCACTCGCTGCGCGCGCAGATCGACCGCCGCCGCTACAGCGAATACATGAAGCACGTGATGGAACGGCAGGAAAACCTCGAGATCGTGCAGGCCGAGATCGTCGACCTCTCTCCCCTGCCCGACGGCCGCTGGGAATGCCTGACGCGGCTGGAGGCAATCTATCACGCCGCCTGCGTGATTCTTGCCACGGGCACCTTCCTCGGCGGCCGCATCTATGTGGGCGACGTTTCCTATGAAGGCGGCCCGGACGGGATGTTTGCGGCCACCGCGCTGGCGGAGGCGCTCAAGCGTCTGGGCGTGCCGACGCGGCGGTTCAAGACCGGAACGCCGGCGCGCGTGAACCGGCGCAGCATCGATTTCAGCCGCCTGGAGCGTCAGGACGGCGACGAACGGATCGTCCCCTTCTCGTTTGACGGCGTCTATCAGCCGCAGAACGTCCTACCCTGCTATATCACTTATACCAATACCGAAACCAAACAGGTCATTCTCGATAATCTGCATCGCTCTCCCCTGTTTTCGGGCAAAATCGACGGCAAAGGCCCGCGCTACTGCCCCAGCATTGAGGACAAAATCGTGCGCTTTTCCGAAAAAGAACGCCATCAGATCTTCATCGAGCCCTGCGGCGCGCACACGGAAGAGATGTATTTGCAGGGCATGTCCTCCTCTTTGCCCGAGGACGTGCAGCTGCGTCTGCTGCGCACGGTGCCCGGGCTGGAACACGTGCAGGTCATGCGCACCGCCTACGCGATCGAATACGACTGCGTGGATCCGCTGGCGCTGTATCCCTCGCTGGAATTCAAGCAGTTCCCGGGCCTGTTCGGCGCCGGTCAGTTCAACGGCTCCAGCGGCTACGAGGAGGCTGCGGCGCAGGGCCTGATTGCCGGCATCAACGCCGCGCGCCGTCTGCAGGGCAAGACGCCCTTCGTGCTGGACCGCGCCAGCTCCTACATCGGCACGCTGATCGACGATCTGGTGACCCGCGGCTGCTCCGATCCCTACCGGATGATGACCTCGCGGTCGGAATACCGGCTGCTGCTGCGCCAGGACAACGCCGATCTCCGTCTGACGCCGCTCGGCTACGAGATCGGTCTGGTCGGCGAAGAGAAATACGCCCGGCTGCAGCAAAAGCTGCGGCTGATTGCGGAGGAAACCGCGCGCGTGTCGCAGGTGAGCGTACCGCAGAGCGCGGCGCTGGACGCGCTGCTTGTTTCACGTGAAACAGCCCCGATGAAAACGGGCTGCCGGATGACGGAGCTGCTGAAACGTCCGCAGCTGAACTACGAGCTGCTGGCGCCGTTCGACCCGGATCGGCCGGAGCTGCCGCCGGAGGTCTTCGAGCAGGTCGAAATTTCGATCAAATATGAAGGCTATATCAAACGCCAGCTCGCGCAGGCGCAGGAAATGCGCCGATTGGAAAGCAAACAGCTGGACGAAACGCAGGATTATACGCAGATCGTCGGTCTGCGCATGGAGGCGCAGGAGAAGCTCAACCGTGTCAAGCCGCGCAATCTGGGGCAGGCGAGCCGCATCTCCGGCGTCAGTCCGGCGGACATTTCCGTGCTTATTATTCATTTAAAGAAATTAGAAGCGCAAAAACGCGCGAAAAAACAGGAATCGGCAGGGGAGGCGCAGGCGGAATGACAGAGACCTTTATCAACAGGGACCACCTGGCCGCGCTGGCGGCGTCGTTCGGCGTCACGCTGGACGAAACCGCGCTTGACCGCTTCGACGCCTATGCCCGGCTGCTGTGCGCCTGGAACGAAAAGATCAACCTGACGGCCATCACCGCGCCGGAGGAGATCGTGGTCAAGCACTTTGCCGACAGCCTTTCGCTGCTGCAGGTCGCCGGGCTCCCGCAGAACGCGGCGCTGATCGACGTCGGCACGGGCGCCGGCTTCCCGGGGCTTGCGCTGAAGATTGCCCGCCCGGACCTGCGCGTGACGCTGCTCGACAGCACCAAAAAGAAGCTGACGGTGCTGGCGGACGTCAGCAGGGCGCTCGGCCTTTC
This sequence comes from Clostridiaceae bacterium, assembly GCA_016290665.1. Taxonomy (GTDB): domain Bacteria; phylum Bacillota; class Clostridia; order Oscillospirales; family Acutalibacteraceae; genus UBA6857. Next base: position 8,592 of record JAEEUW010000061.1, on the reverse strand, counting down.
CGTGGAACTGCTGCATCTGCGCGCGGAGGACGCCGGCAGACAGCCCGCGTTCCGCGAGCAATTCGACGTTGCGGCGGCGCGCGCGGTGGCCAATCTGCGCGAGCTTGCCGAGTATTGCCTGCCGTTCGTGAAGGTCGGCGGCCGGTTCCTCGCCATGAAGAGCGCCAAAACCGACGCGGAGCTGGAGGAGGCGAAGGCAGCCGTCCGTCTGCTGGGCGGCAAAACGGCGGCCGTGCACCCCGTGGCGCTTTACGAAGCGGGGGCGCGTACCGTGATCGAGATTGAAAAAGTGTCGCCCACACCCGCGCTGTATCCGCGGCCTTCGGCAAAAATTGCGCGATTCCCGCTCAAATAACGACGAAAGGCGGCGATCTGTCGCCGAAAATGACGAACAAAACAAATGGACAAGCCTCTCTCTGCGTGCTACAATGGGCACAGCAAAGGGAGGTTTTCGCATGACGCAGGAGCGCACGCGCAGCGCCGGACAGGTGCTGCTCATTCCGAACGAAAAGATCTTTCCCAATCCGAACCAGCCGCGGCGCGTGTTTGACCAGAGCGAGCTGGTCAACCTCGCCATCAGCATCCGCATGAACGGCATTCTGCAGCCGATCACCGTGCGCGAATGCGAAAAGGGCTATGAGCTGGTGTCGGGGGAGCGTCGGCTGCGCGCGTCAAGGCTGGCCGGCATGGGCATGATCCCGTGCATCGTGGTGGACGTCAACGAGATGAAATCGGCCATATTTTCTTTAATCGAAAATTTGCAGCGGCAAAACCTCGGCTATTTTGAAGAAGCGCTGGCCATCGAGCAGCTCATGCGCACCTTCGGCCTGTCACAGGAGGAGGCGGCGCGGCGGCTGGGCAAGGCGCCGTCCACCATCTCCAACAAGCTGCGGCTTTTGACGCTGCCGGCGCAGGCACAGATCCTGCTGGCGGAGCACGGCCTTTCCGAGCGGCACGCGCGGGCCCTTCTGCGGCTGGAATCGGCCGACGTGATGCCGGTGCTCGAAAAGGTGATCGCCCGCGAGCTGAACGTGGCGCAGACCGAAAAGCTGGTGGCGGACACGCTGGACCGCCGCCGCCCGCCGCAGCGCACGACCCGGCGGCTGTTCAGCGACGTGCGCATCTTTCAGAACACCATCACCAACGCGTTCGACACCATGAAAAGCGCCGGCATCGAGGCCGAGCTGCAGCGGTCGGAGACCGACGACTGGTTTGTCTATGAAATCCGCATCCCCAAGCGCAAGGCGCAGAAGACGTAAGGCAGGGGAGCGCAGGCTGTCTGCACGGGAGACCGTGTATCGATAGATCCTATCTTTCTCTTTCACACCCCCCAAAACGGAAAAGTCATGTCGCAAGGCATGGCTTTTCTGCTTTTAAATTTCCAAATCGGAATTTTAAACATCCGTTATTGCAGGTTTGATAATATTTCGGGGAGAAGCGGGAATGTCGGTTGCTTTTTTTTCCGAACCGTGATACAATAATATGAATCATTCGCAAGGAGGTATTATTCTTGGACGAATTCAAAAACCTTGAAAACGAACCGCTCGAGGCGCCGGTCCCGACGCCCGATCTGCCGGAAGAAGCGCCCGCTTCGGAAGGCGAGCCGGCAGGGGAGACCGCCCCGCAGACGGCGGCGCAGACGCCCGCGGAGGGCACCATGGAAGACGCGCTGGTGCAGGAGCTGGAGGGCATCCGCGACCTGCTGCAGCGGGAGCTGGACCACGCGGGAGACGAGCCGCTGATTCAGGAGCTCGACGAGATTGAGCCGGACCCGGCCGAGCCGGAGGAGATTCCGGAAGAAGAGCGCTGCGTCTGCTGCGGCGAACGGCGCCGCGACCTGACGCGCGGGGAGGACTATCCCTATTGCGAGGAGTGCCGCGCCGTGATGAAGGCCGCGCCCCTGCGTCTGCCCGCGGTGCTGGCAATGATCCTGACCTTTGTGCTGGCGGGCGTCTCACTCTATTTCTGCGCGCTCTATATCGGGGATTACAACAGCCTGATCGACGCGGAGACGCACTATGAAGCGAACGAGCTGAGCGACGCCGCGGCCCTTTACGCGTCCTATATGTCGCAAAAGCAGGGCGCGGAGCTGGCCGGGCCGACCGATTTTCCGGACGCCTATTCCGTCACCGCCGTGAAGCATCTGGCCGATACGTTCGTGCGCATGGGCTATCTCGGCGACGCGAACCAGCTTCTGACCACCTATCTGGGCGAAAAAGCGCTGGCGCGCCCGTGGAACAAAAAGTATCTTGCCATGACCGAGGACTATGCCGTCCTGTCCGAAACCTCCAAGGCGATCAACGAGATCATGCAGGACATCCTGTATTACGGCGAAACCGACGTCGATTACAAGGAGCGCGACGAACAGCTGCAGGCGCTGCTGCCGGAACAGAACGAGGACGGCACGCCGAAGTATAACGCCGCATTTGTGGAGTTTTACCGCTACGTGCTGCTGGATCTGCAGAAAGCGAAGCCGCAGGCGATGCTCGAACAGCTGCAGCGGGTGCAGACGCTGGACGAAAACCGGCACCCGTGGATGTATCTTTCCACAATGGCGGACCTCGCCGCCAAGGTCGGCGACGAGGCGCTGACGAAGGAATATGCCGACGCCTGCCTTGCCATCAACAAGCAGGAGGCGGCGGCCTATCAGGCCATGGCGAACGTCTATCGCTTCCGGGACGAGCCGGACGCCGATAAGATTCTGGAAATCGCCGCGGAAGAGGAGAAGCACCTTTCCTCCACCGGCCGCGCCGTGCCGACCTATCAGGAGCTTTACGCCATCGGCTGGCTGCTCAAGGGCGACGTTGAAAAGGCGATGCAGGCGATGGAGGCTTACATGGGCTTCATCACCTCGTCCGGCACGCCGGGCTACAGCGTGACCTCGTGCAATCTCTATGCGCTGTGCAGCGTGCTTTCCGGCAATCAGGAGGGCTACGACGAGATGGCGCAGGTCTTTGCCACGGCCGGCATGGAGCCCTCAAAGCTGATCAGGCAGTATCAGAAGGGCAAGATCACGCTCACCGAGCTGCTGCAGGATGACGGAGGTGAATTCTGATGACAAAGCTGTATATTCTGACTCGCTTTCTGACGTTCCCGGGCGCGTTCGTGCGCTGCCTGTGGGAACAGATCGTCTGCCGCGTGCACGGCGTTCCGATGGAGGACACCCGGCTGCTGCGGCGCGACGAGCTTTGCGCCCATATCGAGCATGAGCTCTTCCCGAAGGCGGGCGGCGCGTTTGCCGTCGGGTTCGTGCCGGCGCTGTTCAACGCCGTGCTGGCGTTTCTGCTGGCCCTCGGCCCAGTGCTCGGCGTGTTTGTGTTCCGCATGAACAACCCCATCGTCACGGCGCTGCAGCTCGTGGCCTACTGGTTCGCGTTCTCGCTCTACGTCAACAGCTATCCGTCCATCGAGGACGCTTTGAACATGAAAGAAAAAATCTATCGCGAAGGCAACGCGCTGCAGAAGATTCTGTTTGCGCCGGGCTTCGTCTGCCTGTATATCGGCGCATATCTGGAACGGTACTGCGTCACCTTCCTGCTGGCGCTCGCCGTGATGATCGCCATGCTGGTGCGCTTCTGAGCGGCGCTTATTTCTGGAAAGGAACGGAACTATGGAATACATCTGGGAGAATCCGAAGATCATCGGAGAAAACAAGGAACCCGGTCACGCGATCCTGCTGCCCTATGAAAGCGAGCAGGCGGCCGTTGCCCGCGAGGCGACGCCGTTCAAGCTTTCGCTCAACGGCACCTGGAAGTTCCTGTGGCAAAAGGGCGTGTGCGAGCTGCCCGTGGACGTGACCAACGAGGATTATAACGACGCCGGCTGGGAAGACATCACCGTGCCCGGCGTGTGGCAGTTCCAGAAGGACTATACCAAGCCCTGGTACTACGCGAACTCCTTCCCGAACGCGATCGACGTCAACCCGAAAAAGATCCCGTGCATCCACCACGAGGAGCAGGAGGTCGCCGCCCACCGCACGACGTTTTCGCTGCCGGACGGCTGGCAGGGCCGCGAGATCTTTCTGCATTTCGGCGCGGTGAAGGCCGGTCTGGAGGTGTACCTCAACGGCAGACGCGTGGGCTATTCGCAGGGCTCCAACACCCCGCACGAGTTTGACGTCACGGCGTTTGTGCGCCCCGGCGCGAACCAGCTGACCGCCATCGTCTACCGCTATACCGACGGCACCTATCTGGAGGATCAGGACATGTGGTTCCTGTCGGGCATTTACCGCGAGGTTTATCTTTACAGCGAACCGAAGCAGACCCTGCGCGACTGCTACGTGACGACGACGCTGCTGAACGATTACACCGACGCCGACCTGGTGGCCGAGCTGTTCATCAACGATTACGCCGACGCGGGCAAGCTGTTCACGATCAAGGCGACCGTGATCGGGCAGGGGAACCGCGTGCTGATCGGCTCCACCGAGCTACTGACCCGCAGCGGCGAAAACAAGGTTGTGTTCAAGCAGCGCTTCACGGCCCCCGCGCTCTGGTCGAGCGAAAAGCCGAACCTCTATACGCTGCTGTTCGCGTTCACCTGCGAGGGCGTCACGACCTATAAGGCGCTGCGCATCGGCTTCCGCCAGGTCGAGATCGACGGCACCCGCATTCTGGCCAACGGACAGCCGCTTTTGATCCGCGGCACCAACCGCCACGACTATGACCCCGACTTCGGCTGGACCGTGCCGTATGACCGCTATATTCAGGATTTCGATCTGATGAAGCGCGCCAACATCAACGCCATCCGCTGCAGCCATTACCCGAACGACCCCGTGTTTTATGAGCTTTGCGACGAATACGGCTTCTGGGTCATGGATGAATGCGATCTGGAATCGCACGGCGTGCGCCGCAAGGGCGTGCCCGGCAGCAACCCGCTTTGGACCAGACCGTCGGTGGACCGCATGGAGCGCATGGTTCTGCGCGACCGCAACCACGCGTGCATTTTTATGTGGAGCCTCGGCAACGAGGCGGGCGACGGCGACAACTTCATGAAAATGAAAGAAGCCGCGCTGGCGCTGGACAGAACCCGTCCGTTCCACTATGAGGGCGACTTCGACTTCACCAAGAGCGACGTCATCTCGCGCATGTATCCCACCGAGGATCAGGTGGAAAAGATCGGCAACAGGATTCCGCTGGAGACTACCTGGTTCGACAATATCGCCAACGCGCTGGCGGCCGACAACAAGCCGATCAAGGCGTCTGACTACACCAAGCCGGTTCTCTTCTGCGAATACGCCCACGCCATGGAAAACTCGCTGGGCAACTTCCAGGAATACATGGACGCCTTTGAAAAATACGACAACCTCTGGGGCGGCTTCATCTGGGACTTCGTGGATCAGGCCATCCACAAGAACGTCGACGGCGTGGATCAATGGCTCTACGGCTCTGACTACAACGAAAAGGAAAACTGGTTCAAACCGCCCTATAACTACGCCGCCATCGTCGGCTCCAACACCTATTTCAACGCCAACGGCATCGTGGCCGCGGACCGCAAGCCGCACCCGTCCTATTACGAGGTGAAAAAGGTCTATGCCGAAATGAAGGTGGAGTCCGAGGATCCGGCCGCCGGCGTGTTCACCGTGAAGAACAAGCAGCTTTTCTCCGACCTTTCGGCGTTCGACCTTTGCTGGGTCGTGACGGAAAACGGCCGCGAGATCCTGCGCGGCAGGGTGCCCGAAAGCGATTATGCCGATCTGGCGCCGCTGTCGCAGCGTGATTTCACGCTGGCCCCCGACCTGCCTGAAACAACGGGCGAGGTGCTTCTGACGTTCTCGTTTTTGCGCAAGGAGGCGACCCGCTGGTGCGAAGCCGGCTTTGAGCAGACCTTCGACCAGTTCCTGCTGCGCCCGGCGGCGCCCCTGCCGCAGCCGCAGAACGACGGCAAGGTGGTGATCACGGGCACCGAAAAGGACTGCACCGTGACCGGCGACGGCTTTGCCTATCGCTTTGAAAACGGCCAGCTCACGTCGCTTAAAAAGGGCGAGACGGAATACCTGCTTTCGGGCTTTGCGCCGAACTATTACCGCGCCCTGACCGACAACGACATCGACTACTTCAACTTTGCCCCGCCGCTGCAGTTCGCGTCGCCCCACTATGCCTGGAAGCGCGCGACCGACAACGCCCGCAGCAGGGCGACGTTCATCCACCAGTTCAGCCACGGCGCGCTGATTGAAACCGCAGTCACGGTCTCCGGCCTCAAAAACGCCAAGGTGACCTACCGCATCTTCACGAACGGCGCGATCGAGATCACCCACGCGGGCACCGCCACGCGCGATATGCTGCGCTTCGGCCTCAAATTCGCGCTGCCGCGCGCGTTCGACCGCGTGAGCTGGTATGGCCGCGGCCCGCAGGAAAACTACTGCGACCGCAAGACCGGCGCCCGGATCGGCCGCTACGCGATGACGGTCAGCGAGCTGGAGCACCACTACATGCGTCCGCAGGAAAACGGCCACCGCACCGACGTGCGTTGGCTGGAGATCGCCTCCGCCGACGGCCGCACGCTGCGCCTGACGGCGACAGGGGAGACCCCCTTCGCGTTCAACTGCTTCCATTACACGATCGACGCGCTGGACAAGGCGACGCACATCCACTCCTTCGGCCACATGGACCTGACCACGGTCTGCATCGACCAGACCCAGCGCGGCGTCGGCGGCGATATGCCCGGCAGCGCCACGCTGCGCGACCCCTACATCATGCACAAGGGCACGGACTATCAGTTCTCGTTCCTGCTGGAGGCGCAGGATTAAGAAAAACGAAATGAAAATTTAAAAATCATTCATTGTTTTTGTCAAATTCTTCGCTTATGATAGAACCAGGACAAAACAGGAAGGAGATCCGTTATGAATCATCTTTTGAAAAAGAGTCTCGCCGCGCTGCTGGCGGTGCTGATGCTGCTGAGCGTTGCGAACGCCGCGGCGTTCACGACGACGGCCGCGCATGACGGCGACCACACCTTCAACGCGGAAGCGGACATCCCCGCGCTTGCGCCCACCTGCACCGCGGCCGGCCACGGCAAGGGCTGGACCTGCAACAAGGAGGGCTGCAACTACGTCGCCTGGGAAGCCGGCAAGCAGACCATCGCCCCGCTCGGCCACGACTACGTGGATCACGCCGCCAAGGCGCCCACCTGCACCGAGATCGGCTGGGACGCTTATCAGACCTGCTCGCGCTGCGATTACACCACCTATCAGGCGAAGGCCGCGCTCGGCCACGACTGGGGCGAATGGGTCGTGACGAAAACCGCGACGACCTGCGGCGAGCAGAGCGAAAAGCAGCACACCTGCGCCCGCTGCGGCAAAATTGAGCTTCAGAAATACGACACCGTTGCCCACACGCCCAAGGACGTTGCCGCCGTTGCGGCCACCTGCACTACGGCCGGCAGCGAGGCCGGCAAGGTCTGTTCCGTCTGCGGCGCCGTCATCAGCGGCTGCGGACCGGTTGCCGCGCTCGGCCACAAATGGAAAAAGGGCGAAACCGTAAAGCCGACCTGCGAGACCGCGGGCAAGACGCCCTATACCTGCGAGCGCTGCGGCGACACCTATGACGACAACGTGCAGGAAGCGCTCGGCCACGATTACGTGGACGACGCCGAAGTGCCCGCCACCTGCCAGAAGGAAGGCAAAACCGCCGGCAGACACTGCGCGCGCTGCAACAAGGTCTTCATCGAGCAAAAGGTGATTCCCAAGGCCGACCACGACTGGGAGATCGTCCCGGCCGTTGCGCCCACCTGCACCGAACCGGGCCGCAGCGAAGGCGCCAAGTGCAAGGTTTGCGGCGAGGTGCGCTCCGTTTCGGAAGAGCTGCCCGCCAAGGGTCACAACTTTGTTTCCGAAGTGATCACGCCGGTCACCTGCGAAGCGAACGGCCTGATCAAGAAGTACTGCACCGAGTGCAACGAATCCGAAACGCTCGTGGTGCCCGCCACCGGCCACGACTGGGGCGACTGGATCTATGAAGAAAACTTCACCTGCGAAGTCGGCGGCGAACGCTATAAGATCTGCGCCAACTGCGGCGAGATCGGCCACCGCGAGACCCTGCCCCCGCAGGGCCACGACTGGAGCGGGGAATGGACGGTCGATACCGAACCGACCTGCACCGTGAAGGGCTATAAATCGCACCACTGCACCCGCTGCGACGCGCGCAACGACATCACGACCATGCCGAAGCTGCCCCACAACTATCTGAACAAGGGCACCAAGGCCACCACGAAGCACGACGGTCTGATCACGGGCGTCTGCGCGGTCTGCGGTCTGGAGCGCAAGCCGCTCACCGTCAAGCGCGTCAAGAGCTTCACGCTCAGCAAGACCAGCTACATCTATGACGGCAAGGCGAAGAAGCCGGCCGTGGTCGTCACGGACGCCGCCGGCAAGAAGCTGCAGAAGGACACCGACTATAAGGTGACCTACGCCTCCGGCCGCAAGAAGGTCGGCACCTATGTGGTGAAGATCACGCTGATCGGCAACTATTCCGGCACCAAGAAGCTGAAATTCACCATCAAGCTCGGCACGCCCAAGGGCCTGGAAGCCAAAACCAGCGCCGCAAAGCAGGCGATCAAGCTCAGCTGCGCCGCGCTGAAGGGCGCCAAGAAGTACGT
>JAEEUW010000138.1 GCA_016290665.1 Clostridiaceae bacterium | reverse complement strand
CCGTGAACGCGGCGCGGTCGCCGGACTGCGCGGTGCAGCACATGGCGCTGGTATGGGAGGTATAGGGAATTGCGTCGTCCCCCAGAAACTGGTAGCGCACCACGAAGCCGCTTTTGGCGAGCCCGCGCACGGCGGCCTCGCGCATCATGTTTTCGAGCAGCTCGCCCGTGCCGATGCTGTCGAGGTTGTCGGTGTCGTCAATGCAGACAAACAGGTTCATGCTATTCCTCCTTCGAATTCGTCTTCGGCGTGCGCATCTCGCTGCCGTCCATGATTGCCGCCACCCAGTCGTCGCTGAGCGTGAAGCCGAAAAACGTCTGATAGAAATCCCGGAGCTCCGCGTCAAAATCGACCTCGAACGTATCGGGATACAGCAGCTTCATCAGCCAGAGCAGCGCCAGCGGGGTTTCAAAGCTCGTGGGGTGGCCCATGCGCGTGACGCCGATCGGGATCTGATAGACGCGCCCATTCTGCACGGCGGACAGGCCCGTCCATTTTTCATCGGAAAGGATATAGTCGTCGACCTGCGCTTCGTTGCAGATGATCAGGTCTGGATCCCAGGCATAGATCTGTTCCAGCGTGGTATAGGCCTTGCTGCCCTCCATGTTCAGGCTGCCGCTTTCCGGCGAGACGTTCGCCGCGCCGGTGCGCGCAATCCATTCGGCGCAGTAGCTGCCCTTGTAATCGGTGCGCACGGCCTCGTTGACGGCATGATAGAGCCGCGCGGGGGTTCCGGTTTTCTCCGCCGCGTCCACGCGGTCAAGCACGGATCGGAACCAGCGGATATACCGCCCGGCCTTTTCGCTTTGCTGCAGCGTTTCGCCCAGCACGCGCACGGCCTCAAGCTGCTCTTCCATCGTCTGAAACTCAATCACGACGTAGGGAATGCCCATCGCGTCGAGCTTGTCGCGCTCGGCGGGGGTTTCATAGACGCCGGCGTCCGTGATAATCAGGTCGGTGCCCCGCGCCATGATCTCTTCGGCGTTGATTGCGCCGCTGTTCTTGACCACCGCGGCTTGCTCCAGCGCGGGGCAGATCTCCAGCAGCAGTCTGCTGCGCGCGGCGTTGTTGACGGTGCCGGTGATCCTGTCGCCGCAGCCGAACATGACGACCATCGGCCCGGAAAACGGGCAGAGCACGCCGATTGACTGCGGGTCGGCGGGCACGGTCACGGTGCGGCCCGCACAGTCGGTAACGGTGACGCCGGCTGCGGGCGCAGGCGTCTGCCCGGCGCAGCCGCAAAGCAGCGCAAGCGTCAGAAGCAGCGCAAGCAACACGGAAACGCGTTTCTTCATCGTGTCACATCCTTTGGTTCACTGCCGAGCACGGCAATCGTTTTGACGGTGTTGCCCGCTCCGTCGGGCACCTCCTGCACAACGGCGCGCACGCCGTAGACGTCCAGCAGGGTCTGGGGCGTCAGCAGCTCGGTCGGCGTGCCGGTCCGGGCGGGTTCTCCCCTGCGCAGCATGACGGCTTTGACCGGCAGACGCTTCGTTTCAAAATAGAAGGGATGCTGCAGGGCGTGGGTCGCCATGAGCACGCCGATGCCGTCGGTTTTCACAAGGTCGGCCAGCGTTTCCAGAAACAGCAGTTCGTTTTTGAAGTCCAGCGAGCTTGTCGGCTCGTCCAGCACGATCAGCGGCGTTTGCTGCGCCAGCGCGCGCGCCAGCAGCACGAGCTTCAGCTCGCCGCCGGAAAGCGAGGTGTAGGGGCGGTCGGCAAGCGCTTCGATTCCGACGCGCCGCAGCGCCGCGTCGCACCGGGCATAGTCTTCCCTGCCCGGAGCGCCGAACAGCCCCGCGTGCGCCGTGCGGCCCATCAGCACCGCCTCGCGCACCGTATAGGGAAACGCGGGCCGGTGGAGCTGCGGCACGTAGGCGACCTTCGCGGCAAGCTGCGGACGGGAACAGGCGCTCACGTCCTTGCCGCAAAGCGTAATGCTGCCGGAATACGAGCGGTGAAAACCCAGCGCGCAGTCGAGCAGCGTCGTTTTGCCGCTGCCGTTCGGCCCGAGCAGGCAGACGATTTCGCCCGCGTCCACCGAAAGCGACAGATCGCGCAGCAGCGGCGCTTCGCCGAAGGAGAAGGAAAAGTCCCGGATCTCCAGAATCACGTCCAGTCCCCTCCCCTCGTCTTTTTGAGCAGATAGACAAAGAAGGGCGTCCCGATCAGCGCGCAGAGGATGCCGATGGGGATCTCCGCGCCGGTCAGCGTGCGCGACAGCAGATCCACGAGCACCATGAAGCAGGCGCCGAGCGAAAGGCTGACGGGAATCAGCCTCTGGTTATTGTTGCCGACCAGCATCCGCCCGATATGCGGAATCACCAGCCCGACCCAGCCGATCGTGCCGCTGATGCAGACCGCGGCGGCCGTGCAGAGCGACGCCCCGCCGATCACCAGAAACCGGCAGCGGCGCACGTCCAGCCCGAGGGCGGCCGCCTCGCGTTCGCCCATGGAAAGCACGTTGAGCCGCCAGCGCGACAGAACGACAAGACTCATGCCGAGCGTCATGGGAATCAGCGCCGGCAGCTGGGAACAGCCCACCGAGGCAAAGGAGCCCATGAACCAGAAGGTGATGCTCGGCAACTGGCTGTAGGGGTCGGCGATATATTTCATGATTGACACCAGCGCGCTGAAGAACGCGCCGACAATCGTGCCGCCGAGAATCATCGTGATGGTCGTGGTCACACGGGAGATGCGCCCGGCGAACCAGCTGAGCACCACCGCCGCAAGAGCGAACACGAACGAGAGCAGATAGGTCCAGACCCCGCCGCCGAGGCAGACGATGGCGACGCAGGCGCCGAAGCCCGCGCCGTTGGAAACGCCGAGAATGCCGGAGCTGACGAGCGGGTTGCGGAACACGCTTTGAAACGCCGCGCCGGACACCGCCAGCGACGCGCCGACGAACGCGGCGGCCAGCGCCCGCGGCAAACGCAGCTGCCACACGGCGACCCTCGCCGCGGGCGGCACGCTTTGCGGGTGAAACACTGCCGCCAGCACGTCGCGCGCAGGCAGCGGGTAGCGCCCAAAGAACAGCGAGAGCAGCACGAACAAAACCGGCGGCACAACAAGC
>JAEEUW010000060.1 GCA_016290665.1 Clostridiaceae bacterium | reverse complement strand
CAAATTAACTTTTAATAGTTATTACAATGATTCGTAATACTTGCGAATCTTTTGTGCCATCATATTGTCTCCCTTTTCCTTTCTTATTTGAAAACGCTTCAATCAACCAAACTCATTCTCCGCAGTTTTGCTTTTAACGCTTTTAAGTCTTCTTCCGCAATCTCAATTTGATGTTCCAGCTCTATCATTGTTGTGATTGATTCTCCGATTTCAGGGTCAAGGAATTTCAACCGCCCGGTTTTGAATGAATCAGGAATCAAGAAGCGTTTTTCTTCCTTTTCAAACCTAATGGTAAGATACTTATTATCCTGTTTAACCACTGTTCCTTTTCCGAAAACACTGTGATCAAGTTCAAGTCCTTCTGCTGAAATGTCTTCAAAGGCTGCATATTCTTTTTCCAATTCGAACAGGTGCGTCTGTAACTGTGTGATTTCTTTTTGCAGTTCAACCAGTTTCTCCTGTTCGACAACCATTTTTGAAACGGCTTTTGCCGGAACTAAAATATCTATTCCTTTATATAAGTCGTAAGAAAGCGCGCAATAGATCAAGTCAAACGCCAAGATGTGCCAATCATCATCCCGATACATTTTATCGGTCATCCGATCCTTGTGTTTCTTCTGAAGTTCCGGCGACGCTTTGATATAAGCCACTAATGAATCGCACATTGCATAGTAGGTTTCCAGATCAAATTCTGTGCCCCTGCCGAAATCATCTTCATATTCTATACATTGCATAAAAGCGCGGGCTTGCGTTGCTTTATAAAAATAGTTTTGACTCGGAGCAAACATATTCAAATACATTAAGCCGGTACGAAGATCCTGTTCATACTTCCATTTTCCGGGTTCATGAACTGCAAGCAAAGCGTTTGCCTGTTTTACAAACTGCTCGATTCTCTCCTGCCGATTGGAAATAACCCCATTGTCCTCTGTATAAAAGAGAAAGCGAAACAGTTCCCGAACCTGTTCTGTCAACTCCTTGTTTTCGGCAAGCTTAATAATTCCGTTTACCGGCTGTGCCACATGATTATTGATTAAGTTATATGTTTTGGAAGTTGCAGCTTTAAACATGGAAGCGAAATCAGGCGCATCAGTATTCCAGTTTTGTTGAAAAACCTCAACAGCCTCCCATTTGTAATACTCTGCGTGATCATTATTGATAAAATCGAAATCTTTAATATAGTTTTGAACCAGCTCGTCCAGATTCTTTTTGTTCATTGTCTTCATCCTTCCTTTCCCGCGATATACGGCTGCGCCGTGCGATATATTTGCTGCGCAAATGCGATCGTCGCGCACTGCGCGGAATGAATCGACGGCTGCGCCGTCATGAATTGGCTTCGCCATGATTTGCGCTTCGCTCCGTGAATTCTCGCTTCGCTCCGTGAATTGGCGCTTCGCGCCATGAAGGAATGTCCGCAGGACAATTCATGCGCCGCAGGCGCAATTCATGCCGTCAGGCAATTCATGCCCGCAAGGGCAATTCACGCGCCGCAAGGCGCAAAGAACCGCAAAAGCCGCTCCTTATAATCCGGCGCCAAGTCATACGCCGCGTGGCCGAAGCCGTCATACATATGCAGCTCCGCCCGGGGGATCGCCCGCGCGATCGCCCGCGACGCCTCGCCGCCCAAAACGCGGTCGTCCTCTGCCCCGAGTACCAGCACCGGGCAGGCGAGCTGACCCAGCGCGTCCAGCACGTTGAACCCCTCTGCCGCCCCGGCAAGGGCCGCGAACCGGCAAAGGTCGGCTTCGGTCACGGTCTTTGCCGTTTCTTCCAGCAGCGGCCGCAGCCGCGCGAAGAAGTCCGGCGGATAAAGCGCTTCGCCGAACGCCCGATAGAGCGCCGCGGCGTCGCCCGCCTTTGCAAGCGCGATCCACCGCGCGATGACCCGGAACTGCGGCGGTTCCACCCGTGCCGACGCGGAGCCGAGCGCCAGCTTTTGCACCATCTCCGGGTGATCCAGCGCCAACTGCATGGCGATCATGCCGCCCTGCGACGCGCCGAACACGCAGGCCCGGCGGAGACCCAGCGCCGCCAACGCCGCCGCGGTGTCGTGCGCCATGTCACGGACGGCATAGCCCGCGGGCAGATCTTTGCGGCGGTCAAAGACAAAAACGGTGAAGTCCTTTGCCAGAAGCTGATAGGCGTTCGCCACGCTTTGCGCATAGCGCATGACGCTGTCGACGCTGAGGCCCGGTAAAATCACAAGGGGCGTTTTGCCGCTCCCGAAGCGGAAAAAGTCCATGGTGAAGTCTCCGCACACAGCGGTTTCGATGGGAATGGGCATAGGCGTGGGCTCCTTTCGTGCGCCAAAGGCGCAGGGATGATGAATGGGCGCTTCGCGCCGTGAATTGGCTGCGCCATGAGCAAATGACCGAAGGTCAATGCATGCGCCGTCAGGCGCAATTCATGTCCGCAGGACAATTCATGCCCGCAAGGGCAATTCATTGTCGTGACAACGACACAACGACTTCCACATGCCCCGTATGCGGGAACATATCCACCGGCTGCATTCGCTTCACCTGATAGCCATTTTTGCAAAGGAAGCCGAGGTCGCGCGCCAGCGTTTCGGGGTTGCAGGAGATATAGACGATGCGCTTCGGCGCAAGGGCGGCCGCGCTTTTGAGGAACGGCAGATCGCTGCCCGCGCGCGGCGGGTCCATGAACAAAACGTCGATCCTGTCGCCCGCCTTCGCCGCCTCGGTCATGAAGCGGCCCGCGTCGGCGCAGAAAAAGCGCGCGTTGGCGGCGCCGTTCAGCTTTGCATTCTGCTTCGCGTCGCGCACGGCGTCGGCGTTCAGCTCCACGCCGATCACCTGCTTCGCGTGTTTGGCGGCGCAAAGGCCGATGGTGCCGATCCCGCAGTACGCGTCGAGCACGGTCTCGCTGCCCGTCAGCGCGGCGAACGCCAGCGCCTTGCCGTAGAGCACCTCGGTCTGCACGGGGTTGATCTGATAGAATGACCGCGGCGAGAGCCGGAACCGGCAGCCGCACAGCACGTCCTCGATATAGCCCTTGCCGAAGAGAACGAGCTCCCGCTTGCCGAGCACGAGGCTCGTTTTTGCGCCGTTGACGCTCTGGATCACCGTGGTGATTTCCGGGTGACGGCGCAAAAGCTCGTGCAGAAAGGCGTCCTTTTTCGGAAACAGGCTGTCCGGCGTGACCAGCACGACCATCACTTCGCCCGTTTTGAAGCCGCGCCGGACCAGCACGTGGCGCAGAAAGCCCCTGCCCGTGTCTTCGTTGTAGGGCGTGAGCCTGAACCGGGGCAGCAGCGCGCGGATCGTGACAATGATCGCGTCGGCGGTCTCATCCTCCAGCCTGCAGTCGTCCACGTTGACGATGCGGTGGCTTTTGGACTGATAGACGCCCGAGATGATTTTACCGTTTCTGACGCCGAAGGCCGCCTGCACCTTGTTGCGGTAATGCAGGGGACGCGCCATGCCGACGATCTCGTCCACGTGGCCGAACCGCGACAGCAGCCGGATGCATTTGACCTGCTTATACTGCAGTTGCTCGGGGTAGGTCAGGTTCTGCAGCTGGCAGCCGCCGCATTGCTTGAAGAGCGGGCAGCCGTTGCCCTTGCCCGCCCGCGGGGTTTGCTCTGCCATGGCTCAGCCCCTGCCGTATTTCTTCATGCAGCGGCGCACGGCGAACTGCAGCACGAGCAGCGTGGTCACCGCGCAGACGGCGGCAACGGGATTGCTTTGCTTTTTCATAGTCGGTTCCGTCCTTTCGGTCAAAGAAGTATCGTAAAGCTGAATTGATAGGTTTTGCCTGCAAAGAGCTTGTATTCGTCCAGCGTATGGGCGCCCCAGCTGTCGTAGCCGCCGACGCCCATCTGGCAGGCCGCCGGGCGCACGAAGAGGACGTCGCTTTGCGGCAGCGCATAGCCGTGGGCCGTTTCTTCCAGCGTCTTTGCCGACCATGGGCTGACGTTGAGCTCCATCACGTCGGCAGCCTCCAGCGTCAGGTCGCCCTTGGGGCCGATCAGCTTCGCGTGGCGCACGTCGGTGCGTTCGCCGTGCTCCTGCGGCTTCAGATAGGGCACGTAGAGGTCGGAGATCGGGATGCGGTACAGGCCGACGTCGGCGCTCTCTTTGCGGTCAACGTAGTTTTCGTGCGGGCCGCGGCCGAGGTACTGCAGCGTGTGGTAGCGGTTCACGAGCGGCAGCAGCAGGCCGACCAGCGGCACCTCGGGCAGACCCTCGTGCGGCGTGAACGAGAAATCGACCTTCACGCCGTTTGCGCCGAAGGTATAGTCGAGCGTGCCGGTGCTCTCCGGCTGCGTGGGCGCCCAGAAGCGGGTGCGGACCGTGACGGATCTGCCGTTGTGCTTCACTTCCTCGATACGGAAGCCCGCGCTTTCGCCGGCGTCGCGCCACACGGCGCAGCGCACGCCCTGTTTGCAGCCGCGGTCGTTGTCGGTCAGCGCGCGCCAGAACGTGGGCGCAATATCGCCGTTCAGCAGCTCCGTGCCGTTCTTTTTGAGGCTGTAGAGCCGGCCGCTGCGGCGCGAGACCGCCGCCGACAGGACGCCGCCCTGCAGATACAGCGTGCCGTATTCGGTGCGCATGGTCATGCGCTCGCTGCTTTCCACGCTGCGGCGGCGCCATTTGCCTTCGTTTACGGTGAACTGCGCCTTGGCGACCACGTGGCCCGCCTTGGCCCAGGAGGTGTTGTCCTTCAGCTCAAAGAAGACGCTCAGATACCATTCGCCCTCGGGCGGCTTGCCGAGCCCGAGCTGCACGCGCACGGTCTCGCCCGGCGCGGCGGCCACGATCCGGTCGCCGCTGTTCACCACGCGGTTGCCCGAGATCTGCTGCCAGTGCAGGTTGAACGCCGAAAGGTCGGTGAAAAGGAATTCGTTGGTGATCTCAAGCTCGCCCGTTTCGGCGCGGACGGCGCGGAACGTCACGTTCTGATAGAGCCGCTTCATTTCCCAAAGCTTGGGGCTTTCGGTGCGGTCGGCAAACAGCAGACCGTCGCCGCAGAAGTTGCCGTCGTGGGGCCACTCGCCGCTGTCGCCGCCGTAGCCGATGTAGGACGTGCCGTCCTTCGCCGTCAGGCGCACGGCCTGGTCGACGAAGTCCCAGACGAAGGCGCCGAAGAAGCCGGGGTGCTTTTGGAACAGCGCCATGTATTTGTCGTTGCCCCCGCAGGAGTTGCCCATGGCGTGGGTATATTCGCAGAGCATGAAGGGCTTTTCGGGGTGCTTTTGCATGAAGTCCTCGATGTTCCACGGCTTCGCGTACATCATGGACCAGACATCGGTCACGTCTTTGTCGTTTTCAAAGTCGTCCCAGATCGATTCATAGTGCACCGGGCGGGAGGGGTCCTTCTCCTTGAGGTAGTCGTACATGACCTTGAAATTCGTGCCGCCGGAGCATTCGTTGCCGAGCGACCAGAACAGGATGCTCGGGTGGTTCTTGTCGCGCTCATACAGGCAGGAAATGCGGTCGAGGCAGCAGGGCGTCCATGCGGGCTCGCTGCCGGGAATCAGCGGCGGCGCGGGCGGTTCGGAAAACCGGGCGCCGTGGGTTTCCAGATCGTTTTCGTCAATCACGTAAAGGCCGTATTCGTCGCACAGGGTGTACCAGTCGGGGTGGTTCGGGTAGTGCGAGGTGCGCACGGCGTTGATGTTGCTGCGCTTCATCGTGAGGATGTCCGCGATCATCGTTTCGCGGTCGATCGCGCGGCCCGTGTCGCAGGAGAACTCGTGGCGGTTGGTGCCCTTGAGCAGCAGACGCCTGCCGTTGAGGAAGACCACGCCGTCTTTGATCTCGATCCGACGGAAGCCCGTGCGCACGGCGGTGCATTCCAGCGTTTCGCCGCTTTCGTCGCGCAAAAGGATCAGCACGGTGTAGAGCTCGGGCGTTTCCGCCGACCAGAGCTTCACCCCCGGAACGGTGGCGGCCAGGCGCACCTTGGCGCTGCCGTCCGTCACGGCGGAATCGAAGGCCACCGTGGCGCCGTTCATATCGAAGACGGTCATTTCCGCTTCGGTGCCCCGGTCGGCCTGCGCCAGCGTCAGAACCGCCGCCACCTTGCCGTCGCGGAAGCGCGGGTCGGGCTCGGCGGTCACGGCCAGGTCGCACAGATGCTGCGCCGGTCTTGCCGTGAGATAAACGTCGCGGAAGATGCCGGCCAGGCGGAAGAAGTCCTGGTCCTCCAGCCAGCTGCCGGTGCACCAGCGGTAGACCTCGGCGGCAATCAGGTTTTCGCCGGGCTGCAGCAGATCGGTCACGTCGAACTCGCTGCGGCGGAAGGTGCCCTCGCTGTAGCCGGCGGGGGCGCCGTTAACATAGAGATAAAAGGCCGATTCCACGCCCTCAAAGGTGAGGATCACGCGGCCGAGCGAGAGGAATTCCGCGTCCAGCATCACCGTTTTGCGGTACAGGCCGACGCTGTTGGTCTCGGTGGGCGCAAAGGGCGGCGTCAGCGGCTCGTTCCCTTCCCAGGGATACTGCAC
Organism: Clostridiaceae bacterium; assembly: GCA_016290665.1. GTDB lineage: Bacteria > Bacillota > Clostridia > Oscillospirales > Acutalibacteraceae > UBA6857. The sequence continues at coordinate 8,821 of JAEEUW010000060.1, read as the reverse complement.
GTTGCAGTACTGCGCAACGCCGTGGCCCTGCATCTGCCACGAGGACGGCACCGGGATCTCGCCGAACGCCGCCGCGTCGAAGTCCGGCCGAAAGAAGCCGGCCGGCTTTTCGGCAAGCCTGCCGCAATAAAGGAACTGCCACCGGCCGTTCAGGCACAGGCAGCGGTCCGACGCAAAGGGCAGATTCCTTTTTGCCGCCGCTGGGTCGGCAAACGGATAAAACGTGGCGCGCTGGGGCAGCCGGTTGACGCCGGTGATCGTCGGGTCGCTCTGCCATTCGCGCAGGCCGTCGATGGGTTGTCTTGTCATGGCGGAAACCTCATTTCCTGAAAGAATTTTGGAATCAAAAAAGAGAACGGGCTGCTGTATTCAAATGGAGAACATGAACACAACAACCCCTTTGGCTTTTTTATTTAATATTGACCTTATGCTCCATGATCCAGCCGGTCAGCAGCAGCAGACCGACGGCGACCAGCGCCATGAACAACACGCCGGCCAGACCGTAGGACAGCATGCCGCTGCTCTGGTCCATGGCAACAAAGGCCAGCTTCACGTCTTCGGTCGTAATCTCCAGCGACAGCGGCACCGAATAGGTCAGCTTGGTGCCCACGGCGTTCGTCACGCCGTAGGTGAAGAAGAAGATCAGAAAGCCGAACAGCTTCGGGTGCTTTTGCAGCACGCGGGTGTTGGCCATCGTGACGGCAAAAAAGACGAAGCCGACGAAGGTGAACACCAGCAGCAGCACCGACACCGCAAAGAGGATGCCCAGCTTGACCAGCGTGGCGCCCGAGGGCAGCATCTCCTTGAGTCCGGTCAGCTCGATGATATCCCAGATGCCAGCCATCGAGCCCTCGGCGACCGCCTTGGCGTTCATGGCGATGACGAGGAAGCAGACCGCCGCCAGCACGAACGACAGGATCACCCAGACGATGGCCGCAATCACCTTGCTGCCCAAAAGGCTCGCGCAGTTGACCGGCAGCGTGAAGCTCAGGTAGCCCTGGTTGGAATAGAGCGTGTCATAGAAATTCTTGATCACCGAAACCAGCGTCATCATAACGCCGACCAGCGCGGTGATATACAGCACGATGGAGCCGACCACGCCGATCCAGGTGATCTTTGTCAGCATGCCGACGAAGATGAAGGCGATCACGGCGGCCGCGCAGGCATAGATCAGCGAAACCGACCGCGCCGACTGGCGGAATTCATGCTTAAGCAGCTTACCAAGCATAGCTGAACACCTCCTTGAACACGTCTTCCACGGTTTTGCCGTTTTCGCGCAGTTCGTTGACGTGCGCGTTCACGATCAGCTTGCCCTCGCTGATCATCAGCACCCGGTCGAAGATCGCTTCGACGTCCGAGATCAGGTGGGTCGAAATCAGCACGGTGGAGTTCGCGGCGTGGTTTTCCAAGATCAGGTCGAGGATCTTGGCGCGCGCGGCGGGGTCCACGCCCCCCAGCGGCTCGTCGAGGATATACAGCTCGGCGTTGCGGCAGATGACGAGCAGCAGCCGCAGCTTTTCCTGCTGGCCCTTCGACATGGTCTTGACCCGCTGCTTCATATCGAGGCCGAAGCGCGAGACCATCTCGACGGCCTTGTCCTTATCAAAGTCCTTGTAAAAATCGGAGAAGTAGCCGATCGCGTCCGCCGGGCGCATCCAGTCGGGCAGATAGGTCTTTTCGGGCAGATAGGCCACGATGCTTTTGGTATAGGCGCCGGGCTCCTCGTTGTTGATCCGCACCGTGCCGGTGTGGTCCTTGATGAGACCGGTCAGAATCTTGATCAGCGTGGTTTTGCCGCAGCCGTTGGGGCCGAGCAGACCGATGATCTGGCCGGGCGCCGCGGTGAACGAGACGCCGTCCAGCACGGTTTTGCTGCCGTAGGACTTATGCAGATCTTCCACGGTTATGAGTTGTTCCATTTGTGTGATACCACCTTTGGTTCAGAGTTACTTCGGGAGCCGCGTGGTGCCCACGTAGTAGGCGGCCAGGCTCCAGAGCAGATGCAGGAAAACGATTGTCGGCGGCAGGAAGAAGGCCGAAATCTTGAACAGGATGCAAAGAATCAGAAGCAGGAAGCAAAACGCCAGCGAAGCGATGTGTACGATGCCCGCGAGCCGTTCGCCTTCATAGAGGCCCAGCGCCGCGCGGATCAGCGGCAGAACGCCCTGACGGCCCTTGGCGCAAAGCAGGCCCGGCGCGGTTTCAAGCGCGGCGGCGCGCTGCTCTTCCAGCAGCTTTGCGCCCTTCTGGTCGGCAATCTTGATGGCGGCGACGTCCAGCGAAAGCTTTTTGGCCACCAGCGCTTCGCTGAGGCTCGGGTCGCCGCAGGTCAGAAGCAGCACAAGGCCGGATTTATTGAACCCGCGCACGGCGGCGCGCACGGCGGGACGCACCTGATAGCGCACCAGGAACGTGGCGGCAACGATGCCCTCCACCGCAACGTAAAGCACCTGATCCTTGCCCGCATAGGCGGCTTCCTCGGCCGCCGACGGAACGGAGATGGAGTGCTGCACCAGCATGTCGCGCGTGCCGACCAGCACGCGGCGGCCCACGATCCAGCAGGAATAGCCGAGCCGGTCCTCATACTGCAGGTCTTCGGCCGCCGGCGCTTCCACGCCGGTCTGGCTGAGAAAATCGCCGAAGGCGTCGGCCAGCAGGCTGCGGGTGCGGCACAGGCACGCGGCCGCATAGATTGCGGCGTCGGTGCGGTTCATCCGGCCGCCCGGCACGGGGCGGAAGCGCGAAACCTCCACGGTGAACAGGTCGCCCGCGTCCACGGCGGCGGCGTCGGCTTTGCCAAGCGACAGCGCGGCCTCGGCGCCCGAAACGACCAGCCCGTCTTTGCCGAGCGAGGCGTCGTTCTTCGTCTTGAGCAAAACGGAAATCACGCCGCGCATGAACGGCGCGCAAAGGAAGGCGCAGGAAAGGAAGGCCGAGAAGAACAGCAGCGCGTTCTTCTGAATGATGGCCCGGGCCAGCGCAAAGGCGAAGGCCGCAACAAACGCGGCTGCCGTGCCGAAGAAATAGAGCTTGCCGTGCGGGTCCGTCTGCGCCGTCAGCGCGTCGGCGTCGGGCAGCGCGGGCACGTCGGCCGAAAGCAGAATCTGCGGGTGCTTCTTTTCGGTGAAGCCGCGGCCCAGCGCGGCGGCGTCAGTCTCGTTTTCCAGCGGGCGCAGACCCTGCAGCTGCCCGGCGTGCATCATCACGGCGAGGTCGCCCTGCACGGTGTGCAGCCGCACGAGATTGCCGGCGTATTCCACCAGCGACAGGAACAGCGCGCACAGCGAAAAGCTGACGAGGCCCGTGCTCTCGTCCATGCCGAAGGCCAGCATGATCAGCGTGTGCAGCAGCACCGCGGCGTCCAGCACGACGAGCATGGCGTGGTAGCTCCAGCTCTTTTGCGCCAGCGTCTGCAGACCGTCGCGCACGTCGCGCAGCACGGTCAGCACGCCGCCGGCAAGCAGCAGCAGGTTGAGCAGGGTGAACAGTCTTGCGCCGTGGCCGAACAGGAATTCCAGCGAGCCGCCGGGCGTATAGAACGCGCCGAAGAGGTTGAGCAGCAGCGACAGCGCAAACAGCACGCCGAGGGCAATGGTCTGCTTTTTCACGCGGGCGCGGGCCTGCGACAGCGACTCCTTCGTCACGCGGGCGTCCAGCAGCTGCACGGTGCGGCGGTCGGCTCTGGCAATCTGCTGCACCGTCTGCACGGCGCGGGCGCCCAGCTTTTTGAGCGAGGCGAGCGTTTTTTTGTCGGCCTTTTCCACCGCGTCAAACAGCGGCTCGCCCTCGCGGACCTCCAGCGAATCGAACACGCTGTTGGCGCCGTCGCCGGTCGCCTGCTTTTCCAGAATCGTGTTGTCCTCGCGTTCGCCCTGCAGCACGCGGAAGTTTTCCACCAGATTCTTGCGGCTCTCCTGCAGCCGGGCTTCCACCTCCGCTTCGTTCACGCGGCGCGGGGCGTCCTCGTCGTCATAGCCGTCCAGCACCATCTGGCCGGTGCCGAAGGTCGGCTTCGGGGGCGCCTTCTTCGCGGTCGGGGGCGTAAAGTGGCGCGTTTTGCCGTCGTCCGCCTCCGGGGCGGGCGGGGCTTCAAAATGGCGCGTCTTTTCCAGCGCGTCCGGCGGCGCGGGCGCGTCGCGCTCAATCGGCGACAGCCCCACCGAAAGCAGCAGCGCGTTGATGTCGTCGATGCTTTCTTTGGTCTCTTTGGCAGCCGGCTCCGGCTGCTCCGGCTCCTTCGTGAAGCCGGTATCCTCCAGCAGACGTCTGGCCTCGGCCTCAAAATCTTCGCTGAACAGGTCGTGTTCCTTGAATTGTTCTGCCATTATGCTTACCCCTTCCCTGTTTCCCGCGTGCGCTGACGCGAAACTTCATACATCAGAATGCCCGCCGCCACGGAGGCGTTGAGCGAATTGATTTTTCCCTTCATCGGCAGCGACACGATAAAATCGCTCTTTTCGCGCAGAAGACGGCTCACGCCGCTGCCCTCGGCGCCCACGATCAGCGCCACGCCGCCCGAAAACGACACGTCGCACCAGGGCGTGCCGTCCATGTCGGCGGCATAGACCCACACGCCGCGCGCCTTGAGCTGATCCAGCGCGGCGGCAAGGTTGCCCACCCGCGCCACGGGCATGTATTCCAGCGCGCCGGCCGCAGCCTTGGCCACGGCCCAGGTGAGCCCCACGCCGTGCCGCTTGGGGATGATCACCCCGTGGGCGCCCGCGGCCTCCGCGGTGCGGATCACCGCGCCGAGGTTGTGGGGATCCTCCAGATTGTCGCACACGAGGAAGAACGGCGCTTCGCCGCGTGCCTGCGCCAGCGCGAACAGATCGTCCAGCTCGGCGTAGGCGTGGGCGGCCACATAGGCGGCAACGCCCTGATGGTTCCCCTGCCCGCAAAGAAAGTCGAGCTTGCGCTTATCCACTTCCTTGATCACAATGCGCCGGTCGCGGCAGTCGGCCAGAATGCGGCCGACGGAGCCGCCGCGCTCCCCTTTAGCCACGAGCAGCGTGTTGATTTCGCGCCCGCTTTTCAGCGCTTCCAGCACCGCGTTGCGCCCGACAAGCAGCTCGCGTTCGCCGTCGGCGTGTTGTTCCATAGGTCCGTCCCTCCGTTTGCTCTCTACTTTTGAGGAAAAGAATCATATAATTAGAATGATTATAACATAAAAGAAGATAATTATCCATGGTTTTGCCAAAAATAAATCGGTTTTTTCGCTTTATTTTTCAAACCGCTTGCATCTTGCGCCGTTTCTTGTCATAATAGTACAAACAACAATTCGGAGGTGTGTCGTATGCATCCGGCTGCGATTCAAATCATCAGGGAGACCGCCGAAGCGGAGCGCGCGCAGCAGGTGCGCCGTCTCGCCGCGCAGGGCGCCGTCATCCCCTTCCCGTCCGACGTGCTGATTGCGCCGACGGTGACGCTGGGCAAAGACTGCGTGATTCTTTCCGGCTGCATCCTGACCGGCGACACGGCGGTCGGCGACGGCTGCGTGATCGGCCCGGGCACGATTCTGCACAACGTTTCGGTGGGCGCGGGCAGCGAGCTTTGCCAGGTCCACGGCGTTGACGCGCAGGTCGGCAAGGGCTGCAGCATCGGCCCGTTCGTCCACATCCGGCCGAACACGGCGCTCGGCGACGGGGTGCACCTCGGCAACTTTGTGGAGGTCAAGAACTCCACCATCGGCGACGGCACCAAGGTGTCGCACCTGACCTATGTGGGCGACAGCGACGTGGGCAAAGAGGTCAACTTCGGCTGCGGCACGGTCACGGTCAACTACACCGGCAAAGAAAAGTTCCGCACCACGATCGGCGACCACTGCTTCATCGGCTGCAACACGAACCTGATCGCGCCCGTCACCGTGGGCGATTACGGCTACACCGCCGCCGGCTCCACCATCACGAACGACGTGCCCGAAAACGCGCTGGCCATCGCCCGCGCAAAGCAGGTCAACAAGGAAGGCTGGGTCACAAAAAAGAAACCATACAAGGGCATGGAATAAACGATCAAATCCTGAGTAGAGTGGAGAAAGAGAACCATGTTTTTCCGCAAAAAGTTTGAATCCGGCGCTGTCTATGACTGGCTGATCGTCGGGCTGGGTAACCCCGGCAAGAAATATGAATTCACGCGGCACAACGCCGGCTTTCTGTGCCTCGATTACTTTGCGCAGAAGCAGGGCGTGAAAATCGACCGGCTGCGGTTCAAATCGCTGCTGGGCGATGCGCGCCTTCCGGGCGGACGCTGCCTGCTGATGAAGCCGCAGACGTTCATGAATCTCAGCGGCGAAGCCGTGCGCGACGCGGCGGCCTTCTATAAGATCCCCCCGGAGCGCATTCTCGTGATCTTTGACGACGTCAGTCTGGAGCCGGGGCGGCTGCGCATCCGCCGCAAGGGCACCGACGGCGGCCACAACGGAATCAAAAACATCATCTATCATCTGGGGGCCGACACGTTCCCACGGATCAAGATCGGTATCGGCGCCAAGCCGCACCCGGATTACGACCTGGCCGACTGGGTCACGTCGCCGTTTTCAAAGGACGAGCTCAAGACGCTGCAGGACGTGGCCGAACGCTGCTGCGAGGCGATCGGTCTGATCGTGGGCGGCAGCATCGACGAAGCCATGAGCCGCTGCAATTCGTGAGAATCTTTGAGACAATTGTTGGACTTCCCGCAAAACGCTTGCAAAACAGCGGGCGCTGTGGTAAAATGATTTGGATAAGCGCCGCCGCTGGAGCGGACCGCAAAGAACAAAAAAAGCACCCATGAAAGGATGTTGAACCCATGTCTTTTTCCGACCTCGGCATCTGGCTCGGAGACGTTTCTCTGGCAGAAATCAACCACTACACCAAGGACCCCATGAAAGCGCAGCGCAGCACGCTCAAGAAGATCGTGCGCCGCAACAAAAACTGCGAGCTGGGCAAAAAGTTCCATTTTGATCAGATCCATTCCATCGAAGACTATCAGCGGCTGGTGCCCCTGACCGATTACAGCGACTATGAGCCGCTGGTGGACCGCATGATTCAGAACAAAGAAAAGAACCTGATGTTCTCCGGTCCCAACATCCGCTACTGCTCCTCGTCCGGCTCGGTGGGCAAGCCGAAGATTCTGCCCAAGAGCGCCAACGATCTGTGGAAGATGCAGTGCATCGGCTTTTCGGTTTCGGTTTCCACCGCCGCCCACTGGCTCAAAAAGAACAAGGGCGTCAAGCTGCCGCCCCAGATGGGCCCGCTGGTGCTGATTCTCACCGGCCACAAGCTGGAGGACGGCAAGCGCTGCAACGGCGCCGGCCAGATTCCGCTGGACTATCTGCGCATGATCACGCCGTTCTTTTCCACGTCGCCCGTATCGCTGCTGAAGCCCGAGCACGAAGAGCTGCTTGACACCTCCTATCTGCAGCTGCGCTTTGCGCTGGAAAACGAAAAGGTCAGCTACCTCGGCTCCATGGTCGTCACGCTGCTCACCACCATGTTCGACTATCTGGAAGAGCACTGGGAAATGCTGTGCGACGATATCGAAAAGGGCACCATCAACCCGGACATCAAGATCACGCCGGAGCTGCGCAAAAAGTATGAAAAGAAGTTCAAGCCCAACCCGGAACGCGCCGCGTTTTTGCGCAAGGAGTTTGAAAAGGGCTTCGACACGCCAATCGCGCCGCGCATCTGGCCGCGCCTGACCTGGGCCTACGGCATGATGGGCTCCAACCTGTCGCTGTATATCGACAAGCTGCGCCGTTCCGTGGGCGACCTGCCGCTGCACAACTGCGGCTATGCCGCCGCCGAGGGCTACTTCGCCACGCCGGTGGAGCTCAACGTATCCGACGCCGTGCTGCTGCCGTGGTGCATCTTCTTCGAGTTCCTGCCGGTAAACGAGGGCGACGAAGAGACCGACGCGACCCAGAAGCCGCTGCTGATCGACGAGCTGGAGGTCGGCAAGTGCTACGAGATGATCGTTTCGAATTTCTCGGGTCTGTATCGCTACCGCACCTACGACGTCTACACCGTGACCAAGATGTATCACAACACCCCGCGCGTGGAGCTGCTGTATCGCCAGAACCTGAGCATGAACGTGGCAAACGAAAAGAGCAGCACGCAGATGGTGGACTTTGCGGCCAAGGAAAGCGCCCGCAAGGCGGGGCTGGAGCTCGTCGGCCATTCCTTCTGGCCGGATCTGGGCACCAAGCCGCCGCGCTACGTGATGCTCTGCGAGGTCAAGGACGGCGAAAACATGAGCGAAGAGGACCGCCAGAAGTTCATCGACCTTCTGGACGAGGAACTCCACGGCGTCAACGAAAAATATGCGAAGTACCGCCGCTGGGGTATGCTCAACCGCCCGGAGATTCTGATTCTCAAGGACAAGACCTACTGGGACTACCGCGAATCGCTGCGGCAGAAGGGTGTGGTACTCAACCAGATCAAGCCCGTCACCGTGGTCAATTCCCGCGAGCGCGAGGAGTTCTTCTTCTCCCACGTCGTCACCGACAGCGAAGTGGTCGGCCGCGTGATGCAAGCGGAATAACAGCTAAAAAAATGCCGCCGGGAGACCGGCGGTTTTTTTATGCGGCGGAACAGGGGCAGGGCTTTATGATATGGCGGGACACGCGCTGCGTGGGGCGCCGCGGAGAACGCTCGCCCGCGAAGGGAGCCGCCGCCCGCTTTGCCGCGGCAGCTGCAGATGAGTGCTTCCCGCGCCGCTGACGGCAGTTTTAACCAAGACCGCGGTTTCTCTTTCTTTCGGGCGAAAGAAAGAGAAAGTCCGCAGAAAAGAGAAAGAAAGCCCCGGGCTTCGGATACGGCGAAGGAAGAAAACGCCGTCCGCGTCT
>JAEEUW010000059.1 GCA_016290665.1 Clostridiaceae bacterium | reverse complement strand
TACAATAAAAGCGGAAATCAAAAGAATGAAGGTGATTCCAATGGGCGACGAAATCAATATGGATATGGATCTCGTAACTGTCGTGGACGACGACGGTAAAGAACATCTCTTTGAAGAACTGGATCGTATTGAGACCGATTCCGGCGACCGCTATGTTGCGCTGATCCCTGTTCTGGAGGACGACGAGGAAATATTGGACGACGACGGCGACGTGCTGATTCTCAAGGTCCTGGAGGAGGACGGAGAACACTATCTCATCCAGATAGAAGACGAAGACGAATTCAACGAAATCGGCAATATTTTCGAAGACCGGCTGATCGAAAAGTATGAATCGGACGACGAAGACTGACAAATACTGAAAATGTCCTGCCGTGTGCGACAACCCGACGATTATAACCCAACACCCTTTTTAAGGAGAGATGCTCGCGCAGCGGATTGCAGACCTCCCGCTTTCGCGGACGAAGGGAGCGCGAACCTGCGCGGCTATCACCACCCTGCTTTATGCAGGTTATACACGCCGGACCGGCACGGCGGGATTCTTGAATCAACGGAAAATCAAACAGCAGCGGTCAGTCCGGCCGCTGCTTTTTCATACCCCGGAGGCCCGCGAACGCGAGCACGACGAGGAAGCCGCCGAAGGCCCGGCGCAGCAGCGCAACCGGCAAAAGGCGCAGCAAAAAAAAGCCGAGCACCGCCCCCGGCAGCGACAGCAGGACCAGCGCCGCCGCCCGCCGCAGCGGCAATGCGCGCCGGCAGGCGTAGACGCAGAACGCCAGCGCGCCGCACGGCAGAAAGAACAGCAGGTTGATCCCCTGCGCCGTCTGCTGGTCAAGGGCAAGCACGGTCGTCAGATAGAGCAGCAGCACCGTGCCGCTGCCGAAGCCCATGGCGCCGCAAAGGCCGGCGGCAAAGGCGGCAAGATAAGAGAACAGATGCATCGTCAGCCTCCCAGAAGCAGCCGCACGCCGCACCAGAGCATCAGCGCCGAAAACGCCGCCTGCAGCGCTCGGTTGGAACACCGCGGCAGCAGCAGCGCCCCGGCCGCGGCGCCGAGCAGGCCCGCCGGCCAGAACCGCAGCGCGTCCGAAAGCGTGACGAAGCCCTGCCCGAGATAGACCGCCGCCGAGAGCGCCGACAGCGGCAGCGTGACCGAAAGTGAGAGCGCCTGCGCGTCCCTCTGCGCAAGCCCCTGCCGTCTGAAATACGGCACCGCCAGCAGGCCGCCGCCCGCGCCGAACACCGCGTTGCAAAGGCCGATGAACAGCCCGGCCGCGGCTGCTTTCCACTTTTTCAACATGCATCACCGCCATTAGTATGCGCCCGTCGGCGGGGTTCATGCTTTTTTTATGCCGCAGGCGAATTTCAGCATGGTTTTTCTTGACAACATAAAGTTCAGAGTGATAAAATAATATAAGATTATGATTCGGGAGGTATTTTCGATGAACGATATCAAAGCGCTCTATGCGCGCTGGAAGGAACGGGCGACGCTCGACCCCGATCTTGCCGCGGAGCTTGCGCAGATCGAAGGCGACGAGGACGCGATTCTCGACCGGTTCTATAAGAATCTGGAGTTCGGTACCGCCGGTCTGCGCGGCGTGATCGGCGCGGGCACCAACCGCATGAACGTCTACACCGTGGGTCAGGCGACGCAGGGCCTCGCCTCCTATCTCAACGAGACCTACGACGCGCCGAGCGTTGCCATCGCCTATGATTCGCGCATCAAATCCGACACGTTCTCGCGCTTTGCCGCGGGCGTGCTGGCCGCCAACGGCATCCGCGTCTATATCTACCCCGAGCTGGTGCCCACGCCGATGCTCTCGTTCGCGGTGCGCCATTTCGGCTGCAAGGGCGGCATCATCCTGACCGCCAGCCACAACCCGGCGAAGTACAACGGCTACAAGTGCTACGATCCCGAAGGCTATCAGATGACCGACGCGGCCGCCGCGCGGACCTACGAGTTCATTCAGCAGACCGATATGTTCGACGACATCAAGACCATGCCGTTCGAGGAAGGGCTCGCCAAGGGTCTGATCGAATACATCGGCGACGACGTGGTGGAAGCGTTCTACCGCGAGGTCGAAAAAGCCTGCCTGTCGAAGGAAATCTGCCGCGAAAGCGACCTCAAGGTGATCTACACCCCGCTCAACGGCACCGGCAACAAGCACGTGCGCGCCATGCTTTCGCGCATCGGCATCCGGAACGTCCGCGTGGTGAAGGAGCAGGAGCTGCCCGACGGCAACTTCCCGACCTGCCCCTATCCGAACCCGGAGATCCGCCAGGTGTTCGAATGCGGCCTTGCCATGACGAAGGAGTTCCCCGCCGACCTGCTGCTGGCGACCGACCCCGACTGCGACCGCGTGGGCATCGCCGTGAAGAACGGCGACAGGTATGAGCTGATGACCGGCAACGAAGTGGGCGTTCTGCTGGCGCAGTATCTGCTGGAGCGCCGCGCCGCGCTCGGCAAGCTGCCCGAAAAGCCCATCGTGATCAAGTCGTTCGTGACGACCGACCTTGTCACCGCCGTGGCCAGAGAATACGGCGCCGAGGTCTACGACCTGCTGACCGGGTTCAAATACATCGGCGAGCTGATCACGCAGCTGGAGGCCAAAGGCGAAGCCGACCGCTTCATCGTCGGCATGGAAGAGAGCTACGGCTATCTTTCCGGCATCCACGCCAGAGACAAGGACGCCGTGGTCGCCTCCACGCTGATCTGCGAAATGGCAGCTTACTACAAGGCGCAGGGCAAGGGCCTGTATCAGGTGATGCAGGAGCTTTACGCAAAGCACGGCATGTATCTGAGCACGCTGCTCAACTACGGCTTTGAGGGCGCTGCGGGCATGCAGAAGATGGCGCAGATCATGGACAACCTGCGCGCGAACCCGCCCAAGGCCTTCGGCGGCCTGGAGGTGCTGGCCGTGGCCGACTACAAGACCGGCCTTGTCACCGACGTCAAAACGGGCGCGCAGACGCCGATCACGCTCCCGCGCTCCAACGTGCTGGCCTTCTCGCTGCCGAACGACAACAAGGTGATTGCCCGGCCGAGCGGCACCGAGCCGAAGATCAAGTTCTATCTGACCGCCGTGGCCGAAAGCCGCGCCGAAGCCGAAGCCGTGACCGCGCTGCTCAAGGCGGACGTGGAAGCCTTTATGAAGTGAGGACAAGGACATGTTGAGTAAAAAAGCAATTAAAATCATCAGCATCGTGCTCGCCGCGATCATGGCGCTTTCCGTGCTGGCCGTTCTGGTTCAGGTCATTGCGATCGACGAAAGCAGTCGTCCCCTGCCCGTCACCGGCGAAAGCAACCTGCCCTATATCATCGCGGGCTGCGTGCTTGCGGCCGCGGTGATTGCCATCGTCTGCGTGCTCGTGATTCCGAAGATCAGGAAGAAAAAGAACAGCAAATAAACCATATGCCGCCGGGTCTCAACGGCGGCTTGTCTTTTCGGAGGCGAAGAGAATGAAGAAAACGTTGAAGCGGCTGTGCGCCCTGCTGCTGTGCGTTCTGCTGGCGCTGTCGGTGCTGCCCGCGGCGCTGGCCGCGGAAGCGGAAAAGCGGGAATACAGCCAATATCCCTGCATCGTGGTGCCCGGCTACAGCTCGTCGGGGCTGTACCGCTATGACGAAAACGGAGAAAAGGTATGGGTCTGGGGCGTGCAGACCGACGAGATCATCGCCGCCGTTCTGCACAACATTGCCGAGCTCGGCGCGGGTCTTGGCGCGCTGACACTGGGCAACGCAAAGCTTTTGGGCACAACCGTGGGCCGCGAGTTTTATAATCTCTATTATGATCTCGCCTGCAACGAGGACGGCTCCAGCGTCTATGAGCTGCACCGCTATCAGGTGACGGCCGAAGAGAGCTGCAGCGCCGTTTTGCAGCAGCAGCACCCCGACGGCTACTATCAGCACGAAGTGGAGATCATGACCGACATCGCGCAGTACATCGGCGGCAAGGAGAACGTCTTCAACTTCAACTGCGACTTCCGCATGGGCGCGCCGTTCTGCGCGAAGCAGCTCGACGAGTTCGTGCAGTCGGTGAAGGCATACACCGGCAAGGACAAGGTCAACATCTTCGCCGTGTCGCACGGCGGCCAGGTCACCGGCACCTATCTGACCCTCTTCGGCGAAAAGGGCGACGTCTGCCACGCCGTGATGACCGTGCCCGCCCTCGGCGGCGCGGCGCTGGCCTATGACGTGCTGAGCGATCAGATCCACCTGAACGAATACGATCTGATGCGATTCATCGAGCACGGCATGATGTGGGAGACCGACTTTGAATGGCTGCTCAAGGCGCAGCAGCTCGGCTTTCTGGACGACGTGCTGCACTACGCGCGCCCCGGCGTGCTCAAGGTGCTCGGCTATTGGGGCAGCATCTGGGACTTCGTGCCCGCCCCGTATTATGAGGCCACGAAGCAGCAGCTTCTCGACCCCGAAAAGAGCGCGCCGCTGATCGAAAAAAGCGACTATATGCACTATGAAGTGATGCCGCGGTTCGGCGAGGGCTTCTGCCGCGCGCAGGCAGCGGGCACAAAGGTGTTCATCATTGCGGGCTACGAGAATCCGGCGGTGACCGGCCTCAACGAAAGCTCCGACGCGATCATCACCACCGCGGCCTCAACGGGCGCGACGCCCGCCCCGCTGGGGATGCGCTACGGCGACGGGTACGTGCAAAAGAACGACACCGGGTTTTATCAGCTCTCCCCTTCCATGGCGCTGGACGCCTCCACCGCCTATCTGCCGCAGCACACGTTCTTTGTGGAAAACCTCTATCACGGCATGATCTATAAGGACGGCTACACCGAGGAGCTGCTGCGCACCCTGCTTCTGACCGACGAGATCGAGGACGTGCACAGCGATCCGCGCTATCCGCAGTTCCACGCGACGACGAACAAGTCGCACGCTGTATTCGCTGCCTTTAACCGCAGTACGGAGGGCTTCGCCTGCAACGACGACACGGCGCTTGTTGTCCGTAACCTTTCGGAAAAATACCCGATGAAGCTGCTGGGGATCGAGGCCCGCGGCGTCGACGTTACGTTCAACGCGCTGAAGACCAAGTGGCTGAAGCCCGGCGCGTCGCTGGAGCTGGCGTTCTCGGGCGCGTTCCCGCAGGTGAGCGGCAAGGCGTTCGACCTTGTGATCGACTATGAGCAGCTCGGCTCCGCCACGCCGCGCGGCCAGCGGACGCTGCATTTCACGCTGCAGAACGGCGACCGCGTGCCCTATGACGAAAACAGCCCCTTTGTGCCGGTGAACGCCGCCGGCGCGCTGGATCAGGTTTTGCCTGCCGAAAAGACGCCGCTGCTGCAAAAGACGGGCGTGCGCGATCTGCTTTCCATGTGGGTGCAGTTCCTGCGCTCGCTGCAGGTATTTCTGAAAGCGATGAAACCGACTGCGGGGTAACCATCCGAACAGAAGTCAAGAGCTGCTGCTTTGAAAGCAACAGCTCTTTCTGTTTTCTGTTTTCTGTTTTCTGTTTTCTGTTTTCTGTCTTCTGTTTTCTGCTTCATCATTCGTGCATCGCAGCCCGCAGCGCGGAACGCCGCGAGCGTGTTTTCCGGATAAGCGGAAGAGAAACCCCGGTGCGCCTGGTAAATGATGACGGACGCAGGGACATCCGGCGGCGTCGGGGGTTCAGGCTCCGTGGTTGGTTCTGTCGGCATCACCGTCACCTGCGAGGTCGGTTCCGGCTGCGGCTGCGGGTCGGGCTTGTTCCCGCCCGCTAGCAGGCCGGTGAAGAATGCGATGATCGCCATGAAAAAGGCTGTAATTTTTGCCCAGAATGCTTCCATAGAGGTTTCCTCCTGGTCCTGATACCGGAATCAGCATAACACACGGATAAGCATCTGTCAATCGATTCGGAGTGAACAGCGCTTTTCAGGGAGTAAACGAAGAAACGGACAGAGAATCTGCCCGTTTCGTTTGTGTTGTTTCGCGTCTGTCAAATGCGGAAGAAATCGAGATCCACCGCGTCCGCCACGGCGTGGCCGCCCGCCTCATTGAAGTGCAGCTTGTCGCCGCCGAGGAAGGCGCGCTTTGCGTGCTGCGGCCTGTCGGGGTCGGCGGTGACGGCGCCCAGGTCCAGCAGCGCGTCGAACGCGTCCGCACGGGTGCGCAGCGCCTCGTTGACCTGATCCACAAGATCGCTCTTTTCTTTGGTGCCGTCAATATGGTCGATGAGATAAGGCAGCGTGGTGCCCATCACGCGGATGCCCCGCGCGCGCATGTCGGCGGCCATGGAGAAGATGCCCTGCGTCAGGATGTCAATATCGGGCTTTTCGCTGCTGCGTCCGCTGACGGAGCCGAACTGGAGCACGTCGTTGACGCCGACCTCCAGCACCGCGTGGGTGATGTCGGGATACTGCAGCACGTCGCGTCCGAGGCGGTTGAGCGAGCGCACGCCGTAAAAGCCCTTGAGCGGGAACACGGGCGACGTGTCGCGCAGCACGCGGTTGCCGCCGATGGAGCGGTTGATGACGCTGAACCGGCCGGGAAACGCTTCTCGGATGCGGTCTTCAAACGGATTGACCCAAAAGCCCTGCTGGCTCAGAGAATCGCCGAAGACCACGATGGACGAGGCGCCGTCGCCGTTGAGCAGCTCCACCGTGTCGAACAGCGGAATCGGGCGCGGCAGCTTCATGCGCAGCAGGCCGCAGGCCAGCCACTGCACGCTGTCTTTGAAGCGCGTCAGGTCGTCCGGGAAAATGCTGTGGCGGCGGTCGCCGTGCATCATCAGGCACCGCGCGTTGTTCAGCAGATTGCCGCTTTGCAGCGGCCCGCCGTTGACGCACACGCTGACGCAGAGATAATCCCCCGCCTGCACGCGGATTGCGCCCGCTTCGGTGGCGGCCGTTTCGCCCGGGGGCAAAAACGCCGGTGCGTCGAGATCGATGCTGTCTCCGGTGAGCACGCCCTCTTCGTCGCAGGGCGCGGCGCTGACGCCCCCGAGCACAACCGCGGCGCGGCCGTGTTCGTTGGAAAGCTTCACACGGATCGCCGTGCCGCTGATATTGCTGCGAAGCACCAGACGCAGCGTGCGGCAGCCGTCGGCAAACGAAAACGCCGACAGCGCCGTGTGCGACTGTCCCCAGGTCTGAACCCATTGCTGCATAATAACGCCTCCTTGCGGCCTGTGATTGTTTGATTGTGGGATTGTGTGATTACGCGGCGGCCTTCACCTTTTGATAGGTGCCGGTATGCACTTCCTTGCCGGTGCCTTCGGCGTCCTTGATGGTCACGAGTGTCTTCACCGCGTTGCCCGCCTTGTCATAGGTATAGGCGTTTGTATATCGGGTGACCGAGCCGTCCTGGCTGCGAACGGTGGTTTTGTGGGTGCTTTCGCGGCCTTTCTTGTCATAGGAAATGATTTCCGTCGTTTTGGTCGTATCGCCGAAGTTCGTTTCCGCGGTCGTCTTCTTGACCGGGTTGCCCTTCTTGTCGTTGACAAAGGTTTCGGTCAGCTTGTTGCTGACGCCGTCGTTGTCTTTTTCAACCTTGGTGTGCTTCGTCAGGAAGCCGTTTTTGTCAAAGGTAAAGACCTCGTTCGACTTTTGCGCCGAGCCGTAGGAATCCTTGCGGACGATCGTTTCCGTCAACAGGCGCTTTTGCTTGTCGAAGGTGCGCTTCGTGGTCTCGGTCTTCCAGAAGCCGTCGTCGGACGTTTCGCGATAAACGGTCTTGCGCTCGTTGCCCTTTTTGTCATACGTATGCGTCGTCGTCTTTTTCAGCTTGGACAGATAGGGCAAAAAGCCGCTTTCCTCCACCGCATACTCCTTGACCAGTCTGCCGTTCTTGTAGGTATACTTCACGGTTTCGTTCTTCAGCAGGTCGATGCTGGACGCGCTCTTGCAGGACGCCTTGACCACGCGGTTCTGTTTGTCATAAGCGTAGGTATATACGTCGCGCATGGTGATGCCGTCCGCCTGACGCTGTTCCACCACAGCCCCGGTTTTGTTGCCCTTGGCGTCATAGGTCAGGGTGCGCACGCTGACGTCGGTCCCATCTTCGTGCTGCATGGTGAGCGTTTCCTTGATCAGCCGGTCCTTCTTGTCATAGGTATAGACGGCAAGGTATTTTTCGAAAAAGCCGTCCGTACTGCTGAACGAATAGGCTTCCGTGACCAGGTTGCCCGCCTTGTTGTAGGTGCAGGTCTTGGTACTGCCGAAGCGGCTGTCGCTGCCTTCGACGTTCTTGTCCACTTCTTTGAGCAGACGGCCCTGCTGGTCAAAGGTGCAGGTTCTGACGGAGCGCGTGCCGTAAGTGGATTTCATGGTTTCTCTGGTGCAGACATAGCCGTTTTCGTTGATCTGGCTTTCATGAACCAGCCAGTCGCCCTCTTCATCCAGCGCAGACACCGCCGTCAGAAAACACGGCAGGAGCATCAGAAGGGTCAGGACAAGCGCGAGGCTTCGTTTAAGTTTCATTGGAATTCCTCCTTGCGAGATAGTGAAAAAAAAGACGGATCATCTTTCCTGTTAATCGTAACATACGGACGGCGAAAAATCAAGAGCGACTTTGACGAAATTGCAATCTTAAGAAAAGAAGCGGCCCGCTTTTCGGCGGAGATGGCCGACGCGGGCGCGGGATGAAAAAACCGGGCCGCTTTTCAAGAAAACGGTCCGGTCTTCTGTCTCAAGAATGCAAGGGGCGCTTTCCCGTCTTACTTGCGGCCGAGCAGATGCGCAAAGAAGTAGAGCATGCCGTGATAGAAGCGCACGCACAGCCCGCTGAAGTCGTTGGCGTGTTCCGTGCCGCACCACGGGCAGATGTCGGGAACGGCTGCCTGCCGCTGTTCATCCTCGGCTTTCAGCCGAGCGTAAGTCGCTTCCGCCGTTGTCAGCTCGCCGTATCTCGTGACAAGCGATTTCTGCGTGTTCGTCAGCTGATCGTAGGCGGTTCTGGCGCGCAGGATCTTCGTGCGGGAGGCGCCGGTGTAGGTCACCGTGCCGATCTCGGAGATCAGCTGATCCACGGCGGCAGCGGCGTTGCGGTCGCTTCTTTTCTTCAGCTCGGCTGCTTCTTGCGCGGCGTAGGAGCTTTCGGCCTGGGTCAGCGCATCCAGATTGCCCACCAGTCTGCGCTGCGTGCCGCTGAGCGCCTCAAAGGCCGCTCTGGCCGCGTCGATCTTCGCTTTGCTTTCCGGCGTAAACGTCACCGCGCCGATGGCTTCGATCAGGGCTTCCACTTCGGCCGCAGCCGCCAGGTCGGCGGGATCGGCCCCGGCAGCAGTTCCGGTTTCGGCAAACGCCGAGAACGAAACCGCCGGACAGACCGCCAGCAGCATCAGCAGAGAAAGCACAAGGGCGAGGGTCTGTTTCCATAAGGTTGTCTTCGATCTCATAAAGATTCCTCCTTATTCCATGGTACAAAGATATTATAGCACAAGGAAAACGGACTTGTCTATAGTTTTGTATATTTCTTCCGTTGTGTTCTTCCGTTCGCTGTGAAAACCGCCGAAAAAAAGCGCCTTCTGCAGGCAGACAAAAGGCGCTTTCTTCTCTGGTGCGGGTAACAGGGCTCGAACCTGCATGGATTTCTCCACTGGATCCTAAATCCAGCGTGTCTGCCAATTCCACCATACCCGCGCGGCTTTCGTTATTATATCGAAAAAAGCCGGCGCTGTCAAGCGTCGCCGTCCGCCGAAAGCAGCTTTTGCTGCAGCGTCAGCAGCGCGGCGCGGCGCGCTTCGGTTTTTGCTTTGTCCGGCACGAGGACCCCGCCCGCTTCGCGCAGCACGGTTCCCGCGGCGACGCCGGCGGGCAGCGCCCAGGACGGCAGGCGCAGCAGGGCGCCGTCGGGCGCGGCGAGCACGGCAAAGCCCGCTTCGATGCGGTCAAGCACATATTCCATCAGGACGACACTCCTTCCCCGGCAACGTCGGCCCGAAAGCCCCCGGCATAGCACGAGAAGACGATATCCGACTGCCAATCGGTGCGGTACACCTTGACGCCGTGCCGGTCGAAATACTGCAGCACCTCGCTGTGCGGATGGCCGTAGTCGTTGCCCGCGCCGCACGAGATCACGGCAGACCGCGGCTTTGCGGCCTTCAAAAACGGCGGGCACAGCGCGCCGGAGGAGCCGTGGTGCGGCGTTTGCAGTACGTCGCAGCGGAGATCTTCGCCGGATTGCAGCAGCGCTTCCTGCACGGCGGTTCCGGCGTCGGCCGGCAGCAGAAAGACAGTGTCGAACGCCGCGACGCGGCAGAAGACGGACATATCGTTGAGATCCTCCGATTGTTCCAGCGGCGCAAGCACGCGCAGCGAGACGTTCGCCAGCGAATATTCCGCGCCGGGCTTTGCCGCGGCGAGGCGGATCTGCCGTTCGCGCACGGTGTTCAGCAGCGATTCATACGCATAGGACGCGGGCATGTTCGCTTCAGTCAGCTGCGGCACAAGCAGCGTTTCGGTCGGGACGGCCTGCAGCACCTCCGGCAGCGCGCCGACGTGGTCGCTGTGGGGGTGCGTGGCCACCGCGAGTCTGAGCGTTTTCACACCGCAGGTGTTGAGACAGGCGATCACGCGGTCAGCATACGCGCGCTCGCCGGCGTCGATGAGAATGCCCTCGCTGCCGCTCTGGATCAGCACGGACGACCCCTGCCCCACGTCGAGAAAATGCACGCGGACGCAGTCGCCGGAAAAGACCGGCTCCTGCTTCGGCAGCAAATCGTCGCCGTAGCCGACCAGCAGCGCGAAGCAAAGCAGCAGCACTGCCGCAAGGACAGTCCACCTAACGCTTTTTCGCTCTGCTCTGCGGTGTTCCATAACGGGTTCCGCCTTTCTTTTGGGAGGTTGCGCGGGCCTTTTGCTGCGCGCGGCCGGGCGCGGGACGCACCAGACACTGCGGCCCCGTGCCGATCAGGTCATAGCGGCCCGCGCGGCGCAGCGCCTGCTCCACGAGGTCGCGGTTCTGCGGCAGATAGTATTGCAGCAGCGCGCGCTGCATGGCCTTTTCCTGCGGCGATTTCGCCACGTAGACCGGCTCCATCGTGTAGGGGTCAAGGCCGGTGTAAAACATACAGGTCGAGATCGTGCCGGGCGTCGGATAGAAGTCCTGCACCTGCTCGGGGCGGATCCGGCGCTTTTTGAGGAACAGCGCCAGCTCGATCGCTTCCTTGAGCGTGCTGCCCGGGTGCGAGCTCATCAGATACGGCACGAGGTACTGCTCCTTGTTCGCCTGGCCGGAAAGCTCGAAATACTTTTTGGAAAACGCGAGATAGGCGTCGATGTGGGGCTTGCCCATCTTGTCGAGCACGATGGCCGAGCAGTGCTCGGGCGCCACCTTGAGCTGCCCGCTGACGTGGTATTTCACCAGCTCGCGGAAGAAGGTGTCGTCGGGGTCTTTGAGCATATAGTCGTAACGGATGCCGGAACGGATGAAGACCTTTTTCACCTTCGGCAGACTGCGCACCGCGCGCAGCAGGTCCACGTAGTCGCTGTGGTCGGCCACGAGCGCCGGGCAGGCTTTCGGGGCCAGACACTTTTTGCCCTTGCAAAGCCCGGCTTTCAGCTGCTTGTCGCAGCTTGTGCGGCGGAAGTTCGCCGTGGGGCCGCCGACGTCGTTGATGTAGCCCTTGAAGTCGGGCAGCTCCGTCAGCAGCTTCGCTTCGCGGAGGATCGATTCCTTGCTGCGGGTCGAGATGAAGCGGCCCTGATGCAGCGCGATCGAGCAGAAGTTGCACGCGCCGAAGCAGCCGCGGTTGTGCGTGATGGAAAAGCGGACCTCCTCGATGCCGGGCACCTTGCCGATCGCGTCATAGGAGGGGTGATAGGTGCGCATATAGGGCAGCGCGTAGACGGCGTCGAGCTCCTGCGTGGTCAGCGGCGGCATCGGCGGATTCTGCACCAGCATTTTGCCGCCGTGGCGCTGCTTGAGCAGCCTGCCGCGGATGGGATCCTGTTCGTCCTGCTCGATCCGGCAGGAAAGCGCGTATTTTTCCTTGCTTTGGCAGACCTGCTCGAACGACGGGCATTCCGCGCCGGTCAGCGGCGTTTCGCGCACGTCGCAGGCATAGCAGGTACCGCGGATGTCGCGCAGAGAGGCCACCGGCTCCCCTGCCGCCAGCCGGTCGGCGATTTCAACGGTCTGCTTTTCGCCCATCCCGTAGGAGATCAGATCGGCCTGCGCGTCAAAGAGGATGGAGCGGCGGATCTTGTCGTCCCAGTAGTCGTAATGGGCAAAGCGCCTGAGCGAGGCTTCCAGCCCGCCGATGATGATCGGGATATCGCCGTAGGCCTCACGGATGCGGTTGCAGTAAACGATAACGGCGCGGTCGGGACGCGCCCCAGCTTTGCCGCCGGGGGTGTATGCGTCGTCGCTGCGCCGTTTTTTGGCGGCGGTATAGTGCGCCACCATGGAATCGATATTGCCGGAGGAGACGAAAAAGCCGTATTTCGGACGGCCGAAGCGCATGAAATCCGCCGTGGAGCGCCAGTCCGGCTGCGCCAGAAACGCCACGCGGTAGCCGGCATGCTCCAGCACCCGCGTGATGATGGCGGCCCCGAAGGACGGATGATCCACGTAGGCGTCGCCGTTGACGTAGACGAAGTCGGGCGCGTCCCAGCCGCGCGAAAGCATCTCCTCTTTTGTGATCGGCAAAAACTGCGCCATGTATAACCCTTCCCGTTCTTTTTTCTTCCATCTTAGTCACAAACGCCGGAAATGCCGCTGAGCGTCAGCCGGTTGATCAATTCGGCGATTTCCTGCGGCGGAATCGACATATCGCCCGCCGCCCACGTCCGCATGATAGCCACGCTGCCGCTGATGATGAACGCAAAGGCGATCTCCATTTTTTCCTCACTCAGCTGCACGCCCATCTCTTCCCAGCTTTGCAGAATGAAGCTTTTGCCGAGCATGATGACGTCCTGCATAAACGCGGAGTCGCCGTTGGCGGAAAGCAGAATTTTGCAAAACTCTTTTTTGTCCAGCACGATCTGGCAGATCTGCTGCAACAGCTGCAGCGTATCGTTCTGATGCAGCTTTGCGCCGAGCGATTCCACAATCTGCGCCGAAAACTCCTCTTCGATTTCCTGCAGCAGATCACGCGTTGTGTAATAATGCTTATAGAACGTGTTGCGGTTGATCTCAGCGCGGCGGCAAAGCTCGGTCGGGGTGATCTTGTCGATCGGCTTTTCCTTCATCAGCTCCAAGAGGCTTTCTTTGAGGAACATCTTGGTATACAGCACGCGCCGGTCCACTTTTGTTTCGGGTTTTTGAACCATTTTTGAACCCCCTGTAACTATCGAACTCTTTGCGCCGGAATTGTTATTTAAAAGAACAATCCATGAATGAACCGTCGCTTTTATCACAATCAGGCAGCACAGATGTTAAATAACACTCGGAAACTTAATAAGCTGACTGTTGATTATTTATCACGGTTCAAAGTATAATACAAGACATAGAAAAAGTCAAGCAGGAGGTCAAGAGATGAAAAAAGACTTCAGCGTGGTCACCGGCGGCACAGGCTACGTCGGGCTGCAACTTGTGAAATATCTGATTGCGCAGGGCGAAAAAGTGAAGCTCCTGTTGCTGGAGGATCACCCGTGTCTGGAGGGCATTGACTGCGAAAAGCACGTGGGCAACATCTGCAACCCGGTGGATCTCGACGCATGTTTCCGCGGCGCAAAAACGGTCTATCACATCGCCGGCGTTGTGGATATTTCCGGCAAGAAAGAAGAGCTGATGTGGAAGGTCAACGTGGAGGGCACCAAAAACGTGGTGGAAAGCTGCAAGCGGTGCGGCGTTGAAAACCTGATCTATGTTTCGTCCATCGACACTTACCCCGACAAGTTTTCGGACGAAATGAAAACCGAGCTGTCTTCCTACAGTGAAGTGGGCCTGACAAGCGGCTATGCCATTACAAAGGCGCTGGCAACGCAGATCGTGCTGGACGCCAAAGACGAGCTGAAGGTTTGCTGCGTGCAGCCCACCGGTGTTCTCGGTCCCGACGATTACATGGGTTCGAGCATCGGCGCCATGATGGATCTGTTCATCAAGGGACTGTTCCCGGTCTCCATGAATTTCGGACGCTATAATTTTGTGGACAACCGCGACATGGCGCACGCCATGTATCAGGCCGCAAAGCAGGGACGCAGCGGCGAATGCTATATTCTGGGCGGCGAAATCGTCACAGTGGATGAGCTGATGGGACACATGGCCCAGGCGCTCGGCAAAAAGAAGCCGAAGATCAAGATCTCCAAAAAGCTGATCGTTCCCTTTGTGCCGCTGATCTCCGGCATCATGAATCTTGCTAAGCTGCCCCCGATGCTCAACAGCTTTTCGCTGAGCAAGCTGGAGGAAAACTGCAATTTTTCGAATGAGAAGGCAAAGCGCGAACTGGGCTTTTCGCCGCGTCCCGCCGCGGAAACCATTCGCGACACCGTGCTCTGGCACCAGAAGAAGCTGAGAGGAGAAGTGTAAGATGAAATACGTATTGTTCACGGGCGCGACCGGCGACCTGGGCCGCTGCTGTGTGGAAGCGATTGCCGGGCTCGGCGACTGGACGGTCTTTGCCGGCGGCACCAACGAAGAAAAGCTGCATACCCTCGGCGAGCTGGAACGCGTAATCCCCGTCCGGCTGGACGTGACGGACGAAGAGAGCATCAACGAAGCCTATGAAACCGTGCGGCGGCATACCTACCGGCTGCAGGCGGTCGTCAACTTTGCCGGCATCCACACTTTTACCTCCATGGTGGAGGGTAACTGTGTGGAAGAGATCGAGAAGATGCTGAACATCAACGTCTTAGGCATGGTTCGGGTCAACAAGCGGTTTTTTGAAATGGTGCGCATCGGGCGCGGAAGAATCATCAACTGCTCTTCAGAGAGCGGCTGGATGACCCCGCAGCCGTTCAACGGGCCCTACACCATGACGAAGTATGCGGTGGAAGCCTATAACGATTCGCTGCGGCGCGAGCTGATGTATCTGGATATTCCGGTCGTTAAGCTGCAGCCCGGCTCGTTCAAAACGCAGTTGACCGAAAAGATCTTCCGCGATTTCGATCAGGTCATTCAGACCACAAACTATTTCAAAAAAGTGCTGACCACCATGCGCCCCATGATGACGATGGAGCTGGGATTGGATCACGACCCGAACAAGCTGGCAAAGAAGCTGATCCGGGCGCTCACGGCCAAAACGCCGCTGACGAAGTATAAGGTTTGCACCGGAAAGCTGCTGATGACGCTGGAGCTCTTGCCCGACAAGGCCGTCGATCTCGCCTATAAACTGCTTGTAAACTGAAAAAAGCCGCCGGAGAGGTCTCCCCTCTCCAGCGGTATTTTTGTTTAATCAGAAAGAATGTCGAACGAGTTGATGTCGCCGCCGTCGCCGTAATCCTTGCTCGCCTGCTTTTCGGCCAGCTGCGA
>JAEEUW010000002.1 GCA_016290665.1 Clostridiaceae bacterium | reverse complement strand
CGCGGCATGGAGTACATCGTGCTGACCGTCACGTTTTTGACGCCGGAAAGCTTCCTGAGCGCGTCGACGTAGCGGAACGGGATGGCCAGAGAAAAGCCGTTTGCAATGAAGCTGTAGTTGTAGCTGTCGGAAAAATCGGCAAACTGAAAGGTCTGTTCGATCTTTTCGCGCAGCTTCTTCTGGGCCTCCGTGATTCTCTGATACTTCGGGTTCTGTTCAATGGAATCCACCAGCGCGTTGCGTTCCTCGGTGCAGGAAACGGAATCCAGCAGTCCGCTTTCATCCAGCTCCACAATCACGTGCACCACGCTGTCTTTGTCGTAAAGCGCGTCCGACGGCTCCGTTGCCGCGCCGCCGCCGAAGCCGAACAGCGCGCTGAGCTGCAGCAGCAGCGCAATCAGAATGCTTGCAATACGTTTTGTCATTGGTTCAGTCCTCCAGGGCCGCTGCAACACGGCGGATTATCAATACAGGATGC
Organism: Clostridiaceae bacterium; assembly: GCA_016290665.1. GTDB lineage: Bacteria > Bacillota > Clostridia > Oscillospirales > Acutalibacteraceae > UBA6857. Next base: position 51,987 of record JAEEUW010000002.1, on the reverse strand, counting down.
CGCGGAATTCTTCGAGATTGTCCGGCGTAATGGGGCGTTTGCCGTCTTCGATCTCGTGGATCATCGCAACCAGCTTTTCGTTGACGGGCGTCGGCACGCCGACCTCCCTGCCCTTTTCCACGAAATAGCCGTTGAAGATGTCGATCTCGGTCTTTTCACCCTTTTCCAGCGACTGCAGCGTGGAGGGCTTGACGTCCTTATACTTCAGCTTGGAAACGAGCATGACGATCAGGCGGCAGCACATGTTATAGTAGCCGTTGTCCATCAGCATGAGCAGCTTATAGTTGAGCAGCTTGCCGTACTTCGGCACGTCAAGGCCCATCCCCTTTGCCACGCGCATGCCTTCGCGCGCGATGGCAAGATAGAGCGTTCTGGCACGCTTGTCGTCCACCATCTTGCCCAGCACCTGACCGGTGATGCCGGCCGAGGCGTTGATGCAGGAATTGATGATCAGCTTGGAATACTGCTGGCGCGTGATGTTGTCGGAAATCTGGGTGGGCAGCACCTTTTTGAACATTTCGCACAGCGCGTCGAGCTTGGCCGGATGATACCCGTCCGGCATGCCGAGATAGAATTCGCCGAGCGAAGTCATGGTCACGTCGTTCGCGGCGTTGCGCGTGGCGCCGAAGCCGATCATCACGCCGACCGCGCGCTGCTTGCCCACGATCTGCGCCAGCTGATCCGTCAGAATGCCGTTTTGCAGACCGACCACAAGGCCGTCGTCTGCAAGGAACGGCAGCGCCTGCTTTGCCGTCTCCGGCATTGCCTGATACTTGGTGGCGATCAGGATCAGATCGAACGATTCGCCCTGCAACGCGTCATAGCTGTCGTAGCAGGTGAAGGTTTCATCGATATCGCCCATGACGCCGTGCAGGTGGAATCCCTCGCGCTCAATCAGCTCTTTGGTTTCCGTGCGGTGGCAAAGCAGACGGATGTCATAGCCCGCGTGCTTGGCAAGAACCGCGATTGTGCCGCCGATTGCGCCGGCGCCGATCAATAAAGTTTTCATAAGTCTATCTCCTTTTTTATATATCAATCATTTTTTATGCTTCGTTTTCTTCCGCTGTGGGCGTAAAGCCTTTTTTGATCAGGAAGCCCAGCGGCAGGAAGACCAGCACCGCAACGATTGCAGCGCAAAGGAACATGGCGGACGTGGGCGCGTTCTGGCTGACACCGAATTCGTCGGTATAGGTCACGGCGGAAGCGGAAGACGAGAAGTTGCCGAGCATCGGACCGATCACCATCGGCAGCAGAACGGCAAAAATCATGCGGACGCCCTGAAACTGCCCGGCCTTGTCCTCCGGCGTAAAGTCGCGGACAGAGGCGTTGATCATAATCATCAGCACCGCATACCCCACCACGGTGGGCGCAACGGCCAGCAGCACCGCGCGCAGATCATGGGCGAAGAACAGCGCAAACAGGCCGAGCACAAAGCAGACCGTACCGGGCGCCATGGCATAGACCTTGTTTTTGCCGCCGAGCTTCAGCAGCAGAATGATGCCGCCAAGCATCACGGCAACGCTCACGGCGGCGCATAGATAGTACGAAACGCCCCAGAGATCCATCGCAGGCACGCCGGGCAGGATCACATACTGCAGATAGATCAGCAGATACGGGAAAAAGACCTGAACGGCAATGGAGAAAAAGCCGAGAGTTGCAAGTGTGAGATAAAGCCGCTTATGCGTGCGGATGACGGACGGCCGGAAGCCGTAGAACAGATCGCTCCAATAGTTCGCGTTCGACTGCCTGATCCGGTGCTTCGGCTCTTCCAGCGTGAACAGGCCGACCACGCCGCAGAGCACCACAAAGCCGCCGAGGCCGAGGAAGAAGACGTCATAGCCGATGGCGCCGGACTGGGCGAACGAGCCGACGCCGACCACGGCGCCCATGGCGACGATCGGCAGGGCCGCAAACACGGTTTCCACCTTCGGGCGGTTTTCCGGCGCGGTGACGTCGGTGACCCAGGCGTTGAAGACGGAATCGTTGCTGGTCGAGCCCATGAAGGTCATCAGACAGTCCATAAGGATGACCGTCCAGACCGTAGCGGTCAGGATCTTCACTTCGTCCGACAAATGGAACAGCGCCGCGATATGGTCGCGCGAGATCAGGCCGAACAGCGCGGTGATGACGCCCCAGATGATGTAGCCGACGGAGATGAACAGCTTGCGGCGGTTCAGGCGGTCGCTGAGCGTTCCCATCACAAACGTGGTGATCACGGCCGTTGCGGCAGACAGCGCCACCATGATGCTGATGGCCGACATGACGGGGATCGTGCCGTCGATGGCCGCCTGCGAGGCGCCGCCGGAGTAGATGCTGTTATAGAGGAACGTGTTGAAATACATGTTTTCGACGTTCCACGCAAGCTGGCCGACCAGCCCGAACAGGATCATATTGAACCACAGCCGGCCGGAAATCTTCTTGTTGTGCATGAACCTTCCTCCCCCAAGACCATAGTTACATTCATTATAACGAGATTCGTCTGAAAATTCAACACTTCTTTTAAAAAAAGAATCCTGCCGCAGGCCGGCAGGAATCCGCTGATTATTTGAAGTACATATAGACCTGGCATTTGATCATGCCGTTATACAGCTTGCGGCGCTTGTCGGCCTTGCGGCCAAAGAAGAGCTCAAAGTCCTCGCTGGGGCTGATAATACTATAGGACCAGCCGTGCCTTTGCACAAACCTTTCGCCCATCAGGCGGTAGATCTCCTCCGCCGCTTTCAGGTCGAGCAGGCGTTCGCCGTAGGGCGGGTTGCAGATCAGCGTCCCCTTTTCGCTTTGCGGCGCAAAGTCGCGCAGGTCGCGCCGTTCAAAGGTGATGCGGTCGGCCACGCCGGCTCTTTGAGCGTTGGCCTTTGCCAGCTCCAGCGCGGCGGGGTCAATGTCGCCGCCGAAGGCCGCAAAGCTGCTCTCGCGCAGCTCCAGATCGGCGGCGCGCTCGCGCTCCAGCCGCCAGACCTCTTCGGGAATCTGATCCCACCGTTCGGCGGAAAAGCTGCGGTTTTTGCCCGGCGCAATGTTGTGCGCCAGCAGCGCGCCCTCGATCAGAATCGTGCCGGAGCCGCACATCGGGTCATAGAGCGTGTGATAGGGACGCACCCGGGACAGCCAGCAGAGCGCCGCGGCAAGGGTTTCCTTGATCGGCGCGCCGCCCGCCTCCAGCCGGTAGCCGCGCTTGTGCAATCCGTAGCCGGAGGTGTCGAGCAGCAGACTGACCTGATCCTTCATGATGGAAAACTGAATCTGATGGACCGGGCCGGTCTCGTCGAACCATGCAATCGGATACTTTGACTTCAGCCGTTCCACCACCGCTTTTTTAATGATGGACTGACAGTCGCTGACGGAAAAGAGCGTGGAGTTGAGCGAATAGCCCTTGACCGGAAACGCGTCGGCCGGGCCGATCCAGTCTTCCCACGGGAGGGCCTTCGTGCCCTGAAACAGCTCTTCAAAGCTGCGGGCCTGAAAGGCGCCGACAAGAATCTGAATCCGTTCGGCAAAGCGCGCGCAGATGTTGGCGCGGGCAAGCAGGTCGAAGCCGCCCGAAAACAGCACGCGGCCGTTTTCGCTGACCACGTCCGAAGCGCCCAGGGCCTTCATTTCGTCGGCGATCGGTTTTTCCAGTCCCAGAAGACAGGGAATCACATAGCGAATCTGCATAACACTACCTCGAAAGAAAAATGCCGGCGGCGAACCACCGGCATGTATTGTATCACATCCTGACGGGAAAATCAATCTTCTGCAGGCACAAGCAGGCCGTAGCCTCCGTCTTTTCTGGCATAGACCAGACAGATCTTTTCGTCCGTGCTGTTGCGGAACATATAGAACTGGTGGTCCAGCAGGTTCATCTGCAGGATTGCTTCCTCCACGCTTTGCGGCTTGAGCACGATCTCCTTGGAGCGGACGACGTCGTAGGTGTCCTCGCTTTCCATCGTGTCGATCGCGTCAAACGCGTCGAAGGCGCCGGAGCGCAGCTTCTTTTCCACGCGGGTCTTGTTTTTGCGGATCTGCCGCACCAGGGAATCCACGCAGCGGTCCAGCGCGTCGTTCATGTTGATCGCCCGTTCCTGCGAACGGAAGATCATTCCGTCATGGAAGATGGTCACCTCAACGATCTGTTCGCTTTTTTCCACGATCGCGGTCACCTTGGCTTCCACTTCGTCCGGGAAGAATTTTTCCACCTTGCGCAGGCGTTTTTCGGCCCGGTCCTTGAACGAATCTCTGGGCGTGCATTTTCTGCCGATCACTGTGATTTTCATAACCGACAACTCCTTTCTATATCAACCCCTCGCTGGGGGATGGTTCTTTCCGGTTACAGTATAGCATATTGAATCAGAAAAAGGAAGATGTTTTTCCAAAATTTATGCAAATTCACAATTATTTTTCATTTTCGGAAACAGACGAGCCGAAAAATTATTTTGCAAAAGGCCTCGCATTCCAAACGGTTTTGTGGTAAAATAGAACAGAAAGGATCAATCTGAAACTGCAAATGAGGGAACGATATGAGTGAACTGGATCAAATTGCCGCGCGCATGCAGGCGCTGCGCGAAACGATCGAATACCACAACAGGCGCTATTATGAAAACGACGCGCCGGAAATCGAAGATTTCGAATACGACCGGCTGCTGCACGAGCTGATCGCGCTGGAGGAACAGTACCCCGCCTTTGCGACCCCGGATTCCCCCACGAAGCACGTGGGCGGCAAGGCTGACGCACAGTTTACGCCGGTGGAGCACGCGGTTGTGATGGAAAGTCTGCAGGACGGCTTTTCCGAAGAGGATATCCGCGCGTTTGACAAGCGGGTCCGCGACGTCGTTGCGTCGCCCGTCTATATCGTAGAGCCGAAGATCGACGGCCTTTCGGTCAGTCTGGAATATGAAAACGGCGTGTTTGTGCGCGGCTCCACCCGCGGCGACGGCCGTGTTGGCGAGGACATCACGGCGAACCTCAAAACGGTGCGCTCCATTCCGATGCGCATCGGTACGCCGCTCCCCTTCCTTGAGGTCCGGGGCGAGGTGTATATGTCAAAGGAGGTCTTCCTCGCGCTGACGGCAAAGCAGGAAAACGAGGGCGAAAAGCCATTCAAGAATCCGCGCAACGCGGCGGCGGGCTCCCTTCGGCAAAAGGACAGCCGCATCACGCGCGCAAGAAAGCTGGACATCTTTGTGTTCAACGTGCAGCAGATCCGCGGCGAAACGCTCTCTGCACACAGAGCGTCGTTGGATTATCTGCGCTCCCTCGGCTTCACCACGGTGCCGTTCTATACGCCCTGCGCCGACATCGACGCGGCGCTGGCGGAGATTGACCGCATCGGGCAGATCCGCGGCACGCTGCCGTTCGACATTGACGGCGCCGTAATCAAGGTGGACGATTTCACCATGCGCGAAGCGCTCGGCTCCACCTCCAAGTTTCCCAAGTGGGCCATCGCCTATAAATACCCGCCGGAGGAAAAAGAAACCACGCTGCTCGACATCGAGATCAACGTGGGCCGAACGGGCGTTCTGACGCCGACCGGCGTGTTCCGGCCGACGCTGCTTGCCGGCTCCACGGTCAGCCGCGCCACGCTGCACAATCAGGACTTCATTACCGAAAAGGATATCCGCATCGGCGACACGGTCATCATCCGCAAGGCCGGCGACATCATCCCGGAGGTCGTCTCCGTGGTGCGCCACAGCGAAAACGCCGCGCCCTATGAAATGCCGAAGGTGTGCCCCTCCTGCGGCGAGCCCGTGGTCCGCGAAGCAGACGAAGCTGCGATCCGCTGCGTCAACCCAGACTGCCCCAGCCAGCTGCTGCGCACGCTGATTCACTTCTGCTCGCGCGACGCCATGGACATCGAAGGCATGGGCGAAGCGGTGCTGGAAGTGTTCGTCGCCAGGGGCCTCGTGCACACCGCGGACGACCTGTTCCACCTGAAGAAGGAAGACATTGCCGCCATTGACCGCATGGGCGACAAGAGCGCGGAAAACCTGCTGGCCGCCGCGGAAAAGAGCAAGCAAAACGATCTTTCCCGTCTGCTGTTCGCGCTCGGCATCCGCCATATCGGCCAGAAGGCCGGCGCGCTGCTGGCAAAGCATTTCGGTACCATCGATGCGATCATGGCAGCAAGCGAGGACGAGATTCTGCAGATCGACGGTTTCGGCGCCATCATGGCAAAGAGCGTGGTTGATTTCTTTGCGCTGGACGCTTCGCGCGAGCTGATCGAGCGCTTCCGCCAGAGCGGCCTCAACCTGCAGTCCACCGCCGAGGTCGTGGACAACCGCTTTGCCGGGCAGACGTTCGTACTCACCGGCACGCTGTCGCAGTTCACGCGCAAGGAGGCGTCGGAAATCATTGAAGCCCGCGGCGGCAAAACGGCCTCGTCCGTTTCCAAAAAGACCACCTTCGTGCTGGCCGGAGAGGACGCGGGAAGCAAGCTGCAGAAGGCCAACGAGCTGGGAATTCGCGTGTTGTCGGAACAAGAGTTTGCAGAGATGATTCAATAACCAAATAAAAATGAACCGGCTTCGGGGCGTGCGCCCCAAGGCCGGTCTTTTTTTGTTTTGTCAAACCCTGACGCAGCGCACCACGCAGCGGGTCCGGCCGCCGATATAGCAGGTGAACAGCGTCAGATCGCAGTCCTGCTCCGCGGCAAGCAGACGCTCCACCTCCGTGGGGAACAGCGTTTCGCGGTAAGTGATGATGTAGCGGTACTCCACGCCGTCGGCCGTGGTGAAGATCACCTCTTCGCCCGGATCGATCCAGCGCAGGCCGTTGAAGTGCGAGGCATAGTTATGGGCGCAAAGCACCATATCGTCGGTATAATAGCTGCCGGAATAGCGGCAGGGCGAAATCTTCAGATTCGCATAGCTCCAGTCTTCCAGCACCGGAAGCTTTTTGTTCAGCGCCGGAATCTCAATGGTGCCGATATAGCGGCGGCCGTCGATCTCCTCCACCGGCATCTCGTCGCCGAGACGCTGCTGGCCGGGCAGCGGCGCCGTTTTGGCCGTTTTGTTCCGTTCGATCTGCTGCTCCAGCCTGACTTGCACAAGATCGGCGTCCTGCGCCGCGCGTCTGGCATCCAGCACGTTATAGCCGGCGAGGCCGAGCGCACCGAGGATCAGCAGCACACCGAGCGCAATCATAATCGAACCGCGTCTTTTTTTCATAATCAGTCCCTCTTTGCGGACATACGGCGTCCCGCGCCGAGGATGATGAACAGCACACCGAAGAAGGCAAGCAGAACCACCGGCCACCAGAGCTGACCCGTCCGCGGGATTTCGGGCTTTTCGGGCGGCGCATAGATGTTGGTGAATGTCACGCGCTCGACCGCTTTGCCGTTTTCATCCGTGATCGTCACGGCGGCAACCGGTTCGCCCGCTTCGTTCTGAGAAACGGCGATGGTCAGCGTGAACACGGAAACGTCGTAGCTGAAATACTGAGCGGCGCCCTTGACCTCATGGATCGTATAGCGGTAGGTCTTGCCGATATCCTCTTTGCCGAGCGGCAGCGTGCCGAACGAGACGGAACCGGCGCCCTTGCGCATCACAACCGCGGCGCCCGTGCGCGGATCGACGTCCGCCTCGGCGGTCTTCGGCATGGGCTGATCGGGCGTATCCGGCATCAGAATGAACGAGAACGGCGTATCCGCGGGCGCGGCGCCCGAGCGGCATTCCACCTTCTTTTCGGCTTTGATCTCCAGTTCAATCGCGCCGCGCGGCCGCACCGGCTTGGGGAAGCAGGAGACGTCATAGTTATAGACGCCGTCTTGCGCTTCCGGCACCAGCACAAGGGCCGGCTGCATGCGGGTGTAGGATTCCACCGCCGAATCGTCCTGCATCACCAGATAGAGACCCGGAGAAACGGACGGGAACCGGGCGACGCCTGCTTCAAACGGCGCAGCGGTAAAGGGCACGCCGTTTTGCTGCGCGACAGCGGCCAGCTTTTGCGGCGTATCGTCCTCCTGCATGACGGCGATCGGGTCGAAGCCGAGGTCACCGAAGGCGGCGTTCTGCTCAAAATAGGGGCCGTTGGGGCCGCTCAGAAGCGAGCAGACCAGAACCAGCTGCGCGTTGCCGTCCTGCACGGCTTCGTCCGTCACCGTGTTCAGATAAACGGTAATGCTGCCGTCTTGCATAAGGTCAGGCTGTGCCGCAAGCGGCTCGGATTGCGCTGCAAATACGACCCCGTGCATACTGAACAGCATGCAAAGGATCAGCACAGCGAGCATCCGTTTTTTCATAGTCCAAACCTCATTTCACTGATTTTTTTCCTGCGGGGCCGCACCAAAACGATGATGAACACAAGCGCCAGAATCGGCACGCCGATAATCAGGGCAACTGTGATCTCATCGATCTGCAGCGCTTCCGCAGTGACAAGGATATGCTTTGTTTCAACCGTTTCCACCCGGTGGGCGCGCACCATCAGACGGTGCGTGTTCACGCCGTAGGGTGTGCAGGTAAACAGGGTGCAGTAGTCTTTGCCCTCCTCAAACGCAAGAGTGCTCAGATCGGTGGGCAGAACCACGCGGATCTGGTCCACCTCATAGGTCAGTACCTCGTTGAGGGTATAAAGCAGGAACTGGTCGCCGAGCACGAGTTTATCGAGGTCGGTAAACAGCTTGGCGCTGGGCAGACCGCGGTGACCGGAAAGCACGCAGTGGGTGCCTTCGCCGCCGACCGGCAGCGACGTGCCCTCCATGTGGCCGATCGCTTCCTGCAAAACGGCGGCGCCGGTGCCGTGATAGACCGGCAGGCTGATCTTGATCTTTGGGATCTCCACATAAGAAATGATCTTCGTCTCGTCGCTGATCAGCTGTTCTTCATATTGCTTTTTTTCCGCGCCGGTCATGTTCCAGCGGTCGGGAAACTTGCGGAGCGCTTTGTTGTATTCCTGGGCGCCGGCAATCAGCTTTTCGCATTCGTCTTTGCCGAGTCTGTCCACGTTTTCCGCGTGGGAAATGATCATTTTCGATTGGTGAAAGCTGTTCCAATGGTCGCTCACGGTCGGATAAAGCAATAAGGACAGACCTATGAGGAAGATCAGGATAAACAAGATTGTCGTTGCTTTTTTTCTCATAGCGCTCTCCTTATTGCCCGGGGCAGGGCCTTTTTCCCCCGCCCCGGACATTCGGTTAACTAAATTTTGAAGCGCACTCAGATCGCGTCAGCAGCAGTACGTCTTCTTGCGATCAGAACGATCGCGGCTGCAAGCAGCAGGATGGAACCGACGATGTAGAAGATCGTAGTACCGATGCCACCGGTGGAGGGCAGCACTGCGCCTTCCTTGTTGACGACGGTCGCGTTCTGTTCCAGGTTGGCAATTGTGTAGTCGCCGCCTCTGATGGTGAACGTCTGGTCAGCAGCGCCGTTGTAACCGTCGGGAACGGTCTTTTCAACCAGGGTGTAGGTGCCGTCTGCAAGGCCGGCAAACGCGGGAACCTTACCGTCAGCGCCGGAGACGTTCTCTGTTGCATCGTCGATGTTCTCGGTCCAGGAGACAACACCGTTTTCAACCTTGTAATACACGTCTTTATTCTGGTCGTTCTTGGTCTTCAGCACGAAGCCTGCGCCGGCAAGAGGCTGGCCTTTGTCATCGTTCTTCAAAACGTTGATCTTCGCGTTGTAAACTTCGGTTTCCTTGATGGGCGTGGAGTTCTGGCCGTTTTCGTCACCGTAGCTCAGGTAAGCAGTGTTCTTCGCAGGGTCGATCTGCAGCGCGTCGGAATTGACGGTTGCGGAGTATTCGATCACGATTTCGGTTTCATCGGCAAGACCCTGAATGAAGGAGTCTTTGAAGGTGATGGTCAGCGTATCGTCGCCGAGTTTGCCAATGGTATAGGGCACGGGGGAAGCGTTGGGATTGACGACCTGGCCGTTCACTTTGACAACAGCGTCGTTGTTGTAGGTGAGACCTGCGGTCATCTTATCGTGGAACACATAGTTTTCAGCGCCGGCCTTCTTGGTGATGGAAGCCGTATAGTTTACGGTGCTGCCGACTTCGGCAAGCGCCTTTTTGCCGTCTGCATCCACGTAGGACGCGCCGGTGATCAGCTTGTCAACCGGGGGAATTTCGTTCTTATCATAGACTTCAGCGTTGGGCTTCGTGCTGTTCACAGTCACGACAGTACCAGTGGTGGTGGTGATGTAGTAGTAGCCGTAATCAAGACCGGTCACGGTGAACTCGGTGTCAGCGTTGGTCGTGTTGACGGTTGCAACCAGATCAGCTTCGGTGACATAAGCGGCGATCGCAGCGATATCGGTTGCGGTCAGGTCCGTCGCGTTTTCGGAACGGACGTAGGTCACGTTACCGGTCGTCGGATCCACTCTGAAGCCGTCGGGAACGGTGGTTTTGCCGTCGACCAGCGTATAGCTGATACCGGTGCCGTTGGGAGACAGCGCAGCGTCAAACACTTTGTAGATCTTGTAGGTGTTGTCGGCAACGCGGCCGTCGGTGATTTCGGGGATGTGCATAGTGATGGATGCGGGGCCGTTGCCCACGTTGACGGTCTTCGCAAAAGCAGTGATGCTCAGCGCGAGGAGGAGCGCAACCGCGAGAACGATTGCAAGAACTTTTTTGCTTGTTTTCATGATAGTCTTTCCTTTCTTGTCCCTTTTGGGACTGTGTTAAATTTTTGTTCCCAAAAGGGAGTTTTTTTGCAGGTTTGCCCTTCCTGCGGCGGGTTGTTTATGTGCTTTTATTTCTCCCATTGCTTTCGCCGGGAAGATTACGGGGATGACCCCGGGAAAGTCGGATCTATTCGAGCCTCCTTTCCCTGCGACGAACGCAAATGAGATATATCATGGCAGCTGCCATCATAAACAGCCCGCCTGATGTAAAGAGGAAAGTACCGGGACCGCCGGTGTGCGGCAGTTCTGTGCCGGTTGTGTTTGTAACCACAATGGTTACCATATTGCCGTCGGTATAGACATTCTCGGCAGCAGCGTTCTCCGCTTGCAAAACTGTGACGCCGCTTGCGCTTACCGTAATGATCACATGATCTTCGAGGGCCAGATAGCCCGGCGGAGTATTGGTCTCCACAAGGTAATACGTACCCGGCAGAAGGTTGCCGATATACGCTGTGCCGAGCGGTACGGTCTGCTGATCGTCCGCAAAGCCGCCTGTGGTGATCTCGCCGATCTCGTTGCCGAGAGAATCCGTTGCCGGATGTTCATGTTCTGCATCGGCAAACAGCTGGAACGTTGCGCCGTTGAGCTTGCGCGTGCTATCCAGCGCATCCACCTTTTCGAGCTGAAGATCCACCGCATCGGACTTCGTTTTATTCACGACCTCGATACTGTGGTCCTCGTTCTCGTGCACTGTGCCGGAAACAACGGTAAACCCGTCGTCGTTCTGCGTAACGTTGGGCTGCACGGCGGTGCCGCCGCCGACAACGACCGCTTCACCGGAGGAAGAAACGAACTCATAATTGCTGTCCGGGTCTTCCATCTCGCCGGTATCTTCATAGAACTGATAGGAATGTCTCTCGGGAACGTTCAGGAATTCAAGGGTATCGCCGCTCCGAAGCTCGACCGTGATCTGGTCGGTATTTGGGAAGTGCCCTTTGTAGATCACGAAATTGCCGTCTTTGTCTATGATGTTATAGGCAATCGGGTCGTCCTGATGGTCGTCCCAGGTATGGCTGGCATACTCAGATTCCGGAATGCCCTGCGACTTGTCGGTTCTGTCGTCCAGCGCGGGATCAAAGGTATATCCCCGACCGAAACGGTTGTGTATATAGCCGTTGATGGTAAAGGTCTTGTCGGAATAAACCTGTTTGGTTCCGTCGGCGTTCATCAGCGTCTTGGTAACCGAAATATGATTGGGTTGGACATAGCGGTTATAGAAGTCCAGCCGGAACAGCGTGTTGCCCACGATCGTTCCGCCGATCCGGTTTTCACTGTCCACAACCGGGTATTTCGACAGGTCTGACGAATCAAAGAACTCATATTTTCCGGTGGCCGGATTGAGCAGGTTATCCCGCGCAACGCCTTCCACAGATTCGAGAACAAATCCTGTGGGCATTCCGTCGCCGTCCACTTCCCAGAACTGATAGGTACAGCCGGTGGGGATGATCGGGAACCGGATCTGTTCGCCGTCCTTGATTTTGAATTCGATGTCGGAGGTATCGGAGAAGTGTCCTTTATAGATCACCCGGTCGCCGTTTGCGTTGTAGAAATGATACGGCAGCGGGTCGTTCTGATGGATGTAGAAAAGAGGTGTTCCTGTCTCGCTGGCTTTCTGGCTCTTATCCTCACGCTCATCGTTGGCCTGATCAAACAGATACGGATTGCCGTTCGGGTCAAGAATCCAGCCGCGGATCGTGAACTCCGCGTTGGGGTCCAACCCGGCGCCTGCGCCGTTCACGTGCTTGAACAGGTTGATACCGCCCTTGACGATGTTTTTCGCCGTGAGCGCTTCACTGCCGTCGGTATCACCACCGTATGTCGGGGTGACATACACTTCCTCCGCCGCAGCAAGGGTCTGATCCATGCCGGGCACCGGGGATTCATGGCCCTGCAGATAGGGATTCAGATATTCGCTGAACAGCTCATAGTGGTATTCAGTGTCTTCTTCCGTCAGCCGATACTCATGTCCTTCATTGAGGTGAGCCTCATATTTGTCTCTGAGACCGGGCGAAACATAGAACGTTGTCTTCCAATTGTTCGCTTCACTCAACCAGATGTCCGAAGTGTGTACGGTATCTCCGGCCGGATTCACATAAGTGATGGGGAAGGGTTCCCAGTCATCTTCGCTTGTGGAACCCATCGGCCGGCATTCCAGTGTCAGGTGAACTTCACTGGGACGGTCCGCGCCGACACCGTCGCCGGTTTCGTCGCCGAAGGCGTCTTCAAAGACTTTTTCCAGCGTCATCGGCATGGTCTCTACGACCAGCGGCGGAACCTCCGGGAAGTAAACAGGCGGCAGCGGCTCGCCGAGTATTTCAACACCGCTGGCTGTTCGTTTACTCTTGGAATACGTTACATGCGCGTCGTCTTCATTCGTCTTCACGGTATAGTAGCCGTTCGCCTCCTGAATCTGCGCTTTGATTTCAGGCTCCAGATCATCGTAATTGATCAACCCGTTGTTCAGGTCGGTCACAATGTCTGTCGCCTCCTGAGAAGGCCAGACTTTGAAGCTCACCTTATAAGTCACGCCGTCCTGCAGCTGGAAGTTGTCGCCCATGTGCCATTCAACGGATCCGTTCTGATAAACAGCCTCGTTGGCACCTTCGCTCCTGGGATTCCAGGACTGCTCCACGCCTTCGACCGTTTTCGTATAGGTGAAGCTCCCTTCATCCACATTGACGACCGGCGTTTTTGCAAACAAATTGGTCAGGCCTGTGATACCGTCAACCATGTCGACGTGACCAAAGCCGCTGTACGCCTGGAGCGAGTCGAAGATATCATTAAAGGCTTGAGTCAATCCTTCTTCATTGTGAACCGTGAAGCTGTGACCTGGGCCGGCGCCGGATTCCTCCGTGAATTGTGCAAGTGTCCCCGCAGAATCGCCGATAGCGATGGAAAAGAAGTGCTTGTTGTGGCTCACAATGCTTTTCGCCGGAATCAGCGCAGCGTCATAGTTTCTTCCCTGATCGTCGCTGTTGCCCTGTCCGAACACGTCGTAAAGGCGATAGTAACCTGTCGTGGAGCCTGTGTGCATATCGTTCTGATTGCGCAGCTGCACATCGGAAACACCATAGCGTGTCATACGCCAGGTCGGATCACCGTCGGTGACGAAAACCACCAGCGTGGCGCGGTCGGGATCCACCGGCATTTCATCGGCAATCTGCAGCGCCTTTTGCCAGTTGGTACCGCCGTCAGCTGTCAAATTGCCAAACGCTTCATTGAACTCTGACGACCTTTCGGTGAAGGGCTGCACAAGCTGCGCCGAGTTGGAGAACGTGACCAGCGACATGCGGACCATCCGATCTCCGTCAACATTGATGAATCTCGGGTCGTCAAGCAGCATCTGACTCAGCTTATGTACAGATTGTTTAGCGCCTTCCAGCCGGGTTTCACCAGTTTGCAGTCTGTTTTGCTCCATACTGCCGGAAATGTCAAAGACCAAAATGACGTCCGCGAGCTTGATGATATCCATCGGCTTTTCGTGACCGGTGATGCTCAGCGACAGCGTGCGAGTGCCGTCATGGTTGTTTTCCGATTCTTTCAGAATCTCCGGCGGCTCGGGCGGAACTGCGCTTTCCCGAACCAGCGGGGTACCGCCATTCGTCGGCGCCGCTTTCGGCGTGTAAACCATATAGATATTGTCGCGACTGGACAAAGAGCCTGTTGAAGTGTTTGAAAGCGTACTGGACGCTCTATAATAAGTGTAATTGCTGGTACTTGTAGATGTCAGGAACGGCTGGATCTCGGTCCGAGTCGAATTGTGGATAAGGTAGGAATTGTCAAACTCATAGCCTGCCACGTCATAGATCAGGTAGTTCGGCGCGTTGGAGCGCGAAATGCTCGGCACACCGTTTGAGAACACGTTCTGGTCAAACTCAACGAAAGAATCGCCCTCCATATAGCCGTAATGGACCGTCGCGCGGTTGCCGCCGGTTCTGCCCCAGCTGATCGTGTACGTCGAGAAGCTGTCGGTTTCAAAGTTGATGACCGCTTCATCGTTCTTCACGGCGATCGTGCCGGGCTCGCCGGTGAGATTGGAGGCAACGACCTCAGCCTGAACACCCTCGCCGGTTTCGCGCAGGTGCGTTACCTTGGCGCTGGAAATGAACTCTTCTTCCTTCATGTCTTTCGGCAGCGATTTCAAGGTGATCTCCACCTGAACAGCCGCGGCCGGTTCGATCTCGTCGCCGTTTTTGTCAAGGATCGAAAGATCGAGCACATCCATTTCAAATTCCATGCTGTCGCCGCCGATCGAAGCGGTGAATCCGCCGCCGATCGCCATCGGCTGCAGGAAGCGCTCGGTGGACGGCTCTTCAAGCGGAATCGTCAGCGTTGCGCCGCCGTCCGTGTCGGTTGAACCGATCACCCCGGCTTCCTCAAGGATCTGCTTTGCCTGGCGATAGTCCTTGGAGCTTTGCTTGATCTCTTTCAGCGACAGGTGGGCGCCTTCGGGCAGCTTTGCCGCGCTGTCAAACGTCACCGTCGCTTCATAGGTTTTGCCGCTTGCGGAAAGAAATGTTGTTGTGAGCACTTCGGTTTCCACAAGCGCCACGACAGGTACGTCGTCCGGCGCAACAACCATTTGCGCCGCTTCGTCTTCCTGTGCGGGCTCCACCACGGCAGCTTCACCGCTCTCGTTCAGCGAGACAACCACCTGCTGCGTTTCTTCCGAATCAGCGGGTGTGACCGGCTCAACGGTCATGGTGTAGCTGTCCTGCGGTTCCACGGGGTCGCCGTCGGCGTTCCGGAATGCGACTTCAACAGCCTGCACATCCTTGACCGCGTCTTCCACCGCGTTCTCAATGGAATCAAGCGACTTTTTGTCGTCAACCTCATTGAGCACCATGGTGGTGTCGGCGGGGAACACGCCTTCTTCGGCTTCCACCTTAACCGAAACGCCCCCGACGGTCTCTTCCAGCGAGACGGCGGGCATCTCTTCTGCCTGCGTCACGTCTTCCGCCGGATCGGCGTCCGTTTGCTCAGCCGGTTCTTCGCCGTCTTCCGCGGAAGCGGCGGTCTCGTCGTCCTGCAACACGACCTCTAATCCAGGTTCTTCCAATGCTGTGTCTTTGTCGATCGTTATGGCAGGAAGGATCAGCGCATAAGTTGTAACAAACACGATGACGCCGGCAAGCATAACGAGCCATTTACGGTTGCGCCGCACAGCTGCGGATAATTTGTAAAACACCTATACGCCTCCTTTCCAAAAGTAATGGGATAATGGTTGGGGTCACTTGATCGGTCCGAATTCGCTCATCGGCCACAGGTTGAAGATGATGCGGCCGACGATCTGTTCTTCCGCAACACAGCCGATGGAGGTGTTGCGGGAGTCCACGGAGACTTCGCGGTGGTCGCCCATCACGAAGACGCGTCCTTCGGGAACCTGATAAGGCAATTCAATGTCGCATTCGCCGAATGCTTTTGTGTCGATATACGGCTCGTCAATCGCAACGTTGTCAACGTAGACGGTGCCGTCCGGGTCGATATTGACCCACTGCCCCGCCTGCGCAATCACGCGCTTGACAAGGATTTTATTGTTGTAATAGAACGCGAGCACATCGCCGGTTTCAAATTTACTGCCCTTGAGCGAAACCACGATGTTGTCCTCTTCCAGCGTCGGGGTCATGGACGTGCCGTAGATCCGCAGCACCGGCAGCAGCAGCACCGCCACCAGCACCGCGACGGCAGAAACCGTGATCAGCGTGAAGATCGTGTTGCGCACAACCGAAAACACGCTTTTGCGGTAGTTGACGCGTCTGCGTTCCTTGACCAGCTGCGCGTGCGTCGGAATGTCGGATTTTGCAAGCTCCGACGGTTTTCTGCGCTCGCGTTTGAGCTGCTTTTTCAGCTGTTCTTCGGTCGGAAGCGTTTCAACAGTGAGGAGAACTGGCTCTTTTCCTCCGTCGGAAGAAATGATTTTTTTTTTGTGTGACTCTCCTCGTCGCCGTCCGGCTCAAGATCTTCGATCACAAAACGCCGGGGGGCTTGTCCCGCCGGATACTCCCGCGCGGAAGCGGGTTCTTTTGCGGGCTGCGCAGGCTGCTGCATCTGCTGCTGCATCTGGCGCTGCTGCATCGCGGCGCGTTCTCTTTGTTCGCGCTCGCGGCGCTGCGCTTCCATCGCGGCGCGCTGCGCTTCCATCGCACGCTGGGCTTCTGCCTGGCGTTCGGCCTGCAGCGCCTGCTGCAGTTCGTCCAGGCTGGGCAGCGCATCGAACGAAGCGGGCGCTTCGGGCTGCTGCGGCGCAGCGGCATACACGTCACGGCCGTATCCGCTGCCAGGAATGTCCCCATAGCGCGGGGGCTCTTCTGCAAACGGCTGCGGCTCCTTCATATGCTGCGGACGGTAGTAGGGGTCGTCCGCATAGCCGGGCATCTGACCGAACGCGCGCGGGTCCGCGCCATAGGGCGGCGCAAAAGCGGCGTGCTGCGGCATATAGGCGGCGTGCTGCGGCACATAAGGCTGCTGCATCTGCGTCTCATAGCCGCGCGGCGTCTCCGGCTGGGGATAGCCGGTCGCGTACGGATAGCCGGGCGCATAGCTCGGCTGCGGCGCATAGGGGTAACCCGGCGCATAGCCTTGCTGCGGCATGTAGGGCTGGCGGTAATCCTGCCTTTGGTAATCGGGCGGGAAATCAGCGTCAGACCGAGCCGCAAACGATTGCTCGCGCTGCAGCTGCTCAAGACTGGGCAGCTCGTCCGGCGAGAACCGCAGGGGGTCGAATCTCATGTTATCCATTGCCGTTCCCATACCTTCCGTTCATTGTATTTGGCATGCCATAGACGCCGTTGCCGCTGTAGGGCTGGCGTTCCTTTGCGGCGTAGTGCTGGCTGAGCAGCTCCTGCGCTTCGCTCAATTCACGGCTGACAGCGTTCAGCTTTTCGTGAAGCGCTTCGATATCCTTCAGCATTCTGCCGCGCTCCGACATCAGACGATCCAGTTCCTGCCGTTCAATGATCAGCAGTTCCAAAAGGTCCGCACGGGAAAGCCTTCTCAAATCTCTGTCGGTCATAATCATGTCTCCTTTTGCCATGGGGATTCAGTGTCGAAAGCCATTATACAGACCCGGAAATTACAAAAAAGTTTGCAAAAGGTTAGTCAAAGGTTACAAATTCAAATTTTTTTCATTTTTTTTGCAAAAAACTGCTTCTTTTTCAAATCGTGTCTTGCACCGCGCCCCGCCTTCGCCTCCCTCGCCGCCGCTGACCCGCATATATATATTAATGGAAAGCTGCGCGCATACCCAGCCTCCAAAAAGATCTCCCAGCGGTCCCGCAGTGGTCAGAGACAGGTTTTTTTGCATTATCTGACAAGACCCTGCTTGCGCGCATTGTATGTTATTAACAAAAATTAATAAATTCTGTAAAAGGACTTGCAATTCATAGTTTTATGAATATAATGTAAAAAGATCAATGTGGTCAAAAATATTATGTAAAAAGGAGTCAACACAAATGAAAAAACTTTGCGCCATTTTCCTTGCCGCGCTGATGCTGCTGACGGTCCTCCCGATGGCCGCGTTCGCGAAGGTCGACAAAGCCGATCAGATCATCACAGAAATCCTGAACAACAGCAACTATCAGCACATGTCCTACACAAAAGACAAGGGCTACTTTAAGGCAGCGTTGATTACATACTCTGTTTTTAATGCCGACACCTGGGGCAGCCAGATCAAGGGCGACACATTTGAAGCAAAAGCCGCAAAGACCGCTCTGCTCGCTCTGATTGACAAGATTGAGGCCGAACTCAACAATGAAACTTACGAAAAGATTCTTGCCGGTCTCAAGGGCGCCAAGACCGCAATGGAACTCGTCGGCAAGGTCAATGACCTGACCGGCAAGCTTGATTTTGCAGCTTCCGAAGGCTGGAGCAACGCGCTCACCGGTCTGAACACGGCGATTAAGCTCGGCAGCATTGCCAACGACGAATACGAAAAGTACGCGGAAGGTTATGCGATTATCCTTTCCTGCCAAGCCGCCAGCAGCTACTACGGCGCATTGCTTGATTACATCGCCGACCATGTTGAAGACGATAACATCGCCAATGCCGCGCGCGAGCTCAAAGCGAACATCACCATGAGCATGGAAGAAGCCAGCAAAAAGCTCATGAAAGAAATCGGCGACGACGTCGGCCAACAGGGTACTTTGCTCGCGATCGACCTTGCCATGAACACCAACTCTGTCACCGCTATTATCAAAACGGTCTATGGTGTTGCCGGCAGCCTTGGCGACAAGCTCTTCAAGGCAACAGACAAGGCCATGTATCAGGCAGCGCTTGCCGCCCTCACCAGAATGGAAGACGTCCTTCCGACCTATATCAGAAGCGAATTGAACGGTACCGATCCCCTCGCTGCTGAATTCGCAAAGATTTCCATTCTGACCCTGCGTGAATCCGGCGAAACCATGCTTTCCAACCTTGGCAAAGTCACGTCCAGCAGCATTGGCGACAACATCTTCGGCAATGCCGAGGAAGCGAAAGCGCTTTCCCAGAGCGGCGCAATTGCAGCAATCAAGCTGGGTGTGTATCATGACATCTTCATGAAAGATGCAGAATATACGTCCTACCTGATTCAAGTTGACACCACTTCCGGCAAAAATCTGAACGTACGCGGTGCTGACGGCTATGCCGTTGCTACGCTTCGCAATAACAGAGAATCCCGCCTGCTGAATGATGACGGCGCGTTCTACTCGATCTTTGACGGCACTGTCGGCAAGTATGTCCGTGTTGTTGTGACGTTCATCCCCAACTGCAGAGTGGAACTCACCAATGCTTCTACCAACTCTTCCGGTTCCTCCGGTTCTTCCTCATCCGGTAAATCCGGCGGTATCTTTGCTGATTTCTTCGCTGCAATTGCCGCGTTCTTTGCGAACCTGTTCAGCTTCTTTAAATAATAAGATTTGACCGCAACTGTACGAACCGCCTTCGGGCGGTTCGTCTTTTGTTTGACATCCTCCCCCTTCTTGTGCTATCATGGACGCACAATAGGAAGGAGTGTTCTCATGCTGTTCATCTGCTACCCCAAATGCACCACCTGCCAGAAGGCAAAGCATTTTTTGGAGGATCATCATCTCCCCTTTTCGCAGCGCGACATCAAAACGGACCGGCCGACTCTTGAGGAGCTGAAAGCCTGGCAGAAGAAAAGCGGCCTGCCGCTCCGGCGGTTTTTCAACACGAGCGGCCTGCAGTACCGGGCGCTCGAGCTCAAGGACCGTCTGCCGCAGATGCGTGAGGACGAGCAGCTGGCGCTGCTGGCGAGCGACGGCATGCTGGTCAAGCGTCCCCTGCTGATCACGGACGATACCGTTCTGGTCGGCTTTCGGGAAGCACAGTGGAAAGACGCACTGCTGTAAAAAGCAGAGAACCCGGATGAACGGGTTCTCTTTTTTCAAGCTTTTCTGTTTTGTTCGGCAGACTGTCTGACCTTCTTCTCCGACGGTCTGCCGCGCATTTATGATTTTAAAAAGCCGCGCACCTGCGGGCGGTCCAGCGCCTTGTAGAGCGGAAGGCCGAGCGCGAAGCAAACGACAAGCTCACCAAGCGCAACACAGCCTGCCTGCACGAGGAAGCTGGTAAAATGGAACGGTCCCTCAATAAAGAAGATTTCAATTTCAAGACCGATGATAATGCCGTTGAAGACCGCCGGCATCAGAGCCGCAGGCAGCGGCAGCTTTTTCCATTGAACGTTGCGCAGCGCATACATGGCGAGGCCGGCAAACAACGTGGCGAGCGAGCCGAGGAACCAATCCCACGGCAGTGTGCTCAGATAGAGGAAATTGGCCAGAAAGCAGCCGAGCGTCAGGCCGGGAATGGCTGCGGGTGTGATGCAGCACAGCAGCGTCATCGCCTCGCTGACGCGGAATTGAACGGCCATGGAAGCCGTACCCGGCGCGATCAGGCTCTGCGTTATCGTGAGCACCGCGTACAGCGCGGCAATGATCGCGGCTTGTGTCAGCCACAGAACTTGTTTTTTTGATTTCATTTTATTGTCTCCTTTAGTTTTGATTTTAACGCACGGACTCGCTGCCCCTGCGTTAGGTCAGGAAGGTCTCGAACTGACCGCGCCGAAAAAGCGCAGAGGTATTATAGCGTATGAAAAGAAAAAAAGCAACCCATAACGCAAAAAATCCCCGGCGGCAGCCGGGGAAAGCTTTCATCTCACAGGCACCGGCTGATCGACGCCGGGGGTAAAAGCATAGAAGTTTTTCGCGTTCAGCCGGTCGGTCAGCAGACGCAGCCCTTCGCCGAAGCGCTGGAAGTGAACGATCTCGCGTTCGCGCAGGAACTTGATCACGTCCCGCACGTCCGGGTCGTCAACCAGGCGCAGGATATTGTCATAGGTCACGCGGGCTTTCTGTTCCGCGGCAAGGTCTTCCGTCAGATCCGCGATCGCGTCTCCCTTGCATTGCAGATAGGCGGCGGTGAACGGTACGCCGGCCGAGGATGCCGGATACACGCCGTTGGTGTGATCCACGAAATAGGATTCAAACCCGTTCTGCTTGATCTCGTCCGCCGACAGATTGCGTGTCAGCTGGTGAACGATCGTACCGACCATTTCCAGATGGCCGAGCTCCTCCGTGCCGATATCCGTCAGCAGGCCGCGCAATTCGGGCGTCGGCATGGAAAAGCGCTGGCTCAGATAGCGCAGCGACGCGCCGAGCTCTCCGTCCGGGCCGCCGTACTGGCTCTGGATGATTTTGGCGTAGAGCGGGTTCGGGTTCTGGATCCTGATCGGATACTGCAGCGTTTTCTGATACTCCCACATCTCAGCAGTCCCCCTTTCCGAGTTCCCACGGCCAGGGCGATTTCAGCCAGGCTTCTCCGTTGCCCGGTTCAAACGGACCGTACTTTTCTTCGTACTGGCGGCGAATCTCGGCATACTGGGTCTCATACTGCTCCAGCAGCTGCATGGCCTGCGTATCGCCCGGGTGCGTGTCCAGATAGAGATGCAGATCCCAGATGGAAAAACGGATTGCCATAAAGCGGCATTTGATGCTGTCTGCGTTCATCGTCTGCACCCCGCCAGGAAAGGCTTGTCGAGCACGGGGAAGGCAGTGCCGCGCTGCAGCGCTTTTTGAACGTCATAAACGGCGTTGTCCGTCTGGAACGGCACGTACGCCATGGTGACCGCCGCATCGGCCGGCAGCGCAGGAATTGCGCCGGGCACCGGGCAGCTGCAGCCGCGGTCGGCGCCGAACGCCTGCTGCGGATAGGCGCAGCTTTTTTGATAAATCAACGCACTCTCTCCTTGATTGAATTGAACGCCGCAACGCACGGCGTCCGTTTCATCCTATGCCCGTGCCGCAGAAAGGTGAACGGGGATATTTACTTTTGAAAAAGTTTGTGCTATAATGCAACAAGATTGTCCGGGAGGTGAACCCATGCCCATCAAAATCGACGACCGGCTGCCCGCAAAAGAGCGGCTCGAAAGCGAAAACATTTTCGTCATGACCGAAACGCGCGCGCAGACGCAGGATATCCGTGCGCTGAAGATTCTGATTCTCAACCTGATGCCGACCAAGATCGAAACCGAAACGCAGCTCCTGCGCCTGCTTTCCAACTCTCCGCTGCAGGTCGACGTCGAGCTGCTGCAGACGGCGACCCACGAAGTCCGGAACACCGCCTCGGAGCACATGCTCACGTTCTATAAGACGTTTGACGAAATCCGCTACAAAAAATACGACGGCATGATCGTGACCGGCGCGCCGGTGGAACAGATGGAGTTCGAGGACGTCGACTATTGGGACGAGCTGTGCGAAATCTTTGAATGGTCCAAAACAAACGTCTATTCCACCTTCCATATCTGCTGGGGCGCGCAGGCGGCGCTGTATTACCACTACGGGATCAGGAAGTACCCCCTGCCGGAAAAGATGTTCGGCGTGTTCCCGCATAAGCCGCTGGACCTTTATCATCCCCTGCTGCGCGGATTTGACGAGACCTTCTTCGTGCCGCATTCCCGCCACACGGAGGTTCGCTTCTCCGACATCGCGCTTTGCAAGGACCTGCAGATCATCTCCTATTCCGAAATCGCCGGGATCCACCTGATCTCCGACCTCGACTGCCGCAAATTCTTTGCCACCGGGCACAGCGAATATGACGCGGACACGCTGGCAAAGGAATACTTCCGCGACAAGGAGAAAGGACTGGAGATTCAGGTCCCCTACAACTACTTCCCGAACGACGACCCGACCAAGAAGCCGCTGATGACCTGGCGCACCGCCGGCACGCTGATGTTCACCAACTGGCTGAACTACTTTGTCTATCAGCGCACGCCGTACGATATCAACGAGATCAGATAAAACGGCTCCCGCATCTGCCACGATGCGGGAGTTTTTTCATTAAATATAGTGTTCGCCGATGCAGTACCAACCCTTCGCAAGGCGGTAGATCCGGTGCCTGAACTTCTTTTTCACACGGCTTCGGGTCCTGACCGGGCAGGTGGTATAAACGATTCCGTTGTTATAGCCTTCCAGCCAGAAATAGACGCCCGTTTCTTCTGCGCAAAGCTCATGAATCTGAAAAGATGACACCGTCCTGAGCGCCTGCTGCAGCCGAGGCGTTGTTGTCAGCGTTGCGTCGTTACAAACATTAAACAGCGCTTTTCCGTCGGAAGAGAAGGAAAGAATCATGCGGTTTCCTTCGTCCGTATGAAACACAGCGTCCGCATCCGCCCCGGCATACAGGACGGCGACATAATCGGCGACCGTCTCGAACGCTGCCTTTGCGGGCAAAAACACCGCTTTGTCGAATTTCGGCGTGCAGGAGGAAAGAAGCCCGAACAAGAGCGCCGGCAAACACAGGACAGAGAGCAACCGCTTCATGCCGTCAGTCCCAGACCTCGAAGCCGTTGTCCTCGTTATCGCAGAGCGTCAGCTGATAGACTCCGCCCCAGGCGACGTCGGAGAGCACCCACTCGCTGCCAAGCGGCGCTTCCGTTTCTTTGGCGTCATCCCCGGGTGACAGATAAACGGAAAGACTCAGCCGGAACCCGGACAGATCCGTGTCCTTCGGCAGATCGCGGCGATCGACCTCCAGCGTTACCCTGTCCTTCAGCGGCGTTTCATCCGCGTTGATCACGCCGCCGGAGCTGACAAGCTTTTCATTCAGATAGTAACCGTACCCGAGGCCGTAGATTGTTTTTTCCGTTTCCAACGCAATCTCCACGGTGAATACGTTTGCCTGTTCATTGCGTTCGTGCAGGTAGCGCACAACCTTTTCCTGTTCCAGATTCCGGAACGGTTCCTGCATGCGTTCCAGCTGATAAGCGGCCATGTCGTCCAGGATGCGCTTTGCCTGCGGCGCCTGATCGTTCTGCGATTCTGCAATCCGCTGCAGATATGGCAGCGCAGCATCGCCGGCCGTATCACAGATATCCTCCGCCGTCATTTTCTGCAGCCGTCCGGATAATAAGCCTTCTGTATTGACGCGTGCAATCGTGTGATTGACGCCAAGCAAAGACAAAGACGTAACGGCGATGCAGACGGCCCCGATGATGATCTGCATATACGGAAATCGCTCTTTGCAAAACCGCAGGAAAATCGCTGCAAATGAGAGCAGCAGCACAACGTCAGCTGCAAACACATAGACGCGCTTTTCCGTCAGGCCGAACACACGGATATACAAGAGGATCTTTGCGATGGAAACAGCGCACAGGAGCATCGTAAACAAGCAAAGAAAAAGATCAAGTCCTTTCACCGCCGGGGCAATACGGCCGTTTTTGCGCCGTGTGACGCCCACCGAAAGCGCAAGCAGCACGAAGTTGATTCCGGCAAGCTTGCAAAGCTCAAAGAAGCCGCGCCGCGCATATTCCGTCACGCTCATCGACCCGCCGAATGGCAGATGGCCGGAGAACGCCGAAAAGAGATAGCCGGTCTGCGTCAGCAGATAGATCGCATATACCCCGCACAACACGCCGAGCACGGTTGTGATGAACACGGGCGACAGCTTTTGCAGTCTGCCATAGCGCACGATAGTATCAGCGTTTTCCGCCTTCGCCTTTCCGCTTGCGAACGCATACATCGTCGCGTAGATATACGGCGTAAACAGCAGGGAAAGGACCAGCGCAAATCCGTCAAACGGCAAAACGCGCGACAGCCATGCGCCGCAGGCGCGGATCGCGTCAAGCACAGCCCGGTATAAACCGCCGGCCACGCTCTCAAACGCGGCATCCGCATCAATCAGCAACGGAACCACGATCAGAATGACCGGAATTGCAGCCAGAAGTCCGATTGCGACAGGCAGCCAAACACGGCGCTTCTTCTGCGGGTTCCGCTCAGCGTGCCGGCGCTGCAGCGCCTCAAACGCATCCGTGAACGGCGCAAACAGATGGCGCAGCGGCGTCAGCAGCTCGCAGTGGAGCAAATCGAGCAGCACATAGAAGCTGCCGAACGGATACCGGTTTGCGCCGGTGAGCGCAATGCAGTAAAAGCCGGAAAGCGGAATCAACAGCAAAAACTGCACCACGTGCAGATCCGGGTCGTCATGCAGCACAAAACCCAGAGCGCTTGCAAGGCACAATATGCCGACCGGCAGTGCCCGCAGCGGAAAGCGCTTTTGCCGAACGCTGATCAAAACAGTGGCCAGCAGAAACAGACCCAAATAGGCCAGTGCGGTCAGCGCATACGGTTCTCCCCACTCCGCAAGGGAGTGAAATAATGCATAGGTCAAAAGAATGCAGATTAAAAACATCGCTTACTCCTTTTGGTATTCCAGAATATCGCCCGGCTGGCACTGCAGCGCTTCGCAGATGCTTTCCAGTGTGGAAAAGCGCACCGCCTTGGCCTTGCCGGTCTTCAGGATGGAAAGATTCGCCTGCGTGATGCCGACTCTTGCGGCCAGTTCGCCCGACGACATTTTGCGCTTGGCCAGCATCACGTCAAGATTAACAACGATCGCCATGGTGCACCTCTCAAATCGTCAGGTCGTTTTCGGCCCGAAGCTCGCTCGCCCGCGCCATCACGCTTTTGAGCACGCGCAGCATCAGCGTCATGAACGCGGCGCCGAGTGCGAACACCAGCAAGGGCGCCCAGAAGAAACCGAAGATCAGGCACACGAGCGACACGTAGGCGCAGCACCACGAAAGCAGCCGCATGGAGAACACGGTCTGCGGCGTAAAGATCTCGCCGCGGATGATGTTCGTCATCAGGCGCAGAATGCTGATCAGCGCAGCCCACGCCGCCGGACAGCAAAGATAGAACGCAAGCAGCACCTTTTTGGTCAGCGCGTCCGCAAGGTATCCGAAATAGAGCTGCAGCAGCTTCGGGCCGAACACCATCAGCACCGAAAGCAGAACGCAAAACAGCACGGTGATGACTCTGGTGACCTTTGCGCTTGTGACGGAAGTATACATGAAAATCGTCCCCTTTTTTGAAATCATCGATGATCTTGCCTGTACTATAACACAATTTTTATCGTTTGTCAATAAATTTTTATCGTTTTTTGCGTTTTTATGCAAAAAAAGAATCCCGCTGAGATTTTCAGCGGGATCGTTATTATGCTTTTCTGCTGCGCAGATAGTCCTCCAGGATCATCACGGCAGATACCGCGTCCACAACGGCCTTGCGCTTTTTGCCGCGCACGTTGACGTCGTTCAGCGCCCGATGCGCGGAAACGGTGGTCAGCCGTTCGTCCCAGGTCACGGTTTCCACGCCGCTCTCCTCCTGCAGCTTTTGCGCAAACGCTTCGCATTTCTGCGCGCGTTCGCCGAAGGAGCCGTCCATGTTGCGCGGCAGACCGACCACGATCTGCTGCGGGCGGAGTGTTTCCACATGCTCCAGAATTCTGCGGATCACCTTCGGTTCATACCCTTCCGCGATGACGCCCACCGGGGACGCCAGCAGCTCCAGCTTGTCGCACACGGCAAGCCCGGTGCGCGCGTCGCCGTAATCAACAGACAGAATCACCATGGCGTCAGTCATCCACCGCCATCTGCGGGCCATCCGGCGGCGCCGTCGGCTGCGCGGTGGTCGGCGCGGTAGTCGGCGCGGTCGGCTTTTCGGTCGTCGTGGTGGTGTCGTCTTCGCTCGGTTCGGTCGATTCCGTGGTGGTGGCGCTGGTCGTAACGGGATCGGTCTTGATCATTTCCGTCGCGTCCTTCGCGGCGCCGCCGCATTCCTCGATCACGTCCGTGAAGGTCTTCTGCGGCAGATCGGCGTGGATCTTTGAGAAGATATAGCGGAAAATGGTTTTGGCCGGGTTGGAGGTTCCGGTGTGCAGGTCGGCGCGGTAATCAAAGCCGTACCAGACCGCCGTCACATAGTGCGGCGTGCCGCCGCAGTACCATTTGTCGCAGTTGTCGGAGGTCGTACCGGTTTTGGCAAAGGTCTGGAACCGCGAGATCTGCGACCCGTAGCCGGTACCGTTCGACTGCGTGACCGCCTTGGTCAGCATGGAGCGCATGGAGTTCGACGTGGCAAGCTTGATCGCCTGCTCGGGCTCGTCCTTCGTGTGGTCCAGCAGAACTTCGCCGTTGCGGTCGGTCACCTTGTAATAGCTGTAGGGCTTGTAGTACTTGCCGCCGTTGCCGAACGTGGCGAAGGCTGCCGCCATTTCCAGCGTGGTGACGCCGGTGTTGGTGCCGCCGACCGCCAGCGGGCTGAGGTCCTTGTCGTTGGTGGAAAGGTTCAGATGGAAGTGGTCGTTGGCATATTCGAACGCTGAGTTGACGCCGAGCATTTCGGAAAGGATGCGGACCGGCACCGTGTTGAGCGAGCGAACAAGCGCCTCCTGCACGGAGATATAGTTGCCGGAGCCGTGGTCGCCGTTGAAGTTGCGCGGCCAGGGCTTGCCCTGAATCGTGATCGACTTTTCCAGAATCGGCGACGTCGGCGAGATCAGGCCGAGATCCATCGCGGGCGCATAGACGCCCAAAGGCTTAATCGAGGAACCGGGCTGCCGCTTGGCACGCTTGTCCGTGGCGCGGTTATAGGAGCGGTTGGCGGTCTTTTCGCCGGTACCGCCCGCAATGGCCACGATGCGGCCCTGATAATCCATGATGGTCATGGCGCTCTGCGGCAGACGGCCTTCCTTATCCTTGACGGAATACGGGAAGCCTTCGCGGTTGCGGTAGATCTCCTCCAGCTTCGACTGAATGCCGAGATCGACGGCGGAATAGATGTTGAGGCCGCCGTAATACACCATGCGGGAGGCTTCGTTGTATTCATAGCCGTATTCCGCCTGGAGGTCGGCGATGACCTGATCGATCACGTATTCCTCGTACCAGCTGAGAATGTGCTGCTCGGCGCCGCCGGTGCTGCTGATAGTGTTGTTCTTGAGCACCTTGACCTTTTTCTTGATCGCTTTGTTATAGCGCTTTTCAGAGATCTTGCCCTGCTCCTTCATGCACTCCAGGCAGTACTGCTCGCGTTCGCGGTTCTTTTCATAGCTGTAGACCGGGTTCTGCGTATAGGGCGCTTTGGTGATGGCAGCCAGCGTGGCGCATTCGACCAGCGTCAGGTCCTTGACCTCCTTGCCGAAATAGCGCTCCGCCGCCGTGCGCACGCCGTAGCAGCCGCAGCCGAGATAGACTTCGTTGAGATAGGCTTCCAGAATATCCGTTTTGGAATAGTAGTTTTCAAGGTTCAGCGCGCGCAGGATCTCGTTGAACTTACGGATGTAAGTGACCTCGTTCTTCTTGGTCAGGTTCTTGATCAGCTGCTGCGTGATGGTGGAACCGCCCTGGCCGTCCAGGCTGGGCTTGATCATCACGCCGACGGTGCGCCGCCAGTCCACGCCGCTGTGCTCGAAAAAGCGCTTGTCTTCCAGACAGACGAACGCCCAGATCAGGTCGTCCGGCATCTCGTCATAGTCGATCCAGATGCGGTTTTCTTCGCCGTGCAGGCGTGTCTGCTCCACGGGCTTGCCGTTGGCGTTATAGGCATAGAGGATGGACGTCTGACTTTGGGTGCTCTTATAATAATCAAGGTCGATCACCTTTTTGCCGCCTACAAAGCCGTCCACGTAGCGGAACATGAACGAACCGACGACAAGGCAGGTCATGATGCCGGAGATCAGCAGCACGAAAAAGACCAGGAAGATCGTGAAGATGACGGGATGCTTGCGGCGGGCGCGCTTTCTCTTTTTCTTCACGGGCTTCTTCGTCACATCGGTCTGCGCCGGCGTCGCCGGATTTTGTCTGGAGTTTGCCATATATCAATAGACCTCCGCAGTAGATTCGATATTGTCGATATATATACAGCATATATTATAATAAAACCGGCGCATGAAATCAAGAACAAAACGGAAAAATATAGAAAAACTTAAGTTTTTTCGTCCCGCTGCGGCAGGGAAAAGCGTTCCCGCAGCCGCCCGATCGCCTTCTTCTCGATCCGCGACACGTAGGAACGCGAGATGCCGAGCTCCTTTGCAATCTCGCGCTGGGTCATCTCCCGCGTCTGATAAAGGCCGTAGCGCTTGATCAGGATCTCCTTTTCGCGGGGATCCTCCATCTCGCTCAGATAGGCATACAGCTGCCGCGACTTCTGCTTGAGGTCCAGATCGTCCGCAATCGTGTCGTCCACGCTGATGAGATCCATCAGCGAAAGCGGGCTGCCGTCCTTATCGGCCTCCATCGGTTCGGTCAGGCTGACCGTGCCCGCCGTGCGCCGCAGCGCGCGGAAATGCATGAGAATCTCGTTTTCGATGCACCGCGCCGCGTAGGTCGCCAGCCGGGTGCCCTTGTCCGGGTCAAACGAGTCGATCGCCTTGATCAGGCCGATCGTGCCGATGGAAACCAGATCGTCCTGGTCGCCCCCTGCGGCGTAGTATTTCTTGATGATATGCGCCACGAGGCGCAGATTGTGCTCGATCAGCAGCGCACGCGCCTGTTTGTCGCCGGTCGCCCTGAGCTGCTGCAGCAGCGCGCGTTCCTTTGCAGCGGGAAGCGGCGGCGGAAACGACGACTGCTGCCGCAGATGCAGCGTGAAAAAAAGAAGCTGGGAAAAGATCTGCCGGAACAATTCAAACATCAAAACCACCTCGGTCCATTCTATGACCGGGATGCGGGGAAAAGACATCTTCAGTATGCGCCGGAGCGGGCGGGAATAAACGACGGTTGCCGCACATATGGCCGGATTCTTGCGTCTTTTTTGCAAACGATGGTTTACAAGCGGAAAAAGCGGTGTTATAATGAATCAAACGATTCAGGAGGAAATGACGATGAAAGCCAAGCGCATATGCTCGATCCTGCTTGCCGCGGCCGTTCTTTTTGCAGCGCTCCTGCCCGTCTGCGCCGCCGACAAGACCTACAGAAACGTCATCATCATGATCGGCGACGGTATGGGCGAAAACCACCTGCATCTCGCCGAGCAATACGGGCACACCCTGTTTATGAATACGCAGTTTGATCTGCGCGGGCAGTCCAGAACCCGGTCGATGTCCCACGACATCACAGACAGCGCCGCAGGAGGCACGGCGCTTGCCTGCGGTGTGCGCATTATCAATCAGACGGTCGGCGTTTACGGCGCCGACCCGCTCGGCGCGTTTGTCTGTCCGGCTTCGTTCACCGAGGTCGCAGCCGAGCACGGCATGCGCACCGGCATTGTGACAACAGACAAGAACAACGGCGCAACGCCCGCCGCATTCTCCGTCCATGTGCTGTATCGCAAGCAGTATGAAAAGATCTCACAGCAGCAGCTGAACACGACGTTTGATCTGATCTGGGGCGCAGAAGACGGTTACGTCACCCCGCAAAACGCCGCGGAACACGGCTTCACCTTCGTTTCGAACAAGGAAGAGATGGAAGCGCTGAAGCCCGGCAGCCGCAGCTTCGGACAGTTCAGCGGAGAATTCTGGCGTGCGGTTGTTCCGGAAGAAAGCGACGCGCCCAGTCTTGCCGAGATGAGCGTCAAAGCCATTGAACTGCTCAACGAAGACAACCCGAACGGCTTTTTCCTGATGATTGAAGGCGCACACATTGACAAAAGTTCCCATCGTTCCCAAAAGAGAAGAGCGGATTTTGACAACAAGAGGGAATCCGTTGTTGACGCCGTCGTCGGTTTTGACAACGCAGTCCGTGCAGTCGTCGACTTTGCGCGAAAAGACGGCCATACCGCGGTTCTCGTCACCGCCGACCATGAGACCGGCAACCTGATGAAGGATTCCGACGGCGTTTATCGTTATCACACCGACGAACACACCTGCAAGAACGTTCCCGTCTTTGTCTTCGGCGCAACCGGCCTGTTCAAGCGCGGCGAAAGAATTGCAAACTATACCATTCCGCGCCGGCTGGCCAGACTGTTGGGCTGGAACAAGCGCGACTTCCCGCGGACGCAGGACGGGTCCTTTACGGCAAAGGTAAAAAGCAAGCTGCCGATCGCAGCATAAGAAAAAAGACGAGGCGGAAGAAGCACACTCCGCCTCGTCTCTATTTATCCGTCCAGCTCCGGGGTTTCGATGGAAAGCTTTCCGAGCTTGCCCGCGCGGTATTCGTCCAGCAGGGTGACTGCGGCGCGTTCGGTGTCCACGTCGCCGCCGCGGATCTTCATGCCGCGCCTGAGGCCGATGCGCTCCAGCACGGTGTAGGGCTCTTCGCCCGCCACGTCGGCTTCCGCCAGCTTGTAGCGTTCGCACAGCAGCGGGATATGCTGCGCCTGCAGCACGGCAATCAGGCGGCAGGCCATGGTCTCGCTGTCGGTGACCTCGTCCTTGACCGAGCCGATGAAGGCCAGCTTGTCGCCCACGGCGGGGTCGTCAAACTTGGGCCAAAGCACGCCCGGCGTATCGAGCAGCTCGATTCCGTTGCCGATGGCGAACCACTGGTTTTGCCGGGTGACGCCCGGGCGGTCGGCCACCTTGGCGCGGTTTTTGCCCGCCATACGATTGATGAACGAGGATTTCCCGGTGTTCGGGATGCCCACGACCATCACGCGCAGCGCCTTGCCCGCCATGCCGCGCGCCTCGTTGGCTTTGATCCGGTCGGCCAGCACGCGGCGTACCAGCGTGTGATACTGATTCAGTCCCTTGCCGCTGCGGCAGTCCACCGCGAGTGCAGACTGGCCTTTTGCGCGGAACCATTCGATCCAGCGGCGGGTCGTTTCGTCGTCGGCCATGTCGCATTTATTGAGCAGCACGATCCGCGGCTTATGCCCGGTGAGCGCGTCCAGCTCCGGGTTGCGGCTCGCCAGCGGCACGCGGGCGTCCAGCAGCTCCGTGACGCAATCAACAAGCGGCAGACTTTCTTTGATCTGCCGCCGCGTTTTTGCCATGTGCCCGGGGAACCATTGTACGGTTTGTTTTTGCAGGTCCGGCATGATACGCTCCCCTGTTCTTACATTGTCTGCGCCGGCGTCAGCTTCGCCTGCGCAATCTTCCACTGCGACGGGGCATAGAACGAGAACCTGCCGTTGTCGCGGCTGACGTTGAACGGCCGCAGCTTGACCACGCCGAGGATGTAGTTTTCATTGATGAAGCCGATCTTTTCCGAGCGGGAGTCGGTGGAGCCCTGACGGTTGTCGCCCATGACGAAGACGTGGCCCTCCGGCACGGTCAACGGGAAGGTGACGCCGTCTTCCTGATTCAGCGTCAGGTTGTTGATATAGGGCTCGTCGAGCAGCACGCCGTCCACATAGACCTCGCCCTTGTTGAAGTTGATATCCACGGTCTGGTTTTCGGTGGCGATGATGCGCTTGACGATCGGCTCGTCGAACCAGTTCGGCTGCGTGATGATGATGACCTGCCCGTAGGACGGCTTTTTATCCCACGCCGTGATTGCCAGCCAGTCGCCGTCGTTGAGCGTGGGCACCATGGACGTGCCGACCACGCCGACGATGCGGAACAGGAAGGTGAACAGCAGCATGATGGTCACAATGGCCGACACCAGCACGGAGGCGAGATCATAGCAATTGATGGCGAGTTTATCGGAAAAGGTCAGATCCTTTTTCTCCTTTTTGGCCAAATCTTCGCGCATGAAGATCATCCTTTCAAAACTAAAGTTGCAAAACGAAAAAAGGGAAGCGATGCTGCTCCCCCATTTTCTCTCGAATCAGCCAAGCTTTTCCTTGACCTTCGCAGCCTTACCGACTCTGTCGCGAAGATAATAGAGCTTGCTTCTGCGAACCTTACCTCTTCTGACAAGGTCAACCGCGACCACGTTCGGCGAATGAACGGGGAACACGCGTTCCACGCCAACACCGTAGGAAACACGGCGCACCGTAAAGGTGGAAGAGATGCCGCTGCCGCGTTTGGCAATGACGGTGCCTTCGAACATCTGGATTCTTTCGCGTTCGCCTTCACGGATCTTCACGTGGACACGGACGGTGGAACCGATTTCGAGTTCGGGGACCTCAGCCTTGAGGCTCGCGTCGGAGATGAGTTTGAGTGCGTCCATTGGTTTTTTCCTCCTGAATTCTGCCACGTTCGTGCCGCAAAGCAGCAGAGGACCGCTTGATAATAACTGACTGAATCAGCACGGCATCAAACCGCACCGCATAGCGGCGGGGACAAATGCTCAAGTATTTTATCACAGCCTGCCAAAAAAAGCAAGTGTTTTTTGTGAATTTTTTCGTGTTTTTCAAAGATCATCCCGTTTTACGGGAGATACCAGTAGGAATGGAAGCCGTAAAGATAGGTCCGTGCGCCCTTCGGCATCTGGGTCAGCGCATGAAACACGTTCAGATAATCGCCGAAGCCGCTGGAGATCGACAGCACGCCGAGCATACCGGCAAGCGTCAAAAAAGGCCAGATCAAAAAGATCAGGAACGGAACAAACCCGAACACCAGATTCGGCAGCATGCTCATAAAAACAAACCGGCTCTTGCTCATATCCTCGGGACCGACCACGAACAGCGCGCCGCGGTTGAGCCAGGTATAGAGATAGACGTCGCCCCTGAAGCAGCTCGCGTGCAAAAGCTCATGCGGGAACAGCGTGAGGAACCACAGGCCGCAGGCGATCCAGATCTGCACAAGCGCGTTCATCTCGGAAAATGAATTGCGCGCGCGGATGAAGAACACCACGAGCAGCAGCGCGGACAAGACCAGCGCGCCCCCGTTGGCAATCAGCGTGAATTTTTTCGGTTCCGGCTCGCGGAACTGCACCGCGCCGGGCCGATGCTCGCCGTGGGGCAGGCTTTCCTCCTTGCCGTCATACTTTCCTTTATAATGGAGTTTCATGGATTGTTTTCCCCTCTTTTGTTACGCAAACGGCTCCATGTCCTTCGTCAGCAGCTGCTTGCGCGTAATCACGTAATAGGCGCCGGGGTCGAGCTTCAGAATCTCGTCGCACAGCAGCGCGGGGTTGACGTTGTTCACACTGCCGGCCGGCAAAACCAGATCGAGCACCGGCGTTTCGCCTTCCAGCCGCAGCTCATACGACTGCAGCGACTGCAGCAGGTCGATCTCTTTCATCACCTTTTTATGGCCTTTTTTGCCGAGCTTCTGCACGACAAGGCTGTCGCCGGAGAGCATCTCCCGCGCATTCTGAAGCAGCGCAGACGGATCGGCGGCGTTATGGAACGACACGCGGAACCGCGCGGCGGCGATGAACTTCGGATCAAGCACGGGGTCTTTGATGTCCGTGATCGTAATGCCTTCCGGCATCACGCCCTGCAGCGCGCGGCAGATTTCGCCGTTTTCCATCTCCCCTTCAATGCGGATATCCATGCTCTCGCACTCGCTCTGCATACCGAGCGACAGAGGCAGCGCAAACGTCATATAGGGGTGGGGGTTGAACCCTTCGGTATACCACAGCGGAATGCGCGAACGGCGGATGGCGCGCGTCATGGTGCGCATGAGATCGAGATGCGAGATATACCGGATCGGGCCCGTTTTATGAAACCAGACTCTGACGCAGCGCATCGCAGTTCCCTCCGTTCAGTTTGTTGGCCCCGCAGCCGGCGCATTGCAGACGGCAGTGCGGCGTGGTTTCGCTGCGGTGGGCTTTTTCGTTTTCTTTTTGCAAAAAGGCTTTGCGGATGCCGAAATCCAGATGATCCCACGGCAGCACCTCGGAAAAGTCGCGGCGGCGGGAGCAATAGAACAGCGGATCCAGTCCGCAGGCGCGGAACGCCTCTTCCCAGCGTTCGATCTGGAAGCTGTCGTCCCAGGAATCGAACTTGCAGCCGTGGCGCCAGGCATATTCGATGGCCGCGGAAAGCCGCCGGTCGCCGCGCGCAAAGACGCCCTCCAGAAAGCTGACGTCCACCTTGTGGAAGCTGGCGTTGATCTTTTTCGTATGAATGCTGGAGAGCAGCAGCTTTTGCTTTTCCAGCAGCATATCGCGCGTGTCCTGCGGCTCCCACTGGAACGGGGTGAACGGCTTCGGCACGAACGAAGCGACCGAGATCGACACCGTAACGCCCTTGCCCTTGGGCTTGTCCGGGTTGCGGTAAAACTCGTTGACCACCGTCTGGGCCAGATCGGCGATGCCGGCCACGTCGTCCGGCGTTTCGGTGGGAAGGCCCAGCATGAAATAGAGCTTGACCGCCGTCCAGCCGCCGCGGAACGCCATGCGAGACGTGCGCACCACCTCGTCCTCCGTCACGTTCTTGTTGATCGCGTCGCGCAGGCGCTGGGTGCCGGCTTCGGGCGCGAACGTCAGACCGCTGCGGCGCACCTTGTTGAGCTTTTCCATCAGGGAATCGGAGAAGTTGTCGACGCGCAGCGAGGGCAGCGCGATGTTGATCTTTTCGGGAATCGTCCAGTCGAGCAGCTTGTCCAGCAGCGCTTCCAGCTTTGTATAGTCGCTGGTGGAAAGCGAAGACAGCGAGATTTCGTCATAGCCCGTTGCGTCGCACAACGCGCGGCACTGGTCGTTGATCGTGTCGGGCGACTTTTCGCGGATCGGACGGTAAAGAAAGCCCGCCTGACAGAAGCGGCAGCCGCGGATGCACCCGCGCATGATCTCGTGGGTCACGCGGTCGTGCACCACCTCCAGGTAGGGCACCACGAACTTCTCGGGATAAGGAACCTTGTCCAGATCGGAAATCACCTGCTTTTGCACCGTGGCCGGCGCGCCGTCGCGCGGGGTCACGGCCTCAACCGTGCCGTCTTCGTGATAGCTCACGTCATACAGCGACGGCACATAGAAGCCCGGCAGTTTCGCGGCTTCGCGCAGGAATTCCTGCTTGTCCGCGCCGCGGGCCTTGCAGTCCTTGAGCAGGTCGAAGAACGCGTCGTACATCTCCTCCCCTTCGCCGAGCGAAATGACGTCGAAAAACGGCGCCATCGGCTCCGGGTTGCAGGCGCAGGCGCCGCCGCCGACCACGATCGGCGTCAGGTCGTGCCGGTCCGCAGCCCTGATCGGCAGGCCGGCGAGATCCAGCATATTCAGCACGTTGGTATAGCAAAGCTCATACATCAGCGTAAATCCGATCAGATCGAAGTCTTTGACCGGATCGCCGCTCTCCAGCGCATACAGCGGAATGCCGTTTTGCCGCATCTGCGCTTCCATATCGTGCCACGGCGCGAACACGCGTTCGCACCAGACGTCAGGGCGCGCGTTGGCAACGGAATACAGAATCTTGATGCCCAGATGCGACATCCCGATCTCATAGCTGTCGGGAAAACAGAACGCGTAGCGCAACGCCACTTCGTCCTTGTTTTTCACAATGCTGTTGAGCTCGCCACCCGTATAGCGGCCGGGCTTCTGCACCAGCGGCAGCAGTTTTTCCACTTCTTTCGGATACATTCTTTACGCACTCCGTTTCCCATGCAAAAGCATCAAATATACACAGACAGCCGCGAGGCTGATATTTCGGATTCCCAAAGCAAAAAGCAGCAGACAGCACGCGCAGATGGCGCAGACCGCTGCTGACGAAACGCGCCGCAGCAGCCGCTCGCGCCGATCCTCTCCGCTTTGCTGCAGCAGCAGATCAAGCACGCGGTAGCAGTCGAGCGAACGCACCGGCAGCAGATTCAGCGCCGCAAGCGCGCCGTTGACCAGACAGAGCACCGCCGCCGTCTGCGCTCCCGTTCTGCGATAGCAAAGCCACGCGGACAGGCTCACCGCCAGATTGACAAAAACGCCGCCGAGCGC
Source organism: Clostridiaceae bacterium (assembly GCA_016290665.1). Taxonomy (GTDB): domain Bacteria; phylum Bacillota; class Clostridia; order Oscillospirales; family Acutalibacteraceae; genus UBA6857. The sequence goes on along the minus strand of JAEEUW010000002.1, from coordinate 15,420 downwards.
GATGACGCACTCGCGCGCCGTGCCGCAAAACGTCTGGCTGCGTTCGATCACAATGCCGCCCGCCCCGAAGGAAAGCGCCCGCACGCCGGCGGAAAACAGCAGCAGAAACAGCAGATGGCCGCATTCATGCAGCAGCGAGGAGCCGAAACAAAGCAGCGCCACCGTGCCTTCGGCGCACAGCAGCATCAGCGCGCAGACGGCAAAGAAGGAAAAGCGCAGCTCCAGCCGGAAGAAGCTGAACTCAAACGTCATGCTCCAGAATCTGAAGCGGGTCCAGTCTGGCGCCGTTCTTGCGGATTTCAAAATGCAGGTGCGGCCCCGTGGACCAGCCGGTGCTGCCCACGCAGGCCACCGCTTCGCCCGCCCGCACAACAGTGCCGTTCGGGACCAGGATCCTGCTGCAGTGGCAATAGAAGGTCTCGTAGCCGTCGTCGTGGGTGATGGTCACGTACTTCCCGCTGCGGCTGTCTTCGCCCACCTGCCGCACCGTGCCGCCATAGGCTGCGCGAATCTTCGTCCCGAGCGGAACGGCGATATCGAGCCCGGTGTGGAACGCGTTCTGATGCGTGATCGGGTTGTTGCGATAGCCGAAATAGGAGCTGTAGCGTCCGCCCTCCACGGGTCGCGTGATGGGCACGGTCACAGCTGAGGGCGAAAGCGACGCGTTCCGCTCCCCCTGTCCGGCAGAGGTATCGTCGCCGCCGGCAGAAAGCGCTTTGGTTTGGGGCGCGGCCGCTTCCCCGGAGGTCTGCAGCGACTTCGCCGATACGGACCCGGCGTCTGCGTCCTGCGGCACGTCCGCCTCCTTCGAAGGCTGCGCGTCAGGGGCCTCCTGCCCGGCCGGCTCGTCTTCGTCCGCCTGTTCGTCCGGGGCCTCCGGCTGCGCCATCACGGCGACCGGAGCGCTTTGCGGCAAAAAGAAATCGCGCACGGCGCTGACCGCCGCGCCGACGTCCTCCATCTGCAGCTGCCGCGAAAGGAACAGCGCGTAATCCTGCCGCAGACCCTGCGCGCGGGCGGAATCGCCCCGCGACAGCACAAGCAGCAGCAGAAAGACCAGCAGACAGCAAAACGTCTGCGTCAGCGAAACAAAGAAAATGTAATCCCGTTTTTCCTGCGTTCTTTGCCCGGCTTTACGGCCGGGTCTTCTCTCGTCCATACAATCACCGCTTCATCTATATGAGAAAAGCGGCGGCAATATGACGGATCAGCCGACCATGATCCTGCCCTCGGGCATGATCTCGCCGCTCTTGTCTTCTTCGCGGGCGTTGAGCGCAACGATGAAGCAGATGGGGCCGAGGCGGCCGATAAACATAGCGAACACCAGCGCAAGCTGACCCAGCACGCCGCAGGATGCCGTGACCCCGCAGGAAAGGCCCGTGGTGGCAAAGGCGGAGACCGCCTCAAACAGCACGCGCACGCCGCCTGCGTCGGGGTTGTCAAGCAGCAGCAGGAACACGGTGATATAGACGACCAGAACGCCGAGCAGCGCCACCGAAAGCGCCTTTGTCACAACGCCGCGATCGACACGGCGGCGCATGATCACGGTGTCGCGCCGGTTGCAAAGCACCGACACCACGCTCATGAACAGCACCGCAAAGGTGGTGACCTTGATGCCGCCGCCCGTGGAGCCGCTGCCCGCGCCGATGAACATCAGAAGGAGCATGCCGAACTTCGTCAGGTCGCGCATCGCGTTCATATCGAGCGACGAAAAGCCCGCCGTCCGGGTCGTGACCGACTGGAACAGCGCAGCCGTGATCTTTTGAGAAAGCGGCAGCGCGCCGAGCGTTTCGGGGTTGTGATATTCCAGCACAAAGATATGCGTGAAGCCGTAGAGGATCAGAAGGCCGGTGAACAGCGCAACCGTTCTGGTGTGCAGACTGAGCTTTCCGGTTTTGCGGAAGGTAAGGATATCATAGAACACGTAGAAGCCGAGGCCGCCCGTCACGATCAGCGCCATGACGGTATACATCACCAGCGGCGTGCCGTTGAACGGCGCAAGCGAGCCGAACGGCTCGATCGTGCCGAACAGGTCGAACCCGGCGTTGCAATAGGCCGACACCGCGGTAAACACCGAGATCCAGACGCCTTTTGCGCCCATCAGCGGCACAAAGTGCAGACAAAGCACCGCCGCGCCGAGAATCTGGCAGCTGATTGTGGTGATGACGATGGTCCGCACCAGCGGCTTGACCTGCGACATGGTGTCGAGATTGGTGTATTCCTGCGCCAGACGCAGCGAACGGAACCCGGAGCGCTTTTTCAAAAGGAAGATGAAAAACGTGGCGAACGTCACCATGCTGACGCCTCCGATTTCGATCAGAAGCAAAAGCAGCAGCTGGCCCCAGCGCGAAAGCGTGACGGCGGGGTCGATCAGCGTCAGCCCCGTGACGCAGACGGAAGAGGTTGCGGTGAACAGCGACTGCATGAAAGACAGGCCGCGGCCGTCGCGGGTCATGAACGGCAGCATGAACAGCAGCGTGCCCGCCGTGATGATGGCGAGAAAGCTGCCGGCAATGATACGCGAGGGATGGGCTTCCCGCTTTTTTCTGGTCGGGTCCCGCTTCATGACGCCGCCTCCTTTTCCGGATTCTTCGTTGGATATTATAGCATTCCGCACCGGTGAATGCAAACATTTTTCAAAAATAAGCCGATTTTATTGACGGAACAACCGAAAAAATGCTATGATGTGCTTAATCCATACGGAAAGGAGACTCTTCATGTTTCAGGATTTCAAATCAGATTCCTTCATGTTCTGGATCGCGGTCGGCGTCATCGTTTTCGTCATTGCGCAGTCGCTGTTCTTTTTGCTGCGCGCCGTCCGCCGCGGCAAGGAGATCGGCCTGAGCCGCGACACGATCAAGAACACCATCTCTTCCAGCGCGCTGTTCTCCATTGCGCCCGCCATCAGCATTGCCGTCACCGTGCTGGTGCTGTCAGTTGCGCTCGGCTACGTGCTGCCCTGGATCCGCCTTTCGGTCATCGGCGCCATCCAGTATGAGGTGCCCGCAGCCGAGGCTGCGATTGACGCGGCGGGCCTTTCCGGCGGCATCGGCCGCGACATCACCGAGCCCAAGACCTTCACCGCAATCGCCTGGGTCATGTCGCTCGGCTGCATCCTGCCGCTGATTCTGATCCCGATCATCCTCAAAAAGGTGCAAAGCAAAGTGAGCGGCACCGTGAACAAGAACGCCAGATGGGCCGATCTGATGTCCGCCGCGGCGTTCATCGGTCTGATTTCGGCCTTTCTCGGCCGCGGCATCGCCGGCATCGGCGAGGTGCAGATCACCGAAACGGGCGAAAAAATCAACGCCGTCATCGGCGACGGCGCCGGCGTGCTCTCCATCACGGCAATCGTCTCTTCCATCGTGTTTATGCTGCTGCTGACGCTGCTCAACAAAAAGCTGCAGTGGAAGTGGCTGGAGGCGTTTTCCATGCCGTTCGCCATGCTGCTTTCCATCGGCGTCATCGTTTTGCTGAACACCGTCGCGCCTGACCTTGCGGCGATCGAATGGAGGTATTGAGCATGAAAGGAAAAAGAACCTATCTTGACAGTGTTCACACCTACGGCCGGCTGTGGTGTCTGGCGGCGCTGGTCGTCATCCTTGCCGTGCCCGCGCTCATGTCGTGGCACCTGAACGCCTGGCCTGACGTCGGCATCGTGGGCAAGGCCTTCGGCTCCATTGCGATTCTGTTTTACCCCACCGCCGTGATCGAGGTCATCGCCTATGCGCCGCTGCTCGGCGCCGGCGGCACCTACCTGTCGTTTTTGACCGGCAACATTGCCAACCTCAAGCTCCCCTGCGCCCTCAGCGCCATGGAGAACGCCAAAGTGCGCTCCAATTCCGAGGAGGGCGAAGTGATCTCCACGATTTCCATTGCGGCGTCCGCCATCACGACGACGCTCATCATCGCCGTGTTCGTGCTGATCTTTGCGTTCAACCCCGGCTTCACCCGTCTGATGCAGTCCGACGCGCTTGCGCCGGCGTTCAAGCAGGTCACCTACACCATCTTCGGCGCGTTGGCCGCCTCCTATTTCGTGAAGCACTGGAAGATTTCGATTTTCCCGATTGCGGCGGTCTCGCTGCTGCTGGTCTTTGCCGGCAACATCCAGATCGGCATTCTGATCTTTGTCGGCGTCGTGCTGTCGCTGCTCGGCGCGCACGTCATGTATAAGCTGAAATGGGTCTGATCCGCACGGATCATTGCGGAGGTTGAGCATGTCAGACTTTTTCAAACGGATCATCAGCGCGGTTTCGTCGTTCTTCATGACGATCGCCGTCTTTCTCCATCTGGCGCCTGCACCGCAGCCGGTTGACGACCACGGCCGATGGCTGCTCGATCAACTGCCGGCCTACAGCGCGGGGCAATACTGCGAAACGCTCTATGACACCGGCACGGGATATGAAAACGAGGTGCTTTCGCCGGCGCAGCAAAAAAGCCGGATGCAGCTCGTGCGCGGCACAACACTGCAGGACGCGCTCGATTACGGGCAGCGCCTTGCGCAGAGCGGGTTCCGTCAGACGTTCTCCAACCGGATCGGGCAGATCTACAGCTACGCCTTCCAGAAAAACGCGCAGGGCGTCTATTATACCTTCAACGCGCAAAGCGGCGAAGCGCGGATCATCGACGACTGCTGCAACAGCACAGCGCTGGACGCCTTCGGCTATGACACGTCGGCGCAGCCGGAGCCCGTAACGGAGCCTGTGACGGAGCCGGACGTGACGACGGAACCGGTCCCCGACGAGCCGTTTGACCCGCAGGAGACAGAGGTCAGCGGCGAAGGCGAGCCGACCGAACCCACGGACGTGCCGACGGAGCCGACCGAGCCGGCCTCCACCACGGCGCCGTACATTGCGCCGGAGGATTTCACCCTGCGGCCCGGCGTCTATCAGTTCACCTTCCCCTATTTTGACGAGCGGCACAACGACAGCACGCGCTATGCCAAAAACGGCATGCTCTACGTCGTCGTGCTCGCGGACGGCAAGCTCGCGGTCATCGACGGCGGGGCGCCGTATCAGTGCGCGGACCGGAACATCGACGCGTTCATCCGCTTTGCGCGCGAACTCACCGGCAAAAGCACCGGCAAAAAGATCGACATCGCGCTGTGGTACGGCACGCACAGCCACGCCGATCATATCGATTTCTTCTATAAGCTGATCCATAAGCACCGCAAGGAGTTCCGGCTGGAGCGCGTGATGTTCAACTATCAGTCGGCAGACGTGATCTCCTATTCCTCGCGCGTGGACAAGTTCCGCAACCTGCTGCAGAAGCGCTATCCGAAGGCAAAATACGTCAAGTGCCGCAGCGGATACGCCTTTACCCTGTATGATACGCAGTTTGAAATCCTTTATACCCACGAGGACGCCGTCAGCGCAGCCGACGCTTCTTTGCCCGCAACGAACGCAAACGACTGCTGCAGCGTGCTGAGAATGACGCTGGGCGGCAGACGTTTCCTGTTCCTCGGCGATTCCAACCGGGTCGTGCAGGACGTTCTGCTGCGCAATTACGAGGCGTCCGAGCTGCGCGCCGACGTGCTGCAGGCGTCGCACCACATGATCAACGATCTGACCGAGCTTTATCCGGTGATTGCGCCGACCTACGTCATGTGTCCGCAGTCCAAGAGCCGCACGATCAGCGTCTATCCGTCGTATTACACGTTTTTGAAGCTGGCCCCGGCGGAGCGCATGTACTTTGCCGACCAGGGTGTTTTCGGCTTTTTGCCGCAGGAAAACGGCACGATCAGCGTCTGCTATCAATGGATCGAATGCGTCGGCTATGACGATTCCGGCCTTTAAAGCGCCAAACGAAAAACTCTCTTCCGAAGCGGAAGAGAGTTTTTTCTGTGTGTCTGAACAATCAGATGCGGGCAACGCCGGAATCGATGGCGGCCTGCGCAACGGCCTTGGCAACGGCGTCCTTGACGCGCGGATCAAACGCGGCCGGAATGATGTATTCGGGATTCAGCTCTTCGTCGCTGACAAGATTTGCCAGTGCATAGGAGGCTGCAACCTTCATCTCGGCGTTGATGTCGCTGGCGCGGACGTCAAGCGCACCGCGGAAGATGCCCGGGAACGCAAGCACGTTGTTGATCTGATTCGGAAAGTCGCTGCGGCCGGTGGAGACCACGGCTGCGCCCGCTTCCTTCGCTTCGTCGGGGAAGATTTCCGGCGTGGGGTTGGCGCAGGCAAAGATGATGGGATCCTTCGCCATGGTGCGGACCATGTCCTTGGTCAGCGTACCGGGGCCGGAAACGCCGATGAACACGTCGGCGCCCTTGATCACGTCGGCGAGCTTGCCCTTTTCGCAAGCCTGGTTGGTGATCTCGGCCATTTCCTGCTTGATCGGGTTCAGCCCTTCGCGGCCCTTGTAGATCGCGCCGGTACGGTCGGTCATGATGACGTTCTTGAGGCCCATGCTCATGAGCAGCTTGATGATCGCGATGCCCGCGGCGCCGGCGCCGGAGGTGACGATCTTGACGTCTTCGATCTTCTTGCCCACGATCTTCAGCGCGTTGATCATACCGGCGAGGGTGATGATCGCGGTGCCGTGCTGGTCGTCGTGGAAGATGGGGATGTCGGTGCATTCCTTCAGCTTCTGTTCAATCTCGAAGCAGCGCGGCGCGCTGATGTCTTCCAGATTGATGCCGCCGAACGAACCGGCAAGCAGCGCCACCGTGTGGACGATCTCGTCCACGTCCTTGCTGCGGATGCAAAGCGGGATCGCGTCGACGCCGCCGAACTCCTTAAAGAGCACGCATTTGCCTTCCATCACCGGCATGCCGGCTTCGGGGCCGATGTCGCCGAGGCCGAGCACGGCGGTACCGTCGGTGATGACGGCAACCGTGTTCCAGCGGCGGGTCAGCTCATAGGATTTGCTGATATCCTTCTGGATCTCAAGGCACGGCTGGGCAACGCCGGGCGTGTAGGCCAGCGAGAGGGCGTCCTTGCTGTCGACCTTTGCGCGGGCAACGACTTCCAGCTTGCCCTTCCATTCATAATGCAGACGGAGTGATTCTTTTGCGTAATCCATAGATTCCTATCCTTTCCGAATTAACAAGATCAGTTTTCCCACGGGAACTTATAGTCAAGCTGCAGGTCGTCGCGGACCTTGGACATTTCAGCCTGTACCGATTCGTTGATGGGCACGCCGCTGTCCTTGCGCTGCAGCCAGACGTTCCATTCCTTTTCGTTCGCGGACCAGATACGGTCGGCGCCCGGCTGCTTCTTGGAAGCGCGGACGGAGCGGATGATTTCGCCGGCCTTTTTGCGGCAAAGCTCTTCGCCCAGGAAGTGGTCGGTATCGATGGCGATGAAGAAGTGGCCCAAATGATAGGGACGCTTGTTGCCGTTTTCGTCCTTGCCGTCCAGGTCCTTGCCGTAAAGGCCGTCCTGCAGCACGGAGGAAAGCAGTTCCACGACCATCGCGTAGCCGTAGCCCTTGTAGCCGCCGAGGGCTTCGCCGATGCCGCCGAGGGTGGCAAGCGCAGCTGTGCCGTTGCGGATCTTCTTGAGCGCCACGCCGGCGTCGCCTTCCACGGGGTTGCCGTCGATGTCGATGATGGTGCCCGGATGGACGTCTTCCCCGATGCGAGCATAGTATTCGATCTTGCCGTTCTGGGTGATCGAGGTCGCGCAGTCGATGATGAAGTCAAAGTCTTCGTCGGTCGGGATGCCGATGGTCAGCGGGTTCGTGCCGAACATGCCTTCCACGCCGAACGTGGGCGCCACGGAGGGACGCGCGTTGGTGCCGGTGATGCCGATGCAGCCCTGCTTGCAGGCCATGCTCGGATAGTAGCCGGCGATACCGTAATGGCAGGAATTGCGGACCACGACCATGCCCAGGCCGTACTGCTTCGCCTTGTCGATCGCCATCTGCATGGACTTATAGCCGATGACCTGACCCATGCCGTCGTGACCGTCCACCACTGCCGTGCAGGGGGTTTCCTTGATGATTTCAAAGTTGGTCACCGGGTTCTGGATCCCGTCGTTGATGCGGTCGATATAGATGGGCTTAAAGCGGTTGCAGCCGTGCGATTCGATGCCGCGTTTGTCGGATTCCAACAGCACATCGACCACGATCTTTGCGTCGTCGGCAGGCACGCCGACGCCCTTGAACGCATCTTCCATAAAGCTGCGCGCGGTGTCCCAATCAAGAATTACTTTTCCCATGATTCTTCACTCCTGTTTTATAAAATGTTTTATTTTGTACCGTGATATGTTCGCGGTGCGTTTACTCTTTGTCTTCCCAGTCCATCGCTCTGGTGACCGCTTTCTTCCAGCCGGCATAGTACTCGTTGCGCACGTCCGGCGCCATCTGCGGTTCGAAGATGCGGTCGATCTCGCGGTTCTTCTGGATGTCGTCCAGGCTGTCCCACACGCCGACGGCAAGACCGGCCAGATACGCCGCGCCGAGCGCCGTGGTCTCCACGCACTTCGGGCGGTCCACCTTGGTCTGGGCCATGTTCGCCTGAATCTGCAGCAGGATGTTGGAAACGCTGGCGCCGCCGTCCACGCGCAGGTCGGTGATATCGATGCCGGAGTCTGCTCTCATGGCTTCCAGCAGATCGGTCATCTGATAGGTGATGCTTTCCAGCACCGCGCGGGCGATGTGGGCGCGGTTGACGCCGCGGGTCAGGCCCACAATGCAGCCGCGGGCATACATATCCCAATAGGGCGCGCCGAGGCCGGTGAACGCGGGCACGAGATAGCAGCCGTTCGCGTCGGGCACGCTTTCGGCAAGCTCGTCGCAGCGCTTCGGGCTGTCGATCAGCTTCAGTTCGTCGCGCAGCCATTTGATGACGGAGCCGGCGTTGAAGGCGGAACCCTCGATCGAATAGGTGGTCTTGCCGCCGAGACTCCAGGCAACGCCCGTGAGAAGCTTGTTTTCGGACTTCACGCGCTCATTGCCTGTGTTCATGAGCAGGAAGCAGCCGGTACCGTAGGTGTTCTTCGCCATACCGGGCTCAAAGCAGGCCTGGCCGAACAGGGCCGAGGGCTGGTCGCCGATGGCGCCGCAGATGGGCACGCCTTCCAGCTCTTCCATGCCGACGAAGACGTTGTTCGACACCCAGCCGTAAACCTGGCTGGAGGGCACGGGCGTGGGCAGAATGCTCATCGGGATGCCGAGCTTATTGCAAAGATATTCGTCCCATTCCAGCTTGTCGACGTCGAACAGCATGGTGCGGGAGGCGTTGGAGTAATCGGTCACGTGGGTGCGGCCGCCGGTCAGGTTCCAGATCAGCCAGGTCTCCACCGTGCCGAACAGCAGCTGGCCGGCTTCGGCAAGCGCCTTGACGCCGGGCACATTGTCGAGGATCCATTTGATCTTTGTGGCGGAGAAATAGGCGTCCACCAGCAGACCGGTGTGCGCTTCGATATAATCGCAAAGCTCCTTGTCCTTCTTGATCTCTTCGCAGAATTCCGCGGTTCTGCGGCACTGCCAGACGATGGCGTTATAGACGGGCTTGCCGGTGGCGCGGTCCCAGAGAATGGTGGTCTCACGCTGGTTGGTGATGCCGATGCCGGCAATCTCCTTCGGGTCGAAGTTGCCGGAGGCAAGCACAGAGGTGATCGACGTGATCTGGCTGTAGAGGATCTTGAGCGGATCATGCTCAACCCAGCCGGCCTTCGGATAGATCTGGTCGAATTCGTTCTGCGCCTTCGCGATGATGTTGCCATGCTTGTCAAAGACGATCGCGCGCGAGCTGGTCGTGCCCTGATCAAGCGCCATTACGTATTTTCCTGCCATAGCTTCGTTTCCTCCTTATGGGTGTTGAAAAAGCAAAAACAGAATCGGACTGCCGTTTTTCAACATAAATACAAGTATATATATTTTACAGAATTATGTCTCGTTTGTCAACACGAACGACCGGAAAAGAAGAGAATATTTTTGCGTTCGGCGCTTGACGGCGCGCCGTTTATCATGTATCATAGAAAAGAACTGAAAAAGCCGTGCCGCGGGCGCGGCGGAAAAGGAGAAACGACCATGCAAAACGTGTTTTCCGGCGAGATTCTCAACATCACGCCGTTCAAGCAGGGCTTTGTTTTTGCCGCAAAAGGGACCGCGGAGGACGACGGCCGCCTGGTTGTCAATTTCTACGGCTACGACGCGGTCAACGATGCGTTCAGCCATATCAAGCGCGCCGTGTTCCTGAAGGTGAAATTCGGCTATGAATATGAGGATATCGCGAAACAGCTCGGCGATTATGTGTCGTGCGACGTCGGCGTGTTATCCGACAACAAGATCATGGCGATCTTTCCCAACGGCGAATATCACATCTTCAACACCGACGGCACCGTCAACATCTCGTCGCTGCTGACCTATCACGGCTCCCCGGTCTGCGACATCGCCGTGGACGGCAGCTATATCTGGTGCGCCGTGCCGAACGAAAACGCCATCATCAAATACTCCCCGCGCGAAGGGCGCATCCTGCTGCGCGTGGGCGGCGGCGAGACCACGGCGTTTGAAAAGCCGACCTCGCTGACCATGATCGGCGGCAACCTTTACATCTGCAATCAGGCGTCCTACAAGGTGCGCGTGCTGAACGTGCAGACCAATTCGATCCGCGATTACCGCGTGTTCAACGAGAAGATCTACAAATACATCAACGTCGGCGGGCGGGAATTCGTCTGGCTGAAATCCGGGCTGTACCGTCTAGATTAAGTCAGATAGCAGATGGCCGGAAATCAGATGGCCGAAAGACAGAAAACGCAGCCGGTTCGGGGTTCCGAACCGGCTGCTTCTTATTTCTGGTTTCTGGTTTCCGGCAATCTTAGATCAGATTCGCAAGCACAACGCTGAACACGACCTTGAGCAGGTTGCTCAGACCGGCGTCAGCTTCGTTGAACGCCTTGACAATCCGCTTGTTGTCTTCGGCAGAGAACATGTTGACCTTCGCCAGCAGCGCGTCGATGACTTCGCCCTGCATCAGGTAGTCGACGAAGACCGCGGTCACCTTGTCCGGGTTGGCCTTATAGACCTTGTTGCCGTTGGGCAGGGTCGTCGGGGTGCCGGCCGCGATGAGCGCCTTGGTGTTGAACGTCGGCGCCTTGACCTTGTCGCCGCCGATCATCTTGATAACGGCGCCGAGGATCTCATTCCAGCTCTGGGTCAGGTCGATGCCCATACCCTTGGCCACGTCGTTGATCGTGCCGCCGAGGTTGAACTGTTCGCCGTCTTCGGCTTTCATGATCTTCTTGACCAGCGGGTTGTATTCCAGATACATGCTCGTCATCAGGAAGCGCTTCATGAATCTGCCGGAATCAATGGATTCCACCAGCGTGACGATCACGTTTGCCAGGTTCTTGGCGGGATCCGTCATGATCTTTTCGACGGCATAGATGATGGATTCGATGATCGCCTTCCACATTTCACCCATCGTGCCGTAGCTACAGACGACCTCGCTGGGAAGATATTCGCCGTCCACAAGGCCGAGGATGTTGAACAGATAGACGAAGAACGCCTGATAACCGGTCATTGCAGAGGGGTTATACACCTTCGCAGCTTCGAGCTCCAGAGGAATCGAAGCGAGGAAGTCGATGCCGGCCATGCTGGCGGCAGCGTCCATCAATTTGATTTTGTTTGTCTTGCTCTGAATACTGACTTCCAGCAGACCGCGGAAACCGAGCGTCGCATCGTTCATGGCCTGATAGAAGGAAGCCTGATCGTGCACGAGCCAGTCGATGGAATTGTAAATCGTATCCTCGTGCTCGGTCTTTTCGCCGTTTTCATCCTCGGTCGTCCATTTGACCTTGGCGTTCATGTAATCCCAGTTGGAGCCGACCTTGTTGAGCACGACGGTCAGAGGCTTGCGCACGCCGTCCTTATCCACGGCGGTATAGGACACGTCGCCCATCTGAGCGGCAAGCGCCGGGCCGGTGGGATACAGATGGATAAACTGGACAAGGTCAAGCATGCTTTCGACCTTATCATACAGCATCGGATAAACTGCGCTCATCAGGGCGCTGACAATGCCGTTGGAATAGAACACGCCGCGCAGCGTGTCGCCGATGTTTTTATCGCCAAGTACTTTCGAGAGGATCTTGCCGTCCTCAACCACGATTGCGGGATCGGGCATGGTGGGAACGTTGGACGTGTCGAGCTCAGCGCGCGGCTGGTCAACCGGTTCCGGCTCGCTCTTGCTCTTGTTGCCGAAAATCAGCACGCAGGACTCAATCACGAGCAGCACGGCAAGCACGATAATCAATACCGTTTTGAACTTGGATTTCTTTTGCATGGTAGTTTTCCTCCCTGATGTCATTCGTATTCGAAAAGCAAAACAGAATAAGCCAAACTGATTCAGCTTAGCGTTTTCATTTTATATGAATTTCTATCATAAGTCAACACTTTTTTCGAAAAAAATGACGGAATGGTAAATTTTGACTGCAAATGCCAACAGAATTCCGAACACATCTTGACAATACTGTGAATATTCGATATTATAAAATTCTATGAGAGGAAAGATTTGGAGGGGGTCACAGTGATGGAAAACAGCGAAAAAACGCCGAGCACGCTGGTCGGCAGACGCTGGTATCCGATCGACAACGCGTCGAACCTTTATGCCGCCGCAAGAAGAAAACGCTGGTGCCGCACGTTCCGCATCAGCGCGATTCTGAAAGAGGACGTCGATCCCGCGGTGCTGCAGACGGCGCTGAACGACGTCACGCCGCGCTTTCCCGCCTGGCAGGGCCAGCTGCAGGACGGCCTGTTCTGGAGCTATTTTCAGCACACCGACGCGCTGCCGCAGGTTGAGGAGGAGCACGACTATCCCTACCGTCCAATCGGCCTGTTCGGCACCGATCAGCCGAATTTCCGCGTCCTCTATTATAAACGCCGCGTGAGCATCGAAATGTATCACTCCCTTGCGGACGGCGGCGCAACCACAATGTTCCTTTCCACCCTCCTGACGCGCTACTATGAGCTGCAGGGCGAAGAGATCGCACACGACGCGCACGCGCTGCGCATGGAGGACGCGCCGACCGAAGAGGAGACCTGCGACGCTTACCGCCTGCACGCCACGCCGGACGCCAAGGCGAAGAGCCCAGAAAAGAGACAGCCGTATTTCATTGAATACGACGTCAAGCCAAACTTCGCCCACGTCGTCCACGGCACGTTCCGCGTGGACGATATCAAAGCGGCGGCCGCCGGCTATGAGCTGACCATTACGGAATACATCACCGCGCTGCTCATCTATTGCTTCATCCGCACCGCGCCCGCGCCGCTGACGCAGGACGTCTGCATCAGCATCCCGATGGATCTGCGCCGCCGGTTCGGCACGCAGAACACGCGCAATTTCGTCTACATGACCGACCTCAGCTTTTCGCCGGAGGGCCGGCAGGACGTTTCGTTTGAAGAAATTGCCGAAGCGATCAACGGCGAGCTGCTGCAAAAGAGCAACCCGCAGCTGCTTCTGAACGAGATTTCGGCCAACGTGGCCGCCCAGCAGTCCAGAGTGCTGCGCCCGATCCCCTACCCGATCAAGCGCGCGTTCCTCAAGAACACCTATCGCCAGAACCAGCACTCGTTCACCACGTTCTTTTCCAACTGGGGCATCATGGACGCGCCGGACGCGGTGCTCGCGCATATTGAGCGCGCGGAGTTTGTGCTCGGCGACACGCCGCACCAGCCCTTCGGCTGCGCCGCGCTGTCGGTCAGCGGGCTGATGACGCTCACGTTCTCTTCGTCCGACACCAGCACGGCGTTCCAGAAAGAGTTCTTCCGCTTTCTGGTGCAGGACGGCGTCCCCGTCCATGTGGAAAGCAACCTGACTTCGGAGGTAAAAGCATGAGATGTCCGAAATGCTGCATCGATCTCGGTGAAAGCGTCCACGTCTGCCCGCTTTGCGGCGCTGAGGCGGTTGACGACCCTGCCGCGCTGCCCGAGCTGCACGAAGCCCCCTACCCCGTCTATTCGAACGTGACGCCGCTGAAAGTGCGGGCGAAAAAGCCGCATCCCGGCTGGCTGCGCGCCGGACTGATCATCGCTGCGCTGAGCGTGCTGCTCGGCCAGAGCAACCTTTGGACGGTCGTCACGCCGTTCTGCCTCGTGGCCGTTGCTGTCGGCTATTTCTGCTACGGGTTCAAAGAGAAGGGCGACCTGATGCATTCCGCCGTTGCGCTTGTCACGAGTCTGGCGTTTCAGCTGCTGTTCTTTCTGCACGCGCTGCTCCATCACATGTCGCTGGCGCAGATTTTGCTCTCGATGACGGTGACCGCGGTTTTCCTCGCGATCCTCTATCTCAAATTCCCGGAGCGCGTGGAGGCGCAGATGGAAGCGACGTTCCATTTATAAGATGGCCAAAAGGCCAAAAGCCAGAAACCAGATAATAAAACGGACAGGCTCATGTGGAGCTTGTCCGTTGTTTTTGTTATGGGTCAGACGCTCAGCAGGCCCGCGTCCAGCAGGTACTGGCCGCCGGTGCAGTACTTCGCCTTATCGCTGGCGAGGAAGAGGATCATGTTCGCCGTGTCCTCCGGCTCGATCCACGGCACGGGCTGCAGATTGCCGGCGGAGCGCTCCGCGATCTCCTGCGGGGTCATGCCCTCCATGGCGGCCAGGCCGTCGTTCATCGGCGTGTTGACGCCGGTCGGGTGGATCGACACCACGCGGATGTTATAGGGCGCGAGCTCGATGGCCCACGATTTCGTCAGACCTGTCAGGCCCCACTTGGAGGCCGCGTAGTGCGACAGGCGGTTGCCGCCGCGCAGGCCCATGACGGAGGAGTTGTTGATGATGACGCCGCTTTTCGCTTTCTTCATATACGGCACGACCCGGCGCGTCACATTCATCGGACCCTTGAGGTTGATGTCGATCATGGCGTTCCATTCGTCGTCGGTCATGGTATCGATCTCGGCATAGGCGCAGATGCCCGCATTGTTGAACAGGATGTCGATCTTGCCGAAGGCCTTGATCGTGTCTTCCACCGCGCGGGTCACGTCCTCGTCGGAGCGCACGTCGCCGGCGCAGATGACGCACCGGCCGCCCATGGCTTCGATTTCGGCCTTGAGCGACTTCAGCTCCTCGCTGGTGCCGTAGGCGTAGGCGGGATATTCGATCTTCTTTGCCACGTCGAACGCGGCAATGGCGGCGCCCTCTTTCGCCAGCGCCAACGCCGTGGCGCGACCCTGTCCGTGCGCGGCGCCCGTGATAAAGGCAACCTTGCCTGTGAATTCACCCATGTGTTATTCCTCCCCGGTTTTGTCGTTCATATAGCTGTAAAGCACGTCGTCCAGCGGCACACGGGCGACCGTGTTGAACAGGTTGGTGGCGTACATGATGCCGGCAAAGCCGACGAGCTGCGTGAGCACCTTGTCGTCGTATTTTTCACGAAGCTTCCGATAGATCTCTTCGTCGATCGCGTGGGGGTTCTTCGTGATCTGCACGCCGAAATCTAGCAGCAGCTGTTCGTTCTCGTTCAGCTCC
>JAEEUW010000137.1 GCA_016290665.1 Clostridiaceae bacterium | reverse complement strand
TCTGTCCCTCGGGCTTGGAATGGATCGTGCGCAGGGGCGCTTCGTAGTCATAGAACTTCGACTGATAGAACGCGTCGTATTCCTCTTTGGTGATCTCGTTCTTGTTCTTGCGCCAGAGCGGGACCATCGAGTTGAGCTGCGTCGGCTCGGTCACCGTTTCGTATTCGTCCTCGGTGCCTTCCTTCAGCTTCTGCGTCTCGGTGTCCATCATGATCGGGTAGCGGATGTAATCGGAATACTTCGAAACGATTTCGCGGATTTTATAGGTATCGAGATAGCGGCTGTATTTTTCGTCGTCGGTGTCCGCCTTGAGCACCAGCGTGACGGCGGTGCCGGCCGCTTCCTTTTCGCACGGGGTCACGGTGTAGCCGTCAACGCCGCTGGATTCCCACCGGAAGGCTTCGCCGCTGCCGTGCTGCTTCGATTCCACGATCACCTTGTCGGCGACCATGAACGCCGAATAGAAGCCGACGCCGAACTGGCCGATGATCTCCACGGCGCTCTTGTTTTCGAGCCCGTCCTTGAAATCGAGCGAGCCGCTGCGGGCGATGGTGCCGAGGTTCTGCTCCAGCTCCTTTTCGCTCATGCCGCAGCCGTTGTCGCTGACGGTCAGCGTGCGCGCGTCCTTGTCGACGGTAATTTCAATTTTATAATCGTCGCGCGTGAGGCCCGAGACGTCCTCGCTCAGCGAGTGGTAATAGAGCTTATCGAGCGCGTCGCTCGCGTTGGAAATCAGCTCGCGCAGAAAGATGTCCTTGTTCGTATAGATCGAATGGATCATCATGTCGAGCAGCTTTTTGGATTCTGCCTTGAATTGCTTTTTTGCCATAGTGTGTCACCTTGATTTTAAAGTTTGAATTTATCGAAGAAGCCGCGCTTTTCCTCGCCCACGGTCTTGCCGTCGTCCACGTTGTTCTTCGGCTTGTTCGGGAGCGAATCGTTGAACTGGCGCAGCAGGTCCTTCTGCCGCTGGTTCAGGTTCTTCGGCACGTCCACGATGATGCGCACGAACTGGTCGCCCCGGCCGCGGCCGCCGAGCTGGGCAATGCCGCGCCCGCGGAAGCGGAACACCTCGCCCGGCTGGGTGCCGGCGGGCAGCTCGTATTTCACCTTGCCGTCCAGCGTGGGCACATAGAGCGTGTCGCCCAGCGCCGCCTGCGCATAGGTGACCGTGAAGTCGCACCAGACGTCGAAGCCGTCGCGTTCAAAGAACGGGTGCGGCCGCACGTTGACGTTGACGCGCAGATCGCCGTTGGGGCCGCCGTTGAGCCCCTTGTTGCCGCCGCCGCGCACCGAAAGCGCCTGGCGGTCGTCGATGCCGGCGGGGATGTCTATTTCCACCGTGGCCTGCTTGGTCTCAAAGCCGGTGCCGCGGCATTTGGAACACGGGTTCTTGATGATCTTGCCGCGTCCGCCGCAGTCGGAGCATTGGCGGGACGTGCTCATCACGCCGAAGGGCGTGCGCTGCTGCACGTTGACCGTGCCGCGTCCGCCGCAGGTCTTGCAGGTTTCGGCGCTCGTGCCCTTCTGGCAGCCGGTGCCGCCGCATTCCGAGCAGGTGTCCACGCGGTTGATCCGCACGGTCTTTTTGCAGCCCTTGGCCGCCTCTTCAAAGGAGATGGTCACGCTGGTCTGCACCGTGGAGCCCTTACGCGGCGCGTTGGGGTTCTGCTGGCGCGCGCCGCCGCCGAACCCGCCGAACAGGTTGCCGAACAGATCGCCCAGGTCGAACGCGTCGCCGAAGCCGCCGAACCCGCCGAACGGGTTCCCGCCCGCGCCGAAGTTCGGGTCCACGCCCGCGTGGCCGTACTGGTCATAGCGGGCCTTTTTTTCGCTGTCGGAAAGCACCTCGTAGGCCTCGTTCGCTTCCTTGAACTTTTCCTCGGCGGCCTTGTCGCCGGGGTTCAGGTCGGGGTGATACTGCTTTGCAACCTTGCGGTATGCTTTTTTGATCTCGTCCTCGCTTGCGTTCTTGTCAACGCCGAGCACTTCGTAATAATCTCGTTTTTCTGCCATAGGAAAAAACCTCGGGTTGTTGTGATGAGGGAAGAAAGGGCGGCCGCGCAGCCGCCCCGTTCCTTTTTATCTCTTGTCCAGAATCTTGTCGACCAGACCGTATTCCAGCGCTTCCTTTGCGCTCATGAAGTTGTCGCGTTCGGTGTCGATCGCGATCTGCTCAATCGGCTTGCCGGTGTTTTCGGCAAGGATGCGGTTCAGCTTTTCCTTGGTGCGCAGAATGTGCTTTGCCACGATTTCGATCTCGGTGGCCTGACCCTGCGCGCCGCCCGAAGGCTGGTGGATCATGATTTCGCTGTTCGGCAGCGCAAAGCGCTTGCCCTTGGCGCCCGAAGAAAGCAGGAACGCGCCCATCGAGGCCGCCATACCCATGCAGATCGTGGAAACGTCGCACTTGATATACTGCATCGTGTCATAGATCGCAAGGCCTGCGGAAACCGATCCGCCGGGGGAATTGATATAAAAGCTGATGTCCTTTTCGGCGTCCTGGCTTTCAAGGAAGAGCAGCTGCGCCACAACGAGCGACGCCGTGGCGTCGTTCACTTCGTCGGAAAGCACAACGATGCGGTCGTTGAGAAGCCGGGAAAAGATGTCGAACTGCCGCTCGCCGCGGTTGGTCTGTTCCATGACATATGGTACCAATGGCATACCGATCCCTCCGAAAACTGATTGGGGTTAAGAACAGTATTGGAACAAAGCGCGGGGTTTATTCTGCGGATTCTTCCGTTTCGGGCGCAGCGTCGGTCTTTTCCTTCGGCGCGCGCGGCTTTCTTGCGGTTGTTACTTTTGCGTTGTCGCGGATCACCTTGATCGCTTTTTCAACAGCCATATCCTTTTTCAGACCGTCCACCGGAATAATCTTCTTGATCTGGTCTTTTTCCATCTTGTACTGTTCGGCATATTTGTCATATTCCGCTTCCAGATCTTCGTCGGCGATCTCAACAGCTTCAAGCGCAGCGACTTTTTCAAGCGCAAGGCGCAGCTTCACGGCCTTTTCTGCTTCCGGTCTAGCCTGCTCCTTATAAGCATCCATATCCATGCCCATATACTGCAGATAAGTCTGGAAGTTCATGCCCTGCGAAGACAATCTGTAATCCATGTCGCGGACCTGGTTTTCAATCTCGCTGTCGATCATGACCGGCGGGATGTCGCCTTCCGTGTTTTCA
>JAEEUW010000136.1 GCA_016290665.1 Clostridiaceae bacterium | reverse complement strand
TTGTCGGTATCCTCCCCCGCGTCGACCATGGCAAAATGGCCGTCGCTTTCCAGCAGAATCGCGTCAGAGGTCCCCGTGCGAAGAAAGTGGATGCAGTCCCCGCCCTGCGTGTCAGACTGCTGAGCGGCAGGTAAAAGAGCACCGTTCAGCTTTTCCGCAAGGCGTTTTTTTGCGGCCGACCGGCGAAGGGAAGCGACGCCGAAACAAACCGCGCCGCAAAGGACAAGCGCGGCAATAATTGCAACAATGATTCTGGTTTTCTGCATGATACAGGACCTCCGTTCAGCTTGGGTGTTTTGCAAGGGGCTCCGCGGTCAGTATAGCACATTACCGGCTTTATTGCAATCCGGAATAACCGCTTTCTTCCGGCCGGCGGCGCAGGCGCAAAGACCGCCCGCAGCAAAAAACGATCCGCAGCGGGATCGTTTTCGCTTCTTCGTTCCACTGCATCACAATACGCAGTTCAGGAAATCTTTGGTGCGCGCCTCTTTGGGCGAATTGAACACCTGCTCGGGCGGCCCTTCTTCAACAATCAGCCCTTCTTCCATGAAGATGACCCTGTCGGCCACCTCGCGGGCAAAGCCCATCTCATGGGTCACGACCACCATGGTCATGCCCTCGGCCGCCAGCTCCTTCATCACGGCCAGCACCTCGCCCACCATTTCGGGGTCGAGCGCGCTCGTCGGCTCGTCAAAGAGCATAATGTCGGGGTTCATTGCCAGCGCCCGCGCAATGGCGACGCGCTGCTGCTGGCCGCCGGAAAGCTCGCCGGGGTAGGACGCGGCCTTCTCTGAAAGGCCGACGCGCGCCAGCAGCTCCAGCGCCCGGTCGTGCGCCTGCTGCCGCGTATACTTTTTGCGGTCGATCGGCGCGAGCGTGATGTTCTTCAAAACGGTATGGTTGTGGAACAGGTTGAACTGCTGAAACACCATGCCGATGTTTTCGCGGATCTTGTTGAGATTCGCCTTTTTGTCGGTGATGTCGCAGCCGTCCACGATGATCGTGCCGTCGGTGGGGTCCTCCAGCCGGTTGATGCACCGCAAAAGCGTGGATTTGCCGCTGCCGGACGGGCCGATGATGCAGACAACCTCGCCGTTGTTCACCTCCAGGTTGATATCGGAAAGCACCTCGTGGTCGTCGAAGCTTTTTTTCAGGTGCGAAATGACGATCTTTTTTTCGTTGGGATCCACGGTTTTCCCTGCCGCGCGTGCTTCGTTCATTGGAATCCATCCTCTCCTTCTTTATGCCGGTGCGCTGCGGAAAGCGCCTATTTTTTCGAGTATTTCAGCTTCTTTTCCACAAAACGCGACAGCAGCATCAAAAGCGAAGTGAACACGAGATAGCAGGCCGCGACGAACAGATAGGTCTCCATATACTGATAGGTGGAGCCGACGTAGACCTTGGCCTTGTTGACCAGCTCCGCCAGACCGATGATGGAAAGGATCGACGTATCCTTGATGGTGATGATGAACTGGTTGACCAGCGAGGGGATCACGATCTTGAATGCCTGGGGCAGCACGATCTTGCGCATGGTGCCGAACGCGGTCATGCCGAGACTGCGCGCCGCTTCGCTCTGGCCCACGGGCACCGCCTGGATGCCGCCGCGGAAGATTTCGGAGAGATAGGCGCCGGCGTTGAGCGTCAGCGTGATCACGCCGGACGCGAACGCGGTGAACGTGAATTTTTTGAAATCGCCGCCGTCCGCCATGGCCCGCAGAATCAGGTTGACCACCTGCGGAATGCCGAAGTGGATAATCAGCGCCTGCACCAGCATGGGCGTGCCGCGGATGATCCAGATATAGACGCCGGCCAGAAAGCGCATGACACGCAGCTTTGACAACCGGAACAGACAGGTAATCAGTCCCAGGATCATACCGAGACAAAGCGAAACGATTGAGATTCGGATGGTCAGCCAGAAGCCCGCTAACACCAGCGGCGTGGCCTTTTCAAACATGCGTGCAAAATCCATGCTGCAACCTGACTTTCATTGCATATCCGGTACGGCCCGCACAGCAGACCGTACCGGATCAGTTCCTTTTTTCAGCGGCGGGAGCGCCGGAAGGGGCGTTCCCGCGCGGCGGGTTCAAAACGGATCAATAACCGTATTTCGCGAGGATGTCGTCATAGACGCCGTTGGCCTTGATATTGGCAAGACCGGCGTTGAACATCGAGATCAGCTCGGCGTTCTCGCCCAGCTTGACGGCAAAGCCGTAGGGCTTGGCGTTGATCACGTCGCCGACCACCTTCAGCTCCAGGTTCTGCGACTGAATGGAATAGCGGGCAACCGGGTCGTCCTCGAAGCAGGCGGAGTTGGTGCCCTGAATGACAGCCTGATACATGGTGGGAGAATCTTCATACGTGGTGACCGTGAAGCCGTATTCTTCGGCGACGGACTGCGCATAGTCGGCGCCCTGGGTGCTGATCTTCGCCGCAACGTTGGTGCCTCTCAGATCCTCCAGGCTCTTGATGTCGCTGTCGGCAGCAACGACCAGAATCTGGCCGGCGTCAAAATAACCGTCGGAAAAATCAAAGGTCAGCCTGCGCTCGTCGGTGATGGTCATGCCGGCGATCACCGCATCGGCCTGGCCGGACTGCACCTGGTTCAGCGCGGCGTCGAAGCCGACGTTCTGCACTTCATAGTCGAACTTCTGGTCTTCCGCAACAGCCGCAAGAATATCCATGTCGATACCGACGTATTCGTTGGTGTCGGTGTTCAGGTATTCAAAGGGTGCAAACGCGTTGTCGGAAGCGATCACGTACTTTTTGCCGGAAGGCGCGGGACCCGGTTTTGCGCCGCAGGCGGCCAGAGCGGCGACCAGCAGGACGGCGAGCAGGATTGCCGTGATTTTTTTGAAGTTTTTCATGTTCTTTCCTCCGTAATCCGTAGTTTTTTCTCGTTTTGGCTGTGCCAAACAAGAAGTTAGTTTTTATTATGCCATCAACAAAATAATTTGTCAAGTTAAATCGCTAAATTGCCCTGCGGTTTTGCCGTCGGCGGCATTCCTCCGGCCGCGCGGCGGAGAAACTGCAGAACAGGAAGGGCGCGGAGAAGGCTTGGGCACCGGCAGCCGAAGCCCCGCCAAGGAAAGCTGACGCGCCGCCCACGGCCTTGCAGAACCGCGGGGTCGTTGGTTCGGGGCAAATATCTGAGGTCAAAGAAAAAACCGTTCCTTTTGGAACGGTTTTTCCTTTGGCGCCACCTGTTGGACTCGAACCAACTCCGCTTCAGGGTGCTCGGTTCTGC
>JAEEUW010000135.1 GCA_016290665.1 Clostridiaceae bacterium | reverse complement strand
GTTGCTTCCAGCCGGGCCCGGCTGTTGTGGCCGCGACTGACCAGCGCGCAGTCGCAGCCGATGGCCGCGGCCGTTTCAAAATCGTGGGTTGTGTCGCCCACAAACAGCGTCCGTTTCGGGTCGGCGCCGTGGGTCTTCAACCAGTCAACCGCCACGGCGACCTTGCTTTTGCCGAGATTGTTTTCGCTGCCGAGCACCGATTCAAACCGGGCTTGCAGATCGTAGCGCGCCACCTGCTGCAGCAGCAGCGCGTGCTCCGTAGCGGAGATGACCACCTGCCTTGCGCCGCTCTCACGCAGCGCGTCCAGCACGGGCAAAGCGTCGTCAAACAAACGGACGCCGTCCAGCCCTGCCGCATAGGTGTCGGCATATTCGTTGGCAACGTCGGCATAATCCTCTTTTGAAAAATCGAAGCCGAGCGCGCGGTAAAAGTCGATGATCGGGAAATCAAAGTGCGCAAGATAATAGTCTTTGTCGGCGCGCTCAAACAGACCGCGGCGGCGCAGCAGTTCGTTTTCCACCGACAGATTAAGTGCCAGATCGTCCAGCAGCGTGCCGTTCCAGTCCCACAGCACATAGTCATATCGCCGCATGCCGTCATCTCCTTGCGTATTTGTTTTATTGTATCACATTTCGTATCCCAGTGCAAGAAAAAACGGCACGAAGCGTTGCCTCGTGCCGAAAAGTTCCGGTTTATTTCACGCTGATGGCGTCGATGATCGCCTCGGACGATTTTTCATAGGTGATCGTCACGCTGTCGCCGACGTTGAGAATCACGACTGCTTCGTTCTGCGACGCGGCAACACGGAAGTATTTCTTGCTGCCTTCCACCTGCAGGAAATAGACACTCTCGCCGCCGAGCACCGCTGTACGGATATCCGTCAAAACGCCGGTGATCGTCTTGTTGGTGTCAACCGGCGGTGTGTCGGGCGTTTCGCTGCCGGGGTCGTTGTTGTCGGTTGCTTCCTTGATCTCGTCGATATCCACGTTGATCTTGATATTGTTCTGCCGCAGCTTCTGGGCATACGCCTCCATGCATTCAGCAATCGTCTCGCCCGTGACCACAACCTGGTAGTTCTGGACGTTGACCATCGCGTAGCGCTTGACCAGCGAGGACGTATCCTTGAGCGACATGAAGTAGGTCGGCTGACCGCTGATATTCAGCAGAATCGGGAAGGTGGCGTTGTAGCCGTAGTCCTGCACCACGCCTTCCGCCGAGGACGCCGCCGAATATTCCTTGGCGCCCGAAACTTCATAGAAGTTGGCTTCCTTCGTGCGCATATTCACCAGCACAAAGCCGATGATTGCCTGGTCGCCGGACACGGAGGTGACGCCGGTGTACATATACACGTCGTCGTTCATCGCAAGGAAGTTGCTGCCTTCCGTGGCAACCTTCACGCCGTCCTGCACGATGATGGAGTTGATAAAGCCGCCGCCGTATTTGCCGTGGTAGTTATACTGTTCCACCAGCAGGCTGTTGGAATAGATCACGTCGATCCACTGCAGCGCCGGATCGCTCTTCACTTCGTCCACGGAATACTCCGTGCACTCACCCGTAATGGCGTTGACCATCACGACGCCCTTGACGTCTGTGCCGCCGAACAGACCGATCGTCTTGTCGACCACCGGGCAAAGCCAGAACGGTTCGCCCGCTTCGTCAATTTCAAAGTGCGGCTCGTCAAACAGATAAGTCGGATATTGGAAGCGCAGATGGCGCATCAGATATTTGCTGAAGTGCTCCTCGGTGGAATAGCGGATATAGCTGCCCTCCGGCAGCAGCACCAGATCGGCCTTCTGCGTGACCATGTCGACCACGATATAGCCCGGGAAGCCGGTGGAGGTGTTTTTGAACCATTTGAAAATATCGCCGTAGGCCAGCGTTGTCACACGCACCGGCGCGTTCTTATAGTTGATCTGGGTGAATTTGCCCGACAGCTCAAACTGCGAAACCTTGTTGATCGAACTCAGATCGCCCAGCGCGCGGTTGGCGAGCGCAGCGGCAGCCGCGTCGTCCAAAACGGGAACGCTCTGGAAATCGGCTTCGGCAATGTCGCTGGCAAAGGTCTTGGATTCGTCCACGTCGATGATCCGGCTGTAGGAGCCTGCGCGGAACACCACGGAGGAGAACAGCATGCCAACGCCGACCACGACTGCAAGCAGCAGAATGATCGCGCCGGGAATGACCGCCTGCTTTTTCACATAGACCGTGTATTCGGGCTTTGTAATCACACCGGACAGCAAAACCTGCAGCGCCACATAGATGGCAGCCACCACGCCGAAGAACAGATACATCTGCGTGCTTTTGAAATTCATCGGCGGCAGCATGAAATAGTAGGCAATGGCGGCGCCGATCGCCGTGCCAAGCAGGGAAATGAGCAGCTTGATGCCGGTCTTTTTCGGTGCAAGATACGCGTCTTTGCCGCTGCCCTTGCCCTTGCCGGACGCACCGCCCTGCGAAAAATCAACTTTAATGGGGTCCATATCGTCCTCACTTTCCGCACACCAGCGTGTGCACGTTAAATCTATTATGCCCTATTATACTAGAGCCCGTCTGAAAAAGCAATGAAAAATTTTTTAAATACCCTGCTGCTCGTCCAGGCTCAGATAGAACCCGCCGAGGAACTCATCCAGAAATGCATCCGCCTCCGGCAAATGCATCTGCGCAATGCTCTGCTTCGTGGCTGAAAGCGCCTGGCGGAATTCGGTGTTTCCCGCCTGCTGCTCCTCAATACACTTGATCAGCGCGGCAATCTTGTCTGCCGCTTTCACAATTTTCCAAAGCGCCTCGTCGCCGTCCTGCTTGAAAAAGGCCGCACGGTAGACGTCTCTGAGATCTGCCGGCAGCATGGAAAGCAGCCGTTCGCACGCTTCGGTCTCCACCTGCAAAAACGCTTCATGCAGCGCTTCGGAATGATACTTGACCGGCGTCGGCATATCGCCCGTGATGATCTCCGGCATATCGTGATACAGTCCCAGAAATGCCGCGCGCTCCGCGTTGACGCTGCCGCCGAAGCGGGCGTTTTTGAGCAGTGCAATGGCGTGGGCAATGGCCGCCACGTCGGCGCTGTGTTCACTCAGATTCTCCTGCCGGGTGTTGCGCATCAGCGCCCAGCGATCGATATATTTCATCCGGGTGAACATGGAAAAAAAGTTATAGCTCATACCTTGCTCCTTATGCCAGCGCGTTGACCATTTCCATCAGCTTCTGCAAATACAGCAGACCGTCCATGCGCGGCTTTAGAAAATCGCCGATGGGCCACATGTGGGTGGCGCGTACCGTCGGCAGAATGTT
>JAEEUW010000058.1 GCA_016290665.1 Clostridiaceae bacterium | reverse complement strand
CTCTTCACCAAGGCAACCAAAATCATCCCCTCCGGCGTTTACGGCCACCTCGGCCCGGCCGAAGGACAGTTCATCCCCGTTTCCAACTGGCCGCTCTTCCTGACCAAGGCGAAGGGCTCCTATATGTGGGACGTGGACGGCAACAAGTATATCGACTATATGTGCGCCTACGGCCCCAACGTGCTGGGCTACTGCGACCCCGACGTGGACGCCGCCGCCAAAAAGCAGATGGAGCTTGCCAACTGCACCACCACCCCCGGCTCGATCATGGTCGACTGCGCCGACCTGCTGGTGAACACCGTCGCCACCGCCGACTGGGCCTTCTTTGCCAAGAACGGCAACGACGCCACCCAGGGCGCCATGATGGCCGCCCGCGCCCACACCCACCGCAAGAAGATCATCTTCTTCAAGGGCTACTATCACGGCGTTTCTCCGTGGCAGATGAAGAAGGACTATCCCGGCGTGCTGGAAGAGGACGTGTGCCACAACATCATCGTGCCGTGGAACGACATTCCCGCGCTGGAAAAGGTGATGGAAGAGAACAAGGATCAGATCGCGGCGCTGATCGCGCAGCCCTATGACCACGGCAACTTCTATGACAACTCCTTCCCGGCCGAAGGCTTCTGGCCGAAGGTGCGCGAGCTTTGCACCAAGCACGGCATCATCCTGATCGTGGACGACGTGCGCGCCGGCTTCCGTCTGGACCTTGCCGGTTCCGACCATTACTTCGGCTTTGAGGCCGACATGATCTGCTTCTGCAAGGCGCTGGCCAACGGCTACAACATGTCCGCCATCTGCGGCAAGGAATTCCTCAAGAGCGCCATGTCGTCGCTTTCCTACACCGGCTCCTACTGGCTTTCCGCCGTGCCGTTCGCGGCCTGCATCGCCTGCATCGAAAAGATGAAGAAGCTCGACACGCCGACCATGTTCCGCGAAAAGGGCACGATGCTGACCGAAGGGCTCAAAAAGGCGGGCGCCGAGCACGGCTTCGACCTGGTCACCTCGGGCGCGCCGGCGCTGTTCTATCTGCGCATTGCGAACGACGACAGCATGGTGCTGCACCAGGAATGGGTGGCCGAAATGGTCAAGCGCGGCATCTTCCTGGCCAGCCACCACAACCACTTCATGAACGCGTCCCTCACCGACAAGGACATCAAATACACGATCGAGGTCGGCGAAGAATGCTTCAAGGTTCTTGCCAAGAACCATCCGGAACTTTTCTGAGCCAAGGCTCAGAAACGTTCAATGCGGAATTCGGAATTGCGCCGCATGCCGGCAATGACCGAAAAGAGTCAGCCGCCCCGCTGCGCCGCCGAAATTTGCTCCGGTTCCGCTCCCGTCAAACCGCAATCGACGGATGAAAAGTCCGGCTGCTTCTGCCTTCGCGGATGAAGTGTCCGGCAAGAGAAAACCCTGTTCCGCGACCTTAATTCCGAATTCCGCATTCCGAATTCCGAATTAAAATAAAAACAAAGATTTGGAGGAATTTTCTATGCCACTTTCAAAACAAGAATGGCTTGCCCTGGAAAAGAAAGCATATGAGCTGCGCAAGCTCACGCTGCAGACCACCATGTGGGCAGGCAGCGGTCACATCGGCGGCGGTATGAGCATTCTGGATCTGCTGACGGTGCTGTATCACAAGTATCTCAACATCAAGGTCGACGATCCCAAATGGGAAGACCGTGACCGCTTCATCCTTTCCAAGGGTCACGCGGCCATCGCCTATGCCCCGGTGCTTTGCGACAAGGGCTTCAACGACCCCAAAATGCTCAAGACCTTCAACCTGTCCGGCTCCAAGATGGGCATGCATCTGGACTCCAACAAGGTTGTGGGCGTGGACGCCTCCACCGGTTCGCTGGGTCACGGCGCTTCCATCGCGGCCGGCACGGCGCTGGCAGCCCGCATCCTGGGCAAGAGCTACCTGACCTACGTTGCCACCGGCGACGGCGAGCTGGGCGAGGGCTCCAACTGGGAAGCCTTCATGACGATGAACCACTACCAGCTTTCCAACTGCATCACCTTCGTCGACCGCAACCACTGCATGATCGACGGCCCGACCGAAGAGGTCATGAAGCTGGAGCCGCTGAAGGATAAGCTCGTTGCGTTCGGGTTCAACACCATCTGCGTGGACGGCAACAACATCGGCGAGCTGTGCGACGCGATTGACGTTGCGATTGAACGCTCCAAGGAAAAGTGCGCGCCGACCTGCATCCTGATGGACACCCAGAAGGGCGCGGGCATCAAGGACATCGCCGGCGACTATCACTGCCACTACATGGCGATCGACGACGACACCTTCGCAAAGTTCAACCAGCAGCTTGAGGAAGACTACAAGGCACGCGTTGCGCGCGCCGAAAAGGAGGGCAAATAATCATGGCAGGCGGATTTGTTTATAACGCGATCGATCAGACCGAAGTTGCCACCGCTGAAATTTACGGCAAGGCGCTCGCTGACATCATGCAGAAGGACCCGAAGGTCGTTGCCATCACCGCCGACCTTGCAAAATCCACCAAACTCGGCGACGTGCTCAAGATCTGCCCGGAGCGCGTGATCAACGTCGGTATTGCGGAGCAGGATATGTTCGGCGTGGCCGCCGGTATGGCGCGCGCCGGTCTGACCCCGTTCCTTTCGGGCTTCTCGGCGTTCACCAGCATGCGCGCGTGCGACCAGATGCACACCGACATCTGCTATCAGAACGTCAACGCCAAGATCATTGCGACCCATTCGGGCACGTCCTTCGGCCAGGCGGGCTCCACCCACCACGCGATCGTGGACCTTGCCATCGTGCGCGCCATGCCGAACATGACGCTGATCGTGCCCGCCGACGGCTATGAGACCGCCAACGCGGTCAACGCCGCCTATGAGAACTTCGGCCCCTATTACATCCGCATCAACCGCGGCTTCGACCGTGTGCTGTATGACAGCCAGGATTACGGCTTCGAGGTGGGCAAGGCTGTGGAGGTCCACGAGGGC
Source organism: Clostridiaceae bacterium (assembly GCA_016290665.1). Classification (GTDB taxonomy): domain Bacteria; phylum Bacillota; class Clostridia; order Oscillospirales; family Acutalibacteraceae; genus UBA6857. Next base: position 13,529 of record JAEEUW010000058.1, on the reverse strand, counting down.
ACCGACATCACCGTCATCGCCTGCGGCTCCTGCGTCTTCCAGGCGCGCGAAGCGGCCAACTTCCTCGATTCCGCCGACGGCCTCAAGGTCCGCGTGCTGAATATGCACACCATCAAGCCGATCGACCGCGACGCGATCATCAAGGCCGTGCTGGAAACCCGCCGCATCATCACCGTGGAGGATCACAGCATCATCGGCGGCCTCGGCTCCGCCGTGGCGGAAGTGGTCGTGGATTCCGGCAAGGCCTGTGCGTTCAAGATGCTCGGCCATCCGGATAAGTTCGCCCCCATCGGTCTGCAGGAAGACATCATGAGCGAGGTCGGCATCGACGCCAACGGCATCATCGCCGCCGTCCGCGAAGTGATGAAGAAAGACTTTGAAGAAGACGACAACTGGGACGACGAATTCTAAGCACGGGAGGAGAAAGTAACATGGCGATTCCGCAGGAAGAATTATATTCCAATAAAATATTCTTAAACGCCGCGCTTCCTCTGGTGAAGGTCCTTGCAACGGAGGTTCCCTCCCTTGCCAAAAAGTTTGAACACGCCCACGCCGTGATCCAGGTCAGCTGCCTGAACCCCGAAGTGCCCGAGGGCAAAGTCGGCATGCACTTCGTCGTCAACAACGGCGAATGGCTGGTGCACACCTGCCTGACCGAAGATCCGCACATTGAACTGGAGTTCAAGAGCGTGGAAAAGCTCAACGCGTTCTTCAAGGGCAACATCACGCTTGACGCGATCCCGAAGATCCGCGGTCTCAAGTATGCCAAAACGCTGGTATCGTTCGTGATGGTGCTGCTTAAGATGGCCAACGTCCTCGGCGCCACCGAAGCGCCCGAGAGCGAAGACGACCAGCGTCTGATGGTCAAGTGCATGTTCTATCTTCTGACGAGCGGCATCAGCCAGCTCAACAAGATGGGTCATCCCGATATCCACGACTGGACGCTGAAGTCGCCCGACCGCGTCTATGCGCTGGCGGTCAACGACCATCCCGAGGTGGCGGCCTACATCCGCATCAAGGCGGGCAAATCCCGCGCCGGCCGCGGCGAATACAAGCGCGCGATGCCGTTCTTCACGCTGCGCTTCGATTCCTTCCCGAGCGCCCTGGGCATTCTGCTGGGCACCGCGGACATGCTGGATTCGGTCAAGAGCGGCAAGCTGATCATGGACGGCGGCCCCGAATTCGGCGCGCAGCTCGGCAATTTCCTGCTGCTGATCGGCGAACTGGCGAAATAATTCTCAGCAAAAAAAACGGCTGCTGCGGCAGCCGTTTTTTTCGTGCGCAGTGCGCAGATCAGCTGACAGTCGACAGCAGGGAACAGCGGGTGATCGGCGCAAAAAAAGGGCGGCATCTGCCGCCCTGACTGTTGAATGATTATGGCATATTCCACGCGTGGTGGTCGGTGTGCAAAAGGTGGTGCGCCTTGTGCGACAGCGGCGCTTCCATATACTCTTTGTAGAGCGCCTGAATCTCCGGGTTGTCGTGCGAGAAGCGCAGCGGCATGTCCTTGTCGAGCGCATAGAGGATCGAGCCGCGCTCGCCGGCCTTCTCTTCGCCGTCGCAGATCGGCTGTCCGCCACCGCCCGCGCAGCCGCCCGGGCAGGCCATGACTTCGATGAAGTCATACTGCACGTCGTCGGCCTTCACCGCCTCCAGCAGGCGTCTGGCGTTGCCCAGACCGCTGGCCACGGCCACGCGCACCGGGGTGCCCGCCACGTCATAGGTCGCTTCCTTCCAGCCGTCGAGGCCGCGCACGTCCCTGAACGCGTCGGCGTCGGGATTCTTGCCCGTCACGAGGAAGTAGGCCGAACGCAGAGCCGCTTCCATCACGCCGCCGGTGGCGCCGAAGATGACGCCTGCGCCGGTGGCGGTGCCCAGGGGCGAATCAAAGTCCGCCTCTTCCAGATGCTTCACGTCCACGTGGTCCTCGCGCAGCATCCGCGCCAGCTCGCGCGTGGTGAGCGAAACGTCCACGTCCGGATCGCCGCAGGCGTCACTCAGCGCCGGAATGGCGACCTCATGCTTCTTGGCCGTGCAGGGCATGACCGAAACGCAGAAGATCTTGTGCGGGTCGGCGCCGATCTTTTCGGCAAAGTAGCTCTTGGCCACCGCGCCGAACATCCCCTGCGGCGATTTTGCCGAAGAGAGGTTGTCGGTCAGCTCGGGGTACTGGCCCTTGAGAAACCGCACCCAGCCGGGGCAGCAGGAGGTCATCAGCGGCAGGACGCCGCCGTTCTGCAGCCGGTCGAGGAATTCGCTGCCCTCCTCCATGATGGTGAGGTCGGCGGCGAAGTCGGTGTCGAACACATAGTCGAAGCCCAGCGCCTTGACTGCGGCGACCATGCGCTTTTCGGTGGCTTCTTCCTTGGAAAGGCCGAGGCCCTCCGCCCAGGCGGAGCGCACGGCGGGCGCGATCTGCACCACGGTGATGCGGTCGGGATCCGCCAGCGCGTCCCAGACCTTTTGGGTGTCGTCGCGTTCACGCAGCGCGCCGGTGGGGCAATGGGTGATGCACTGTCCGCACAGCGAGCAGTCGGTGTCCCAGATCTTTTTGTTCCCCTTCACGCCGATGGTCGTGCGGCCGCCGGTGCCCTTCACTTCCCAGACGTTCAGCGACTGCACCTTGTCGCAGACCTGCACGCAGCGCATGCACTTGATGCACTTGGACGCGGTGCGGATCAGCGGGAAATTGCCGTCGGGCGCGTTGCGCTCCGGGGCGCGGTCATAGGCGAGATCGAGAATGTTGAGGTCGTTTGCCACGTCCTGCAGTTTGCAGTTGCCGGAGCGCACGCAGGCCGGGCAGTAGCAGTCGTGCTCCGAGAGGATCAGCTCCACGTTGACCTTGCGCGCTTCACGCACGCGCGGGCTGTTGGTCAAAACGACCATGCCGTCGCTGACCTTGGTGTTGCAGGCGGCAACCAGACGGTCTTCGCCCTCCACCTCGACCACGCAGACGCGGCAGGCGCCGATCTCGTTGAGGTCCTTGAAATAACAGAGCGTGGGAATCTGGATCCCGGCCTGCTTTGCGGCGGCAAGGATCGTGGTGTTTTCGCTGACTTCCAGCGTCACATTGTCAATTCTGAGCGTTACCATTGCCATGTTCTGCCTCCTTTCAGCGCGCCGAACCCGAAGTGGTCGCAGCGCAGGCACCGGGCAGCCTCCTGCGCGGCCTGCTGCAGCGTCATCGGGTATTCCATCAGGTTGAAGTCGTGTCTGCGTTCCTCCGCCGGACGCTCGGGCAGGTTGATCCTGCCGCAGGGCGGCTGCGGCGAAAGCGGCGGCGCCGGAATGTCGACGCCCGCCCCGATCTTGTGATCGAAGCCGAGATACCGGTCGATGTTGGCCGCGGCAACCTTGCCGGCGGCGATGGCGCGGATGGCCGTGGCGGGTCCGGTGACGCAGTCGCCGCCCGCGAACACGCCGTCGTTGTCTTTGACGAAGGTGTCCATATCGGCCACGATGCGGCCCCATTTGGTTTCAATGCCGTTTGCGGCAAAGTGTTCGGATTCGATCGCCTGACCGATGGCCACGACGATGATATCGGCCTTCAAAAGCTGCTTGTCGGCGTCGGCCTTGATCGGCGCGGGTCTGCCGCGTGAGATGTTGGAGATCATCTGCGGCTGGACCCACAGGCCCTTGACGGCGCCCGCGTCGTCCAGTTCCACGGAGACCGGCGCGGCCAGCTCCATGACCTCGCAGCCCTCTGCGATGGCACCCTCCACCTCTTCGGGCAGGGCGGTCATGTCTTCCTTGCGGCGGCGGTAAACGCAGGTCACGCTCTTTGCGCCCAGGCGCATCGCGCTGCGGGTGCAGTCCATGGCGACGTTGCCGCCGCCCACGATGATGACGTCCTTGCCCTTGAATTCCGGCATGTCGCCGTCGCCGATGGCGCGCAGCATCTGCACGGCGGAGATGACGCCCTTGCCGCTTTCGCCTTCAATGCCGAGCTTGTTGTCGGTGTGCGCGCCGATCGAGATGTAGACGGCGTCGTAGTCCGCTTTGAGCTGCGGGAAGGTGACGTCCGTGCCGATGTCGACGCCCGTTCTGGCGGTGACGCCGGCAGACAGAATCGATTTGATTTCCGCGTCGAGGGTTTCGCGCGGGAGCCGGTAGCTCGGGATGCCGTAGCGCAGCATGCCGCCGAGCTGCTTGCGTTTTTCAAAGACGGTGACGGCGTGACCCATCAGCGCCAGATAATAGGCGGCCGTGAGGCCGGACGGGCCGCCGCCGATCACGGCGACTTTCTTGCCCGTGGCGGGGGCGCTTTCCGGCACCGGGACGTTGCCCGCGTTATCAACGGCCATGCGCTTGAGTCCGCGGATGTTGACCGCGTCGTCCAGAAGGCGGCGGCGGCAGTGGCTTTCGCACGGATGCTCGCACACGAGGGCGCAGGCCGAGGGGAACGGGTTGTCCTTGCGGATCAGGCGCACCGCGTCGGCATAGCGGCCGGCGCGGACCAGCGCAATGTAGCCCGGAATGTCCACGTTGGCGGGGCAGAGCGTGACGCAGGGCACGGGCGCGTCGAAGTGCGCCGTGCAGTTGCCCGCCAGGTGGGCTTCGTAGTCCGCACGGTTCGCCTTCAGCGAGCGCAGCACCATGTTTGCCGCCTCATAGCCGATGGCGCAGTCCGCCGTCAGCGAGATGACGCGGGCGGTTTTTTCAATGAGCTCCAGCGTGCCGTCGCCGGCGTCGCCGTCCAGAAGCTGCTCCAGCAGGCGCTCCAGCTGCCCCAGGCCGATCCGGCAGGGGGTACACTTGCCGCACGACTGGCTGTGGCACAGCTTGACGAACGCGCTGCAAAGATCGACCGGGCACACGCCGACCGCGTTGGACTGCAGACGGCGGCCGAGATCGGCATACAGCGCATCGATGACGCCCTGCGCGGCGGCAGGGGTCGGGATCGTTAATCTGCTCAAGATGGGATTCCTCCGTTCCTTCGTGTTCTCTATACAGAAGATATCCGAAAAGATATCATGCCATATCAGAATAATTATAGCATAGCTTTCGGCCTTTGGATAGAGGATTCGACAAAAAAGAGAAAAGTTAGCATTTGCTAACGTCTGACGAAACGAGGAAGGGAAGTGAGAATTAAGAATCGGAGCGCACGCCAATCCTCCATTCTCAATTTTCAATTTGTTAACGCTTTCTCCATCTTTTTCATCTTTTTTCAAAAAAAGGGTTTTCTTTTGCGTCAGAACATGGTATAATACCTTGGTATTTGATGGAGGTCTGCGTTTGCAGCGCCTTCGTATTCCGACAATTTTACCTTTTCAGATATATGGGAAGCGCCGAACGGCGCAAAGAGAAAGAGGAGATTCTTTTGGAAAAGCTTGTGATCCACGGCGGAAACAGGCTGACGGGCGAGATTGAGATCAGCGGCGCCAAAAACGCCGCAGTCGCCATCATCCCGGCCACCCTGCTGGCCCAGGACGTCTGCCGCCTGGAAAATATACCGAATATCAGCGACGTGATCACCATGCTGCGCATTCTGTCGAGCATGGGCGCCACGGTCCGCTATCTCAATAAACACACGGTCGAGATCGACACCAAGCACGTCAATTCCTTCATCGTGCCGCACGAGATGACCAAAAAGCTGCGCGCGTCCTACTACCTGATCGGCGCGCTGCTGGGCCGGTTCAACCGCGCCAAGGTGTCGCTGCCCGGCGGCTGCAACTTCGGCGTGCGCCCGATCGACCTGCACATCAAGGGCTTTGAGCTGCTCGGCGCCACCGTTTCGGTGGAAAACGCCATGATCAACGCCAAGGCCGAGCACCTGACCGGCAGCCCGATCTACATGGACAAGGTCTCGGTCGGCGCCACGATCAACATCATGCTCTCCGCCGTCAAGGCGCGGGGTCTGACGATCATTGAAAACGCCGCCAAGGAACCGCACATCGTGGACCTGGCGAACTTCCTCAACGCCATGGGCGCCGACGTCCGCGGCGCGGGCACCGACGTGATCAAGATCCACGGCGTCAACACGCTGCACGGCTGCTCCTATTCCATCATTCCCGACCAGATCGAAGCCGGCACCTACATGGTGGCCGCGGCCGCCACGGGCGGCGACGTACTGGTCAAGAACGTGATCCCCAAGCATCTGGAATCGATCACCGCCAAGCTGCTGGAATGCGGCGTGCAGGTGGAAGAGCTCGACGACGCCGTGCGCGTGGTCAGCACCGGCAAGTTCCGCCGCTGCAACATCAAGACCATGCCGCACCCCGGCTTCCCCACCGATATGCAGCCCCAGATGAGCGTGCTGCTTTCCGTGGCCAACGGCACCTCGCTGGTCAGCGAGGGCGTGTGGGACAACCGCTTCCGCTATGTGGATCAGCTGATTCGCATGGGTGCGAACGTGCAGGTGGACGGCACCATCGCCGTGTTCCAGGGCGTTCCCGAGCTGACAGGCGCGCCGGTCCGCGCCGACGATCTGCGCGCGGGCGCCGCCATGATCATTGCCGGTCTGATTGCACGCGGCAAGACGGAGATCGAAAACGTGATCTATATCGACCGCGGCTACGAGGACTACGTGGAAAAGCTGCGCGACCTCGGCGCCGACATCTACCGCAAGGAATTCACCGACGACAGCCCCCAGAGCGGCGCGGCCGGCTGAGCCGAAGCGGCCCATACATCTGTGATTCAGGAGTGTCTTGTTAAAAGGCACTCTTTTTCGAAGGAGTTCCCATGGCAAGATTCTGCTCTTTGTTCTCGTCCTCGTCCGGCAACGCGACCTACGTCGGCTCCGGCAAAACGGGCATTCTGATCGACGCCGGCGTCAGCGCCAGGCGGATCCGCGCCGCGCTGCAAAGCCGTGAGATCGACCCCTGCACCATCCGGGCGATCTTCGTGACCCACGAGCACGCCGACCATATCAAGGGCATCCGTGTGCTCCAGTCGCAGCTCGGCGTGCCGGTCTATGCCTCGCCGGGCACCCTGCGCGGCATGGCGGACTGCGGCGCGCTGGATCTCCGCTTTCCGCAGGAGGCCCTGCCGGTCGGCGGCGAAATCGAAATCGGCGACCTGCTGGTGCGCTCGTTCCCAACGCCGCACGACGCCAACGAAAGCTGCGGCTTCACAGTCGAGCTGCCCGACGAGCGCAAGGCCGCCGTGGCCACCGACATCGGCCACATGACCAACGAGGTGATGTGCGCCATCCTCGGCTGCGACCTCGTGATGCTGGAATCGAACCACGATATCGGTATGCTGCAGAACGGGCCCTATCCCTATTTTCTCAAGCGGCGCATTCTGTCGGACGTGGGACACCTTTGCAACGACGCCTGCGCCGACGTGGCGGTGCAGCTCGTGGAGCACGGCACCACGCGGCTGTTTCTGGGCCACCTGAGCCAGGAAAACAACCTGCCGCAGCTCGCCTATCAGACCACGCTCTCCGCCCTGCAGCTGGCGGGCGCCACGCTCGGCAGGGACTACACGCTGCAGGTCAACCCCCGCGAAAACGACGAAGGAATCATTCTGTTCTGAGGTGAAACGATGCAGCAGATCACAGTGCTTTGCGTCGGCCGGCTGAAGGAAAGCTACCTGGCCGCCGCGTGCGCGGAATATCAAAAACGGCTGCAGACGCTGTGCCGCCTGCAGATCGTTGAGCTGCCTGCCGCAAGGCTGCCGGACGACCCCGCGCCGGCGCAGATTCAGCAGGCGCTGGAAAAAGAGGGCGCGGTCCTGCTGGAAAAGATCCCGCCCGGCGCGGCGGTTATCGCGCTGTGCGTGGAGGGCAGACAGATGCCCAGCGAGGCGTTCAGCCGCCTGCTGCAGGATTACGCCACCGCGGGCAAGGACAAGGTCTGCTTCATCATCGGCGGCTCGTTCGGCCTTGCCGACGCGGTGAAGCGCCGCGCCGACCGCCGCCTTTCCGTCAGCGAAATGACTTTTCCCCACCAGCTGTTCCGCGTGCTGCTGCTCGAGCAGATCTACCGCGCGAAGCAGATCGAGCGGGGAAGCAAGTATCACAAGTAAAGGGGAGAAGAAACGAAGCTTCACCCCGTCACACGCTTTACTCGGCCGGAGCGGCAACGGCGACGTGGCCTCACCCGTCACCACTCGGCCGCAGCGGCAACGGCGACGTGGCCTCACCCGTCTTCGCGCTTCGCGCGAATCCACCCTCCCCAGAGGGGAGGGCAAGTTTGGTTGTGCTTTGCCGTCAGGGTTGATTCTTACTGAATTCTCTGTTATACTTTAGTCGGTGATTATATGAAGAATATCAGAAACGGCTATCTGACGAAACGGGCACAGGAGTTGCGCACAGAGGCAACCGAACAGGAACGGCGTTTATGGTACACGTTTTTGCGAAAGTATCCCGTGCAATTCAGACGGCAGGTGCCGATCGATCAATTTATCGTCGATTTCGTTTGCACCAAAGCAAGGATGATTCTGGAACTTGACGGTACACAGCATTTTACAGACAACGGTCCGGCTTATGACCGGGAACGGGATGCCATTCTGGAATCCTACGGATACAAAGTCTATCGAATTCCGAACAACGAGATCAACGAAAACTTCAAAAACGTTTGCGACTGGATCGACAAAACGGTCAAGCAGCGTCTCCTGCAACAAACGATGGAATAAAGCAACAACCTAACTTGTATCTCGCCTGCCGGCTCGGTCGGCGCTTCTCAGCCTACGGCTGAGAGGTCTCCACCGGAGACCCGCGCCCTCCCCTCTGGGGAGGGTGGCACGCGCCCCGAAGCCTTACGATTAATCCGAAGCATAAGATGCGCGTGACGGGTGAGGCCACGTTGCCGCAGCTGCCACGGCCGAGTGATGACGGGTGAGGCCACGTTGCCGCAGCTATTTTTATAACACCATTTATACCACTCCGGAGGTTTTTATTATGGACTTCACCCAAACCACCCTCGGCATCGAATTCGGCTCCACGCGGGTCAAGGCGGTGCTGATCGACAAAGCCTTCCGCGTGCTCGCCGAAGGCGTCTATGACTGGGAAAACCGCTTTGAGGGCGGCTACTGGACCTACGGCCACGAGGAGATTCTCACCGCCCTGCGCGCGTCCTTCGCTTCGCTGCAGGAGGCCGTGACCGCGCGCTTCGGCGCGCCCCTGACCACGGTGGGCGCCATCGGCATTTCCGCCATGATGCACGGCTACGTGGCGCTCGGCAGCGACGGCGCCTTTCTCGTGCCGTTCCGCACCTGGCGCAACACCACCACCGGCGAGGCGGCCGGGGCGCTGACGAAGCTGTTCTCGTTCAACATTCCCGAGCGCTGGAGCATCGCGCACCTCTATCAGGCGATCCTGAACGGCGAAGCGCATCTGCCGCAGCTCTCTGCTCTGACCACGCTGGCGGGCTATCTGCACCGCCGCCTGACGGGCCTGCACACGGTCGGCGTGGGCGAAGCGGCGGGCATGTTCCCGATCGACGCAAAAACGCTCGATTACGATACGGACATGGTCGCGAAGTTCGACGCGCTGGCCGGGTCGCACGGCTTCACGCAGCCGCTGCGCAGTCTGCTGCCGGAGGTCCGCGCGGCGGGCGAAGCGGCGGGCACGCTGACAAAAGAAGGCGCGCTGCTGCTCGACCCGACCGGCCGTCTGCAGCCGGGCATTCCCTTCTGCCCGCCCGAGGGCGACGCGGGCACCGGCATGGTGGCCACCGACAGCGTGCGGCCGCGCACCGGCAACGTTTCGGCCGGCACCAGCGTGTTCGCCATGGTCGTGCTGGAGCGGCCGCTCACGGCGGTCTATCCCGAAATCGACCTGGTCACTACGCCCGACGGCGCGCCTGTGGCGATGGTTCACTGCAACAACTGCACCGCCGATATCGACGCGTGGGCGCACCTGCTGCTTGACTTCGCGGCGAAGGCGAACTTGCCGCTGACGAAGGATCAGGCCTTTTCCGCGCTCTACAACGCCGCGCTGGCGGGCGAAGGCGACGCGGGCGGTCTTTTGTCGTTCAACTATCTTTCGGGCGAATCCATCACCGGGGTCAAAAACGGCGTGCCGCTGCTGCTGCGTCCGCGCGGCAGCGCCCTGACCTTCCCGAACTTTGCGCGCAATCTGCTGTTTTCGGCGCTTTCCACGCTGCGCATCGGCATGGAGCTGCTGCAAAAGGAGCAGGTGGCGATCGACTGCCTCTACGGGCACGGCGGTCTGTTCAAGGCGGCCGAAGCCGGCAGCCGCATGATGGCGGCGGCAACGGGCAGCCCGGTCACGGTGATGCAGACGGCGAACGTCGGCGGCCCGTGGGGCATGGCGATTCTGGCCATGTATCTTCTGGAGGGCGGCGGCCGCAGCCTGCCGGACTATCTGGACGAGGCGGTCTTTGCCGCCACCGAAAAAACAACCACCCCGCCGGACGCGGCCGACTGCGTGGATTTCGACAACTATCTCAAACGCTACAAGGCGGCGCTGGGGCTGGAAAAAGCCGCCGAAGCGCTGCTCTACGGGGAGGCATAAACCATGCTGGAACAACTCAAACAAACCGTTCTGGAAGCGAATTTGCTGCTGCCGAAGCACAACCTCGTCACGTTCACCTGGGGCAACGTCTCCGCCATCGACCGCAAAACGGGCCTCGTGGTCATCAAGCCCTCGGGCGTCAGCTATGACACGATGACGGCGGACGACATGGTCGTGGTCGACCTTTGCGGCAACGTCGTGGAGGGCAGGCTCAACCCCTCCTCCGACACGCCGACCCATTTGGAGCTTTACAAGGCATACCCGGAAATCGGCGGCGTGGTGCACACGCATTCGCGCTGGGCCACCACCTTTGCGCAGGCGGGGCTGACGATTCCGGCGCTGGGCACGACCCATGCGGACGACTTTTACGGCGACATCCCCGTGTCGCGCCGCATGACGCCGCAGGAGATCGCGGGCGAATATGAAAAGGAGACGGGCACGGTGATTTTGGAAACCGTGGGCCAGAACGCCATGGACGTCCCGGCGGTGCTGGTGCATTCCCACGGGCCCTTCGCCTGGGGCAAGGACGCGATGGAGGCCGTCCACAAGGCCGTGGTGCTGGAGGAGGTCGCCTTCATGGCGTGGCACGCGATGCAGCTGAACCCCGCCGTGCCGCGGATGCAGCAGGCGCTGCTGGACAAGCACTTTTTGCGCAAGCACGGCAAACACGCGTATTACGGACAGAGATGAAAAAAAGACGGCCCGCAGGCCGTCTTCTTTTTTTATGGTTACGCCGTTACGCCCTCCGCCTCCGCTTCGCCGCGCTTTTCGCGCATGTAGGCGTAGATCGGCTCCAGCCGCTCCTTGGTCAGCGGATAGCCGAACTGCATCAGCGCCCAGACCAGCGTATAGACGATGGCCGGAATCAGCGTGCAGATGAAGAGGATGCCGTCGGACACGGTGTTGACCATGCCGCTGCGGGCGGGCTGGTCGATGTAGGCGAGGTTGCTCATCGTGGCGCCGTCGTAGCCCGCGAATTTTTCAAGCAGCACCATGCCGCCCACGTCGGCGAGGGTCTGGCCCAGCTTGCGGCAGAAGGTATAGACCGCGTAGATCGCGCTTTCGTTGCGCAGACCGGTCTTGTATTCCTGATAGTCGATCACGTCGGCCACGACCGCCCAGTTGGTGATGGAAACAAACGAATAACCGAAGCCGATGACGAAGAGCAGCGCGAAGAAGACGATCGGCGCCGCGCCCAGACGGTCCAGATGCGGCGTGACAAAGAACATGGCCACGGCCGCCGCCGCCGCAAAGAACGAGCCGGTGCCCGCCAGCTCCTTCTTGCCGAAGCGCTTGACCAGCCGCGGCGTGAGCAGAATCATGACCACCATGGGCGCGTAGTTCGCCATGGTGCCGATGACGGACAGGTTCGGGTTTTCAAAGTAGTTCTTGAACAGATACTGGTTCAGCGAGGCGAACTGCAGCTGGCCGCTGATCAGAATGCCCGCCAGCGCCACCGAAACAAAGGGGCGGCTCTTCAAAAGGCCGATATAGGTCTTTTTGAGGTCGACGTTCGGGTCCTCCTCCGAGGGCACGCGCTCCTTGGTCGCCTTGTAGCACCACAGATAGAACGTGATGGAAAGCGCCGCCATCACCACGCCGAACAGCAGCATGCGCGTGCCGCTGGCCACCTTGACGGTCTCCCCGGCGGTGTTCACGGTCTTGACGTAGATCACGAGGGGCGCGACCAACAGCGGCGCAGCCCCGCCGATGCCGCCGCCAATGGAACGGAAGGTGGAAAGCAGGGTGCGGCCCTCGGGGTCGTCGGTGATGACCGAGGCGAGCGAGCCGAAGGGGATGTTCATGCCGGTGTAGAGCATGCCGAACGCGATATAGGTCACGTAGGCCAGCACGGTGATCAAAATCTGACTTTGGGTAAACTTGGAAAAATCAACGAAGCACAGCAGCGCCGAAATGCCCAGCGGCACGCAGACCCATTTGAGATAGGGGCGGAACTTGCCGTCCTTCGAGGGCTTGCGCTTGGAAACGACCATGCCCCACAGCGGGTCGTTGATCGCGTCCCAGAGCCGCGTGAACAAAAACAGCCGCGCCGATTTTGTGCCGCTGAAGCCGAGCACGTCGGTGTGGAACAGCTTGAGGCAGTAGGACACGTAGGTGAGCACGAACAGGTTGCCCGCGTCGCCGAGCATGTAGCCCATGCCCTCTTTGATGCCGATCTTGTTCGGGTGCTGCGGCCCGGGGTCGGCTTTTTTCTTTTTCTCTTTTGCCATCTTCGCTTCTCCTTCGCAAAAAAGATGAGCGGGCCGCCGGAAACGACCCACTCAGATTTTACCATTGATTCCTGCAAAATGCAAGCCCTATCGGAAGATTTAGGCTTTGGGGAACCGCACCTCGGCGGTGAACAGGTCGCCGCTGATGGAAAGGTGCAGCTCGGCGCCCTGCAGCTCGCAAAGGTTTTGCGCAATGGAAAGCCCCAGGCCGCTGCCCTCGGTGGAGCGCGATTCGTCGGCGCGCACAAAGCGCTCGAGCAGCTCCTCCACCGGAATGTTCAGCTGCGTCTGCGACACGTTGCGCAAGGTGAGCACGCCGCAGCCTTCGGTTTCGGTCAGGTCCAGATAGACCCGCGTGCCGGGCATGGCGTATTTTTTCACGTTGCTCATCAGGTTGTCGAGCACGCGGTAGCTCAGCTTGCTGTCAGCGCGCACCAGCACGTCGCGCTCGGCGTTCAGAATCAGTTCGAGGTTCCGTTCAGCGAACGCATCGTCGTATTCGCCGACGATCTGGTTCGTCAGCTCGCCCAGCGACATATCCACAAGGTCCACGCGCATGGCGCCCGAGGAGGCCTTGCTGGCTTCCACAAGGTCTTCGATCAGCTTTTTGAGCCGCGCGCTCTTTTCGGTCAGAACGGAGATATACTGCTGCGCCGTTTCGTCCCGGATATCGCAGCGCGAGAGCAGATCGACGTAGTTGATGATGCTGGTCAGCGGGGTCTTGAGGTCGTGCGACACGTTGGTGATCAGCTCGGCGCGCATGCGTTCGTCCTTGATCGCGTTGGAAACGGCCACGTGCAGACCGTCGTTGATGGAGTTGACGTCGCGGGCAAAGCACGCCAGCGCGGGGCTCTTTTCGTCCACGGCCAGATGCACGT
>JAEEUW010000001.1 GCA_016290665.1 Clostridiaceae bacterium | reverse complement strand
ATCCGGAACGGAGAGAACCTGTAGATGTTTTCACAAACGGGCTCATAGGTGCAGGCGTCGGTTCCGGCGATCACAAGCATCGGCGCAACGATATTGTCGCCGCTTTCCTGCCGACAGAGCTCTTCAATGATCCGATAGGCCTTTGCATCCGTGGGAGAGACGGCGGACGCCTCTTTTTTCTTCAGGCAGTTGATTTCAATCTCCTTGTTTTTCACACACGTTCGGATATGACGGACCACATCTTCGGTTGACACACCCGGCATCATACGGAAATTGACTGTGACGGACGCTTTCTGCGGAAGCACGTTTGCCGCCGGGCTGCCCGACACCATGGTGATGCCTGTGGTTGTTCGCATCATGCTTGCCGCGAGCGGGATCTGCTTCATGGCGGCCTTCATCAGCGGCTTCAGTGCCGGAAGGTTGCAGGCGAGAAGCCGAACGGGATAGGTGGCGTTCCGGCCGACGTTCTGAAGCATATCCATCAGGTGGGGCCTGATTTCCGCCTTGAACTGATGGCGGTCAAGATCCTTGATGACGTCTGCAAGCATGACGACTGCAGAGTGCTTCGGCGGCTGGGAAGAATGACCGCCCTTTGCGCTGAGGCTGATTTCAATATCAGCGTAGCCTTTTTCGGCAACGCCGACGCCGCACAGACATTTCTGACGGATGACCCCTTTCATGTTTACGGGGAGCATGGCGCCGCCTTCATCTATGATGGAATCCAGATGGATCCCCCTTGCCTTCAGCGTTTCCATGATCGCTTTTGCGCCGCCGGTTTCGCTCATGGAGACTTCTTCGTCCTGACCGAAAAGCAGATAAACGTCCCGTTCCGGTGCAAAGCCTTCGGCAAGCAGCGCTTCAACCGCTTCCATCACAGCGATCAGATGGTTTTTCATATCAACGGCGCCGCGGCCCCAGATGAACTCGCCGTCATTGAACCCGCTGAAGGGTGCGTGTGTCCAGTCGTTTTCGGTGCCTTCCGAGATCGGCACCACATCCTGATGCGAAAGCAGCGCGATCGGGTCCAGGTCGCTTCGTTTGCCCTTCCAGCGATAAATCAGGTTTGCTTCCTCGATGATTTCCTTCTCCAGCCGTTCATGCACCAGCGGAAACGCTTCGTCAAGGAAAGCGTGAAATCTGTCAAACTGGGAAAAATCCACTTTTTCTTTTTCGGGATAGCTGACGGTGGGGATGGAAATTGCTTCGCTTAAATGTGCGCACGCTTTTTCAACGTCAACGGTTTCGGCGGGCAACGCGCACAGGTCTTTCTTTTCCGGTTTGAACGCGGCAGCCCGGACCGCGTTGATTGCGGCAAGCGCGCCGGAAGCGCCGAGGATGGAATACTTCACTGCCTTTTTCATCATACAAGCCTGCCTTTCGGGTTTGATCCGTGGTCGCCGTTCAGTGAGACCATTTGGTGTCGGGATACGCAGTATGATCGATTGATTCGTGATCGAGCACTTTGCACGGTTCATGGATGCTGAATGTATAGATATGCTTGTAATCCATATTGCCGACCAGTTTCATGGTGCCTGCGTCGGTGTTGTAAACCGCGCTCCACAAAGCGTTTACGCTCCAGGGATATTTGTCGTGCTTGTAATTCAGTTTCACATATGAAAGCAAGTCCATGGCTTCCGGTTCGGAAAGAATGCCGTCTTTTGCGCGCAGCACGGTTTTGACCGCTTCAACGCGGTCTTCGCCGTGCTGTTCAATTTTGAAAGCGCCGACGTCCTTTGTCAGGCTGAAGTTCGCGGCATACTGCAGCCGGAGGCCGTCGTCTTCAAAAACAGAACCGGAAACGGGATGGGCGGAGCTGCCGCGCTCATAAACGTGCATCGTATTGTCGATATATTCGATGACGACGCTTCTGCCGCTTGCGTCAATGATCTGATAATGATAATTCGTCCACAGAGAATCATGCATGTTGTACTTTTGAAACAGCGCCACGGCTTCGTCCACATCGGCGCAGGTGTCAAGCACGGCCCGGATCATCGCGGTCGTTGTGATGTCCTTTTTGCCGGGTTCCTTCTGGTTGGTGGCTTTTGCTCTCAGCTGCGAAACCGCAATCGCAAGTCCCTTCTCATTCATGCCGTCCACACAGCAGTAGGGGGCCAGAAGCGCCCGGTACCTGTTGAGGCGGTGAAGCCGCAGGGCGTTGCCGTAAGCCATAAAATTGGTGTCGACGACGGAAACGGAAGCGTATCCGCGGTCGGGATGCGTCCAGACAACAAAGCAGGGCGCGGTTTTGAAATCAAAGTTCCTCGCCAGCAGATGGTTCCCTTCCGGCGTATACGCTTCAAACGTTGTGCAGCCCGCGCCCTGATCCGTGCCGGGCTTGAACAGGCGCAGCCCGAGCGTCAGAGCATCCGCCGCAAAGGCCGTCAATTCGCCGATGGAAGACACGCCCCTGTTCAGAAGCTCCGGCAGATGATAATCGTTCCGGTAATCCAGCAGACAGATGTTGTCGTCCAGCTTTTTTAAGGAACGCAGGGTCGCCGATTTGTTCTTTCTTAGGCTATGTAACCTTTGTATCATGCGCAAATCCCTTTCCTGTTTGTTTTTATAATTATACACCGCTTTCAATGATTTTTCAACTCGCAAAGGCGCATATGATTCCTGGCTTTTTTGCGTCAACCGTCCCTGCGGCACCGGCATGACGTTGGCTTTGTGAAACGCAGCTTTCCGTGTAAACAGAAGGGGATAGATTATTACATAAAAACAGGTACAATAAACGCTTGCGCTGTCCGGAGACCTTGGACGGACAGGACCTTCCGTTCCTGCGCGATTTCGGACGGTGTTTTTGCCTGCCAACCGTTCCGGTGCCTTTGGACGAAACGTACAATGCGTTCATTCTTTTTTGTGGAAAATGCTGCTGTACATCCGGCGCTTGTTATGCTACAATTGCCTTGGTGGTATGACCACCGAGGAGGAACCCTTATGAAGCAAAGTCTGACCGAGCAGGTCGTTGAAAAGCTCAAGTTTTCCATTCTTTCCGGTGCCTACGCGCCGGGCGACAGGCTGCCGACGCTGCGCGATATGACCGAACTGTATGAAGTCAGCCGTTCTGTTGTCAACGCGGCGGTGGTCGAGCTGGAAAGCAACGGCTACATCAAAATCGTGCCGACCAAATGGATTGAGGTGGCCGACTGGAAAGCCGAGGGCAACCTGTCGATTCTGTCGGATCTGGTCCGGTTCGGTTTGCTGGACAAAAAGCAGCTCGACGATCTGCTGCAGGCGCGCCGCTTTCTGGAGCTGGAATGCGTCAGACAGGCGTGCGCCCACGCTTCACCGGAGGCAATCGGCAGACTGTTTGCCCTGATTCTGGAAGAGGAGACGGAAACCGACCCGAAAACGCGCAGCCGCTATGATCTGCGGTTTCACTATATGATCTGCAGTATGAGCGGCAACATGGTCTACGGCATTATCATGAACGCGTTTGAAGACAGTTCTTTTCCGCTGATCGAATTGTTCTATCACGACCCCGCGGTATCCGGGTTCGTTTTGGAAAAGCACAAACAGATTGCGCAGGCGATCAAAGACAAAAAGGCAACCGAAGCCGAAACTCAAATGCGGCTTTTATTGGAGCACGGAGAAAGCATTTTAAAAAAGCTGTTGCAAAGGAGGTCCTGAACTTGGCAGCAAAATATGAAAACGCCGTGAAACAACCCGGCAAGCTGAGCCCCCGCGTCAAGTGGCTGCGCGACTATTATTTCGCGGGCACCAGACGCAAATGGAACAACGAGTATAACCCCTACACGACCGGCACGCCCTGGGACACCCAGTTCGATGAACTGACCTATTACATCGTGCCGGAAACCTACACCTTCTTGCCGACATTCACCCAGTCGTTCAAGCAGATCTCGCAGGTCGTCCCCGTGGACGACGCGTTCTGGAAGAAATCGCTGGTGGAGCGCAAGGCGGACTTCACCAAAAAGTGCGTGGTGGACTATCTGCCGATGGAAATTCTGCCCGGCGATCTGCTGTGCGGCGCGCGGTTCAACATGATGTATTCCATGTGCCTGACCGAAGCGCAGCAAAAGGAGCGCGACAAGCTGGTGCTGGAAGCGCGCAAAAGCATGCTCTGGCTGTTCGACCACGGCTACGGCAACAGCGGCGCGACCAGCGGCCACCTGATCCCCGATTACAAAAAGATCATCGACAAGGGCTTCAAGGCGGAGTATGAATACCTGCAGGGCCTGTATGACGCGCTGCCGCAAAGCGACAAAGACGGCGGCAAGGGCGCCCAGCTGCGGGCGATGATGACCGCCTGCACCATGCCGAAGGAACTGGCCGAAAAGTATTCCGCCTTCTGCAAGGCAAAGGCGGAAACCTGCAAGGATCCGAAACGCAAAGAAGAACTGCTTGTGATGGCGGCCAACACCGCAAAGGTGCCCTGGAACGGCGCCGAAAACTTTTATGAAGCGGTGCAGTCGCTGTGGCTGACCCACATGCTGATTATGTCGGACGAAAAGTATCCCGGCCCGGGCGTCTCGTTCGGCCGGATCGACCAGTATCTCTATCCCTATTACAAAAAGTCCATCGCCGACGGCATGAGCGAAGACTTTATGAAAGAGATCCTCGGCTGCTTCTGGTTCCATTGCAACACCGCCTATGACGCGCAGATCCGCGTGGGCGGCAATCAGGGCATCACCGCCGGCTTCGGCCAGCTGCTGACGCTCTCCGGCATGGGCAAGAACGGCGAGGACATGACCAACGATCTGACCTATCTGTTCCTTGACGTCATCGACGACATGAGCCCGATTCTGGAGCCGAAACCCAACGTCCGGCTGCACAAGGGCTCGCCCGAAAAGCTGCTCAACAAAGTCGTGGATATGATCTCCACCTCGCAGGGCGCGCCGTTTTTGCTCAACTTTGACGAGCGCTCCATGGCGGGCATGATGCGCGAGGCGAAGTATTACGGCGACAAGATCAATCTCGACAACGTCTGTGAGTATGCGCCGGTCGGCTGCCTCGAGAACACCATGGTCGGCAACGACCGCAGCGGCACCGTGGACAACAACCTGAATCTGCTGAAGGCGCTGGAGCTGGTCTATGCCAACGGCAGGGACATGGAGCCCTATGAAGACAAAATGGGCGGCAAGCCGACCAAGCTGACGCAGGACGGCCCGCAGACCGGCGAGCTCAAAGACCTCGACACCTGGGAAAAGTTCTGGAACGCCTACGTGACCCAGACCAAGTATATCATTCAGAAGATGGTGGACAACTACGAAATGTCCGAGTCCATCCGCGCACAGTTCAACCCGACGCCCTATCTGTCCACGCTGGTGACCGGGTGCGCAGAAAAGGGGATCGACGTCACCCAGGGCGGCGCCGAGATCTCGTTCGTCACGATGGAGGGCGTCACCTTTGCCACAACCGTGGACAGCCTGCTCGCGGTGAAGTATCTGGTTTATGACAACAAGGAATGCACGCTTGAAGAGCTGGTCAAAGCCCTGCGCGCCAACTGGGAGGGCTATGAAGTGCTGCAGGCAAAGGCGCAGTTCCGCGCGCCGAAATACGGCCGCGACGATGATGAGGCCGACGCCATGGCGCAGCAGGTGATGAAGATGTGGTCCGATGAGGTCTGGACGCACAAGACCAAAAGCACCGGCCGCCAGTTCCGCCCCGGCATGCTGTCGTGGAACTACTGGATCGGCTCGTCCTATATCCTCAAGGCGAGCGCGAACGGCCGCAAGAATCCGCAGTTCCTTTCCAACGCGATCTGCCCGTCCAACGGTGCGGACATCAACGGCCCGACCTCCAACGCCAACTCCGTGGGGATTGCCCTGGGCGGCAAGGCGGCGGACGGCGACTGGGGCGAGTATGTGAACTATCTGCCCAACGGGGCGAGCCACACGATCACGTTCAACACCTCGCTGATCCGCGACCCGGCCCACAAAGAAAAGTTCAAATCCTTCATCAAGGGCTACATCGAAAACGGCGGCACCGCGCTGCAGATCAATATCCTTGACCCGGACGTGCTGCGCGACGCGCAGGCGCACCCGCAGGATTACCGCCATCTGCTGGTTCGCATCACCGGCTACAACGCCTATTTCGTTTCGGTCGGCAAAGAGCTGCAGGACGAGATCATCGCCCGCGAAAGCCATAAGGGGTATTGACGTGAAGATATTGAACATTCAGCGCATGTCCACCGAGGACGGGCCCGGGCTGCGGACAACGGTCTTTTTCAAGGGCTGTCCGCTTGCCTGTACCTGGTGCCACAACCCCGAAAGCCTTTCGCCGAAGTCCCACGTGGAATGGCTCCCGGTGCGCTGTATCGGCTGCCGCACCTGCGAAAGCGTCTGTCCGCAAAAGGGCATCCGGCTCGACGAAACGGGCGTGCATACGTCCGAACGCTGCACGGCCTGCGGCGCCTGCACGGCCGCCTGTCCCACGCAGGCGCTGGAAATGAAGGGTATCGACGATACGGTTGACGCGCTGTTTGACACGCTGATGAAAGACCGCGCCTATTGGGGCGGCGAAGGCGGCGTGACCCTTTCCGGCGGCGAAGTGACGCTGCAGTGGAAAGAAGCGCTGCAGCTGCTTCAAAAGCTGAAAGCGGCCGGCGTCAACACCGCCGTGGATACCTGCGGCTTTACCCAATGGGAAACGCTGCAGCAGCTTTTGCCGGTCACGGACGTTTTTCTCTATGACCTCAAGCTGTTTGAGGATGATCTGCACAAACACTTTACCGGGCAGAGCAACGCGCAGATTCTGGATAATTTCGACCGGCTGACCGCGGCGTGCAGGGAAACCGGCAAGCGCATCTGGGTGCGCACCCCGATCATTCCCGGCGCGACCGACACCGACGACAACATCCGCGCGCTGGCCGGCGTGGTCCGCGACCGCGCGGAAAAATGGGAGCTGTGCGCGTTCAACAATCTTTGCCGCGACAAGTATGAACGGCTCGGCAAAA
The DNA here is from genome assembly GCA_016290665.1 of Clostridiaceae bacterium. Taxonomy (GTDB): domain Bacteria; phylum Bacillota; class Clostridia; order Oscillospirales; family Acutalibacteraceae; genus UBA6857. The sequence goes on along the minus strand of JAEEUW010000001.1, from coordinate 48,118 downwards.
CCTGGGCGTTCAAAGACGCAAAGCTGATGCCGAAGGCCCGGATGGAAGCGCTCACGGCGCTGGCCAGAGAAAGCGGCGCGCCGTGCGCGGTCTGGAGCGGCAGCACGGCACTGGAAGATTCTGAAAAGGAGGAAAGATCATGAACAAAGTCAATCCGAAGGATATGAAGGATTTTGACAATCCCTATAAAATTGCACTGATCGCCATGAAGGACGGGCCCGACGACCTGCACATGTGTCTGGTCTCCTCTCTTTGCAACAAGGGCGACGACAAAATGATGTTCGGCGAATTCGTCCGCGGCATCAGCAAAAAGCTGATTTATGACGACCCGAAGACCGGCTTTCTGATCATGTCGGTCAGCCGGGATTTCTGGACGGGTTCCATGGATTTCACCCATTTCGTCACCGAGGGTGAAGACTATGTGCGCATGAACGAATATCCGCTGTTCCGGTTCAACACCTATTTCGGCGTGTCGGAGGTCCACTATGCTGATCTGCACGACATTTCCGAACGCAGGGCGCTGAACATGCCGGGCGTGATCGCCAACGCCGTGCGCGTGATGGCGCTCAAGGGTGCGAACGCGGGCGACAGACAAAAGCAGGTGCTGCGCCCCTGGGCCAGGAAGTTCCTTTCCGGGCTCATCACGCTGAAATTCATTGCCTATGTGGGCGCAGACGGCTACCCGAAGATCGTGCCGATCATTCAGGCGCAGACCGCGTCGTCCAGCCGGATCGTCTTCACAAAGGCGCCCTATACCGACCTGCTTTCTGACCTGAAGGAAGGCGCCCGCGTCAATGTTTACGGCATGAGCCTCGACATGGAAGTGGTGCTGACCAAGGGCAACTATCACAAGGGCAAGCTCGGTCTCGGTTATGTGGAGATCGACAAGGTCTATAACTGCGCGCCGCCGAAGCCCGGCTACGTCTACCCGGACATTTCAAACGAAGCGGTCGATTTTTCGCAGGAGCCGTTGGCGGAAGCGGAGATCTGAACGCATCGGTAAAAAAACAAAGGGGTTCGCTGGCCTCATCTCCGCCAGGAAAAAAGGCATCTGCAGAAATACAGGTGCCTTTTATCTTTTTGTTCTGCCGCCTTCAGCGGCAGCGCCTGCGCGAAGGTGATTTTCACATCGGAGCCGATGCGTTCCACGCCCTCCGGCACGGCATGGGCTTCCTTGCCGCACTGCGCGGGGAACAGCAGCGTTTCGTCGCCGCCGATGGCCGTTTCTTCCTCAAACTTATACGGCGCGCTGGAAATGGAAATCAGCGAGGTCGTGACCGACACGGCAACAAAGATCACGAGGATCAGGATAAACGGGACTTTTTGCCGGGGTTTCATCGGGAAAAGCCCCTTGGGTTTTATTTCCGGGTGCTGCGCCACCATTCGGTATAGGCGTCGGGGTAGTTCGTTTTGAAGCCCGTCACGCCCATTTCGCAGATTTGCGCCCACCATTCGGGATAGTCGCCGAGGTTGGAAAAGACCCGGATACCCATCTCCGCGAACCTGTCGACGTCCGCCTTCGTGAAGGCGCCGTCGTTGAGCCCGACCTCCCAGAGATCGGAGCGGCGGACAAAGTCCATCGTCTGATCGTTGATGAAGCGGATGTTCGCGCCGAGACGCAGCCCTTCGGGCTTGCCGTTTTCGCGGTAATGCGCCTGCATTTCCTCCAGCACGTTCCGGTCGCCGGAAAAGAAGATATAGCGCGAAACATTGGGTGAAGACGCCAGAATCTCGTCCATACGCGGGCACATCCCCGTCGTCTTGAACTCCACCTCAACGGTGAGATCGTAATCAACCGTTGCCAGCCACGCGTCGAATTCCGGGAAGGTGATCAGGTGCGTCACGCGGTCTTCGTGATAGTCCGGGGGCACGATCATGCGCCGTCCGCCCGCGTGCTCCGTCCAGGGATAGGGCGGATACTTGAGCTTCAGCGCGTTGCGGTAGGGGATGTCGAACCGCTTGATCTGCGCCGCGGTCATCTCCCGCAGGACGTCGCGGTGTTCTTCAAAGGTCATGTAGCCCATGTTCCCGTTGTGGGTAACAATGATCTCGCCGTCGCCGCTGATCTGAATATCCAGTTCGATGCCTTCCAAGCCCAGCTCGGCGGCTTTTTGAAACGCTTCCAGCGTGTTTTCCGGGGCAAACTGGGTTACCCCCGTGTGGGCAAACCGCATCGGTAAGCCGCTATACTCTTTTTCCATGTGCTTTGCTCCCTCTCCGTATTGTCGGCCTGCGCGCGGCGCAGGATGGTCTGGATTTATTATACTATAGTTTTTGAAAAATGTCGAGAGGGGAATCCTTGTTTGTGCATGAAGGAACGGGGCTTTTCCATACAATTCTCTCCCATTCTTTTCTGCGTTGACGCGCAGGCTTCTTTCTGTGAAAAAACGCAGGCTTTTGATGCGTAATGTTTTCTTTTTTAAAAATAAAAAATGATAAAGGCAAGGCTTCTTCTTTTGGAAAAACGAAGAGATTGAACGCAGCAAGGGCTTTTTCATTTTGACGATGTCGATGTGACAATTGATGTTTCTCAGGAAGATGAAACAAATCAACCCGTACAACAGACGGCGCCGGCGCCGCATTCCGCCGCAAAAGATTGGCAGATTTGGATACTCTATGCGTTGATTGCCGTGGTGCTGTTGCTTTACGCTGTTCTTTTCGGCCAGTTCAAGGCGCTGAAATCACAGCATGAAATGTTGCGGCAAAGCATTGCCTTCCTGCTTTCCCGGCAGAATTTTTCCTATTATCAGGTGCAACCCGGCGTCGATACAGAAACAGATCCGGCGGATGAAGGCGCTTCTGAACCGGCGCTCACTGTTCCGTCTTCCACACCGGTTGCAGACAATGCTTCACCAACAGACAAAGCTGCTCCCGCAACGTCGGTTCAAACCGATTCTTCCGAACAAACGGATCATGAATAGTTATGTCGGGAAGCTCTGTCCCTATTGCAAAACAGAGCTGAAAGTGACAGATGAAATTGTGCTGTGCAGCGCCTGCCGAATGCCGCATCACAAGGAGTGCTGGATTGCGAACAGCGGTTGCACGACATTTGGCTGCATGGGCACGATAGATTGCCCAAATCCACGGGACGACTTTCCGGAAGAATCATTTGAGATCCTGATTGAAGGGGAGCTTGTGATCGGTTGCGTTAACTGTCCGCAATGCGCCGCATTAAACAGCCGTTCAAACCTTTATTGTACAAACTGCGGCTGCTGCTTGTCGAAATGAATGCTTCAAATACTGTCAAAAGCCATGCATGGACCGGGGGTGGGGCGCGTTTCCGTGTGTACCGGGAGAGTTCTCTCCGGCATGCAAGAGGGAAGGGGTTCGTTGGCCTCATCTCCGCCAGGAAAAAAGCACTGCTTCTGCAGTGCTTTTTCCTTTATTGCTTGAAAAAACGCTTCAGGGGGCATTCTTCCTTGCCCCTTCGGCGGCTTACTTTCCGCAGACGCTCCGCAGCCTTTTCGCCGCTTCCGCCGTGTCCGCCGGACTGCCGAAGCAGGAAAAGCGGAAGTATCCCTCGCCGCAGGCGCCGAAGCCCGCGCCGGGCGTGCCGACGATCTGCGCCTGCTGCAGCAGCAGGTCGAAGAATTCCCAGCTTGAAAGACCGTGCGGGCACTGCAGCCAGATGTAGGGCGCGTTTTTGCCGCCGGTGTACCAAAGGCCGAGCTCGTCCAGCGCGTCCGTCAGAAGCCGTGCGTTGCTCTTGTAAACGGCAATCTGCGCCCGGGTCTGCGCCTGTCCCTCTTCGGAAAAGACGGCCGCGCCGCCGCGCTGCAGGATGTAGGAGATGCCGTTGGTTTTGGTGGTGCGGTTGCGCACCCACATGGCGTTGAGGGCTTGCCCGCAGCGCTCCAGCGTCTGCGAAATCACGGTGTAGCCGAGCCGCGTGCCGGTGAAGCCCGCCGTTTTGGAAAGCGAGCAGATCTCAATCGCGCAGGTGCGCGCGCCCGGCAGTTCAAAAATACTGTGGGGCAGATTGTCGTCTTCAATGAAGGCTTCATACGCCGCGTCAAAGAGAATCACCGCGCCGCAGTCGTTGGCAAAGTCCACCCACGTTTGCAGCTGCGCCCCGGAAAGCACAGCGCCGGTCGGGTTGTTCGGCGAACAGAGATAGATCACGTCCGCCTGTGCGGCGGCTTCCGGCCGCGGCAGAAAGCCGTTCTCTTTGCCCGTCGGGAGATGCACGATCTTGTGGCCGGCCATCACGTTGGCGTCCACATAGGCCGGATAGGCCGGCTCCGGAATCAGAACCGTGCTGCCGCGGTCAAACAGGTCGAGGATATCGCCGAGCTCGTCGCTGGCGCCGCTCGATACGAACACCTCGTCCGGGCGGAGCGCGACGCCCCGCTTCGCGTAGTGGGCGGCAATCGTTTCGCGCAGAAACGGCGCGCCGCATTCCGGCATGTAGCCGTGAAACGTGGCGGCGTCCGCCTGATCGTCCACCGCCCGGTGCAGCGCGTCAATGGCGGCTTTGCAAAGCGGTTGCGACACGTCGCCGATGCCCAGCCGAAGCAGATGCGTGTCGGGGTGCGCGTCGAGATATCCCTTTGTCTTTTGCGCAATGTGATAGAACAGATAAGAGTCCTTCAGTTCCTTGTAGTGTGCGTTCGGTTTCAGCATCCGATCGTCTCTCCTTCATAAACAAATGCCGCGGGTCCGGTCATGGTTGCTTCGCCGTCCGGCGAAACCGTGATTTCCAGCGCGCCGCCGTCCAGCCGCACCGTGATCGGCGTGTCCGGCATGCAATAGCCCCGGCTGACGGCCGCCGCCGTGCTGGCGCACGCCCCGGTGCCGCAGGCCATGGTGACGCCGCTGCCGCGCTCCCACACGCGCATGCGCAGCTCACGCGCAGAAAGCACCTGCACGAATTCCACGTTGACGCCGCCCGGGAAGGCGGGGTGGTGCTCCAGCTGCGGGCCGAGAACCGTCACGGGGGCGGCTTCGGCATCTGCGCAAAAGATCACCGCGTGCGGATTGCCGACGGAAACCGGGCTGTATTCAACCGCCTCGCCGTCAACCTCCAGCGTCTGCGGCGACGCGGTTTCGGCTTTGCCCATCGAGACCGTGACGCGGTCGACCTTGCCGTTTTGCAAGTGCAGCCGCAGCGTTTTGACGCCGGAAAGTGTTTCAACCGTCAGGCGCGTTTTGTCGGTGTAGCCCTTGTCATAGACGTATTTGCCCACGCAGCGGATGCCGTTGCCGCACATCATCGCCTCGCTGCCGTCCGCGTTGAAAATGCGCATGGAAAAGTCGGCGATCTTCGAAGGTCCGATATAGATCATGCCGTCCGAGCCCGCGCCGAAATGGCGGTCCGACAGCCTGACGGAAAGCGCGGCGATCTTCTCCGGCACCTCGCCGAAGACGTAGAGATAGTCGTTGCCGAGGCCGTGCATTTTGGTGAACTTCATGCCTGCTCTCTCCTTTTCAGCGCCGCTTCAATGAAACCGAAGAACAGCGGATGCGGCTTGTTCGGGCGGCTCTTGAATTCGGGGTGGTACTGCACGCCGACGTAAAAGCTGCGGTCGGTCAGCTCGACGGTTTCCACCAGTCTGCCGTCCGGCGACAGGCCCGAAAGCGTCAGCCCCGCCTGCTGCAGCACGGCGCGGTAATCGTTGTTGAACTCGTAGCGGTGGCGGTGCCGTTCGCAGATGCTTTGCTTTTTGTAGCAGCGCGCCATCGTCGTTTCCGGCGTGATCTCGCACGGGTAGGCGCCGAGGCGCAGCGTGCCGCCCTTGTCGATGGAATCGCTCTGGCCGGGCATGAAGTCGATCACCTTATGTCTGCACAGCTCGTCGAATTCGCCGGAGTTTGCGTCCGGGAGCCCTGCCAGATGCCGGGCGGCTTCGATGACGGCAATCTGCATGCCGAGGCAGATGCCGAAATAGGGGAGCCCCTGTTCGCGCGCAAACTGTGCGGCGAGAATCATGCCCTCGATGCCGCGGCTGCCGAAGCCGCCGGGCACCAGAATGCCGTCGAGTCCGCCGAGTACTTCCGCCGTGTTCTGCGGCGTAATGGTTTCAGAGTCAATCCATTGAATATTCACCTGCGCGTTCTGGGCAAAGCCCGCGTGGCGCAGGGCTTCCGCCACGGAAAGATAGGCGTCGTGCAGCTGCACGTATTTGCCGACAAGACCGATCGTCACATGACGGTCGGCGCTTTTGATCCGCTCCACCATCGCCGTCCACTTTGCGAGCGCGGGCGGCGGCGCGTCGAGGCCGAGCTCGCGGCAGACCACGCCGGAAAAGTTCGCCTTTTCCAGCATCAGCGGCGCTTCATAGAGGCACGGCACGGTGAGATTTTCGATCACGCAGTCCGGCTTTACGTTGCAGAACAGCGAGATCTTCTGGAAGATGGACTTTTCCAGCGGGCGGTCGCAGCGCAGCACGATCAGGTTCGGGTGGATGCCCATGCCCTGCAGCTCCTTCACCGAGTGCTGGGTGGGCTTGCTCTTGTGCTCCTCCGAGCCGCGGAGATACGGCACAAGGGTGACGTGGATGAACAGGCTGTTTTCGCGCCCGACCTCCAGCGAGATCTGGCGCACCGCTTCGATGAACGGCTGGCTTTCGATGTCGCCGATGGTGCCGCCGATCTCGGTAATCAGCACGTCGGCTTCCGTCTTTTTTGCCGCGCGGTAGATGAAATCCTTGATCTCGTTGGTGATGTGCGGAATGACCTGCACCGTGGAGCCGAGGTATTCGCCCCGCCGCTCCTTGTTGAGCACGTTCCAATAGACCTTGCCGGTCGTCAGGTTCGAGTATTTGTTCAGGTTTTCGTTGATGAACCGCTCATAGTGGCCGAGGTCGAGGTCGGTTTCGGCGCCGTCCTCGGTCACGTAGACCTCGCCGTGCTGATAGGGGCTCATCGTGCCGGGGTCCACGTTGATATAGGGGTCGAGCTTCTGCGCGGCGACCTTGAGCCCTCTGGCCTTGAGCAGACGGCCGAGCGACGCGGCGGTGATGCCCTTGCCGAGGCCGGAAACCACGCCGCCGGTGACGAAGATGTATTTTGTCATGATGCTGTCCTCCTTATTCCCATTCCACTGTGGCGGGCGGCTTGGACGTGATGTCATAGACCACGCGGCTGATGCCTTTTACCTCATTGGTGATGCGGCTGCTTGCCAGCTCCAGCGCGTCATAGGGCAGTCTTGTCCACGTTGCCGTCATAAAATCGTCGGTCGTCACGGCGCGCAGGGCCACCGTATAGCCGTAGGTCCGTTCGTCGCCCATGACGCCCACGCTGCGGCTGTCGGTCAGCACGGCGAAATACTGGTTCGGCAGCCCCTCCGGCGCAGCTTGTTCCAGCACCTCGCGGAAGATTGCGTCGGCTTCCCGCAGCAGCCCGAGCTTTTCCCCGGTGATTTCGCCCAGCACGCGCACGCCGAGCCCGGGGCCGGGGAACGGCTGACGCCAGACGAGCGCGCGCGGCAGACCGAGGGCTTCGCCGATGGCGCGCACCTCGTCCTTGAACAGGTCGCGCAGCGGTTCGGCAACGCCGGAAAACGCCATCTGCTCCGGCAGGCCGCCGACGTTGTGGTGGCTTTTGATCGTGGCCGCGTCGCCCTTGCCGCTTTCAATCACGTCCGGGTAGATCGTGCCCTGCGCGAGCACGTCGATCTGCCCGAGTTTTTTGGCTTCTTCTTCAAACACGCGGACGAATTCCGCGCCGATGATCTTTCTTTTTGCTTCGGGGTCGGTCACGCCGCGCAGCGCCGCCAGAAAACGGGCTTCGGCGTTGACGCGCACCAGCTGCAGGCCGAACTTTTCGCGGAAGGTCCGTTCCACAAAGTCGCCCTCGCCCTTGCGCAGCAGGCCGTGGTCCACAAAGACGCAGACGAGGTTGTCGCCGATCGCCCGGTGCAGCAGCGCCGCCGCCACGGAGGAATCCACGCCGCCGGAGAGCCCAAGCAGCACCCGCTTGCCGCGCAGGACTTCACGGTAGTGCCGGATGGTCGTTTCGGCCACGTCGTCCATCTGCCAGTCGCCTTTGCAGCCGCAGACGCGAAAAACGAAGTTTTCCAGAACGCGCGTGCCGTACGCCGTGTGGGTGACCTCGGGGTGGAACTGCACGCCGTAAAGCTTCCGTTCGTCGTCGGCCATGGCGGCGCAGGCGCAGTGCTCCGTACGGGCAATCGCGGAAAACCCGGGCGGCAGCGTCTGCACGGCGTCGGTATGGCTCATCCAGCAGACGCTTGTTTGCGGCACGCCGGAGAACAGCACGTTTTCTTTGACGGTGAGCTGTGTTCTGCCGTATTCGCTGCCGCTTTCCGCAGGCATAACGGCGCCGCCCGCGAGGAACGCGAGCAGCTGGTGGCCGTAGCAGATGCCGAGCACGGGAATGCCGATCGAAAGCACCGCCGCGCTGCAGCGCGGGGCGTCGTCCGCATAGACGCTGTGGGGCCCGCCGGTGAAGACGACGCCGCGATAGCCCGCTTGGCGGATCTCGTCGGGCGTGATTTTGTTGTAATTCTTGATCTCCGCGAACACGTGCAGCGCGCGGATCCGGCGGGCGATCAGCTGATCGTACTGCCCGCCGAAATTGAGCACGAGAATCTTATCCATCAATCCCTCATTCTCCATTCTTTACGTTCCGCTTGCGCCGTAGTTGGAAAGCACGCGCGCCGACGGGTCGTTGACGTTGCAGCCTTCCCAGTCCCTGTTCGGCATCCAGAAGTCCGCGATCATCCGGCTCTGGCCGGGATAGTACTTTTCAAAGATTTCGCGGTACAGGAGCGATTCCTTGGTGAACGGCTGCGCGTGGGCGTACTGTGTGCGCTTTGCTTCAAACGCGGCGTCGGTGTAATACCCTTCGGCATATTCCTTCAGATCGTCCACCATCGAATGACCCACTGCGTCGGAGAAGGCCGCCTTTTCGCGCCAGAGGATGGAATCCGGCAAAAGCTGCCGTCCCTCGAAGGCGCGGCGCAGCAGATACTTGCCCTTGCCGTAGGTGTTCAGCTTCATTTCGGGATCGAGGGCCATGACGTAGCGCACGAAGTCGAGGTCGCCGAAGGGCACGCGCGCCTCCAGCGAGTTGACCGAGATGCACCGGTCGGCGCGCAGCACGTCGTACATGTGCAGCTCGCGGATGCGCTTCTGCGCCTCCAGCTGAAACGCCTCGGCCGACGGCGCAAAGTCGGTGTATTTATAGCCGAACAGCTCGTCGGAGATTTCGCCCGTCAGCAGCACGCGGATGTCGGTTTGTTCGTGGATGGCTTTGCAAAGCAGATACATGCCCATGGAGGCGCGGATCGTCGTGATGTCGAAGGTGCCGAGCAGACGGATGACCGTTTCCAGGTTGTCGAGCACGTCCTGCTTCGTCATGATGATTTCGGTGTGGTTGCTGCCGATAAAGTCCGCAACCTGCCGGGCGTATTTCAGGTCGATCGCATCGGTGTCCATGCCGATGGCAAAGGTGCGGATCGGCGTTTCGCTCTCTTTTGCCGCAATGGCGCAGACGAGCGAGGAATCAAGGCCGCCGGACAGCAGAAAGCCCACCTTCGCGTCGGCCACTAGGCGCTTTTTGACGCCCGCGGTCAGCTTTTCGCGGATATGGCCGCACGCGGCGTCAAGGTCGTCGTGAACGACCGTGTCGACCGCGGCGATGTCGCAGTAGGGGAAGAACCGTCCGTTTTTCCAATAGTGGCCGGGCGGGAAGGGGAGGATCTCTTTGCACAGGCCGACAAGATTCTTCGGCTCGCTGGCAAAGACGATCACGCCCCGCGCGTCATAGCCGTAATACAGCGGGCGGATGCCGATCGGGTCGCGGGCGGCAAGGAACTCCTGCGTTCTGCCGTCAAAGAGAATCAGCGCGAATTCCGCGTCGAGCATGGAGAACATCTCCGTGCCGTATTCGAAATAGAGCGGCAGCAGAATCTCACAGTCGGAATCGCTTTGAAAGGCGTAGCCCTTCTCTTCCAGCGCGCGCTTCATTTCGGCAAAGCCGTAGAGCTCGCCGTTGCAGACCACGGCGCTGCCGTCGCGCAGGAACGGCTGCATGCCCTCTTCGGTCAATCCCATGATGGAAAGCCGGTGGAAGGCGAGCACGCCCTTGCCGGTGTCGATCACACGGTCCATATCCGGCCCGCGCGAAACCGTTTCGGCAAAGCAGGCGTCAAATTGCTCTGGCAGCGGCAGGTCGCTGCAGTAGCCCATTACGGAGCACATGGAATCACCTCAATCCTGCGAAGTCGTATTCTGCGACCAGCCGTTTTGCGCCGCGGCGCAGTTCCAGTCCGTCTGCAGTTCGCGGACGTCCACCAGGGTGACGTTGAACTCGGGCTGTTCGGTCGGTTCCATGAAAAAGAGTTCGGTTGTCTGTCTGTCGGTTGCCGGTTTCATAAAAAGCACTCCTTTACCGGAAAGTAATGAAACAAAAAGATGGGAAACAGCTTTGCTTTCGCGCGCAGGGAAGCGGAGCGTTTATCAGCCAAAGCCGTGTTGTCCCCCTGCCGCTTTTTCAAAAAAGAGGCAAAGACGCTTCTCTTTCGAAAAGACGCCTTTGCCCTTTGGAGTACCGGCATGCACGCGGTCGGGATTCGCAAAAATGGTGTCAGACATTTTGCAGCATTACACAGAGAAAGAGGCCCGCACAGCCGGATACTTTTGTAATAATCAGACGATGCCCTGCGCCATCATCGCTTCCATGACCTTTTCAAAGCCCGCGATGTTCGCGCCGACGACGTAGTTGCCGTCAAAGCCGTATTTCTTTGCCGCATCGTCAACGTTGTGATAGAGATTGACCATGATGCCCTTCAGCATGGCGTCCACCTCTTCGAACGTCCAGTGCAGACGCTCGCTGTTCTGGCTCATTTCCAGCGCGGAGGTGGCCACGCCGCCGGCGTTCGCCGCCTTGGCGGGCAGGAAGAGGATGCCCTGGGCCTGCAGATAGGCCGTGGCGTCTTCGGTGGTGGGCATGTTGGCGCCCTCGGAAACGGCGACCACGCCGTTGGCTACCAGCTGCTTTGCGTCGGCAAGGTGCAGCTCGTTCTGGGTGGCGCAGGGCAGCGCGATGTCGCACGGAACGCTCCACACGCCCTTGCCCTCGTGATACTGCGCGTCGGGTCTGCCGGCGAGGTATTCCGTCAGGCGGGCGCGTTTGACTTCCTTGATCTCCTTCAGCAGCGCCACGTCGATGCCGTCGGGATCATAGATCCAGCCGGTGGAATCGGAGCAGGTGACGACCTTCGCGCCGAGCTGCTGCGCTTTTTCAATGGCATAGATCGCCACGTTGCCCGCGCCGGACACGCAGACGGTCTTGCCCGCAATGTCGATGCCGTGGCACCGCAGCATCTCCTGCGTGATATACAGAAGGCCGTAGCCGGTGGCCTCGGTGCGCGCCAGCGAGCCGCCGAACGGCAGACCCTTGCCGGTCAGCACGCCGGTGAACTGGTTGCAAAGGCGCTTGTATTGGCCGAACATGTAGCCGATCTCCCGCGCGCCGGTGCCGATGTCGCCGGCCGGGACGTCGGTGTCCGCGCCGATATGCTTGGAAAGCTCGGTCATGAAGCTCTGGCAGAACGCCATGATCTCGCGGTCGCTCTTGCCCTTGGGGTCAAAGTCGGAGCCGCCCTTGCCGCCGCCGATGGGAAGACCCGTCAACGAATTCTTGAAGATCTGCTCGAATCCGAGGAACTTGATGATGCCGAGGTTCACGCTCGGGTGCAGACGCAGGCCGCCCTTGTAGGGGCCGATGGCGCTGTTGAACTGCACGCGGTAGCCGGTGTTGACGCGGACCTGCCCCTTGTCGTCAATCCACGGCACGCGGAATTTGACCTGACGTTCGGGGTTGACCAGCCGTTCCAGCAGCGCGTCGCGGCGGAACTGTTCTTCGTGCTCCGCGACCACGGGTTCCAGTGAGAGCAGCACTTCCTTGACCGCCTGGTGAAACTCCGGTTCGTTCGGATTTTCCCGGATGACACGGTCGATGACTTCGTTGACGTATGACATAAACATCCTCCTTGCAAATGAAAAAGACGCCCGTTCCGGCAGCTGTGCTGCCGCGGAAAAGACGTCTTTGCCTTTTTGCTGTATTGTTTTGTAAAAAGAGAAAGGGTCCCCGAACACACCGTTCAAAGACCCCTTTGCCTTTACAAGCGCCATTTTACACCCGGAAAAGCGGTTTTGTCAACAAAAAACGGTCATCTTTTTTTAAAATGTTGCAAACAATCCAAAAAGCGGCGGACGGCGCGCACCGTTTTTGTGGAATGTGTTTTTTTGCCGTTTTCTCTTGACGCGGTGGTCTTTCGTGCGTATAATAAAATCAATGAGCAACGGCGTTCATTCAGGCTCAGCCAAGCTGAGCCTGAATGGGCGATTTCTTTTTCAGACAATCAGGAGGTGCTTCCTTTGCAATTTTCCAAAGACGAGGTTCTGCAGTTTGTGCAGGAGGAGGATATCAAGTTTATCCGTCTGGCGTTCTGCGACGTGCTCGGCAAGCAGAAGAATATCTCGATTCTTTCCGACGAGCTGGAGCGCGCGTTCCGCTACGGGATCGCGTTTGACGCGTCGGCCATTGCCGGGTTCGGCGACGAGGCGCGCTCCGACCTGCTGCTCTGGCCGGAGCCGGACACTCTGACGCTGCTGCCGTGGCGGCCCGAGCAGGGCCGCGTGGTGCGCATGTTCACGCGCATCACCTATCCCGACGGTACGCCCTTTGAATGCGACACGCGCAGTCTGCTCAAGCAGGCGATGGCGGACGCCGCGCGGCAGGGGTATTCGTTCTTCTTCGGCGCCGAGCAGGAATTCTATCTGTTCCGTCTGGACGAAAACGGCAGGCCGACGAAGGAGCCCTATGACGACGCGGGCTACATGGACATCGCGCCCGAGGACAAGGGCGAAAACGTGCGCCGCGAGATCTGCCTGACGCTGGAGCAGATGGGCATCCGCCCCGAAAGCTCCCACCACGAACAGGGTCCCGGCCAGAACGAGATCGATTTCCGCTACGCCGACGCGCTGACCGCCGCCGATCAGGCCATGACCTTCCAGACCGTGGTCAAGACCGTGGCGCACCGCAACGGTCTGTTTGCCGATTTTTCCGCAAAGCCTTTGCCGCACGCGCCGGGCAACGGGTTCCACATCAACCTTTCCGTGCAGCCGTGCGCGGACGATTCCGTGCTGCAGAACGTGATGGCTGGCGTGCTGGCGCACGCGCAGGACATGACGGCGTTTTTGAACCCGACCGAAAGCTCCTATCAGCGGCTGGGCAAGAACAAGGCCCCGGCCTATATCTCCTGGTCGGGTGAAAACCGCTCGCAGCTGATCCGCGTGCCTGCGGCCGCCGACGAATACCGCCGCATGGAGCTGCGCTCCGCCGACCCCACGGCGAACCCCTATCTCGCGTTCGCGCTGATAATCTACGCCGCGCTGAACGGTCTGGAAAAGAACCTGCCTCTGCCGGCGCCGTCTGACGTCAATCTGTTCAAGGAAAACGCCCAGACGCTCGCGCAGTATCAGAAGCTGCCGGCGTCGCTCGCGTCCGCCTGTACCGCGGCGGCGACCAGCGAATTCATCCGCGCCCACGTGCCGGCGCGCGTGCTGGATATCTACTGCAACAGATAACCCGGGGAAGTCCGAAACAAAAGGAAGGAGGAAGCAGATATGGATCTGAAGGAACGCGTCTACAGTGTTCTTGTCGTCTCCGCGGCGGAACAGTTCAACGCCGCGCTGCTGCCGCTTCTGCCTTCCTCCGGCTACGACCCGGTGCGCGTGGTGGGCGATGTGAGCACCGCTAAGCGCGCGGTTGCCGAACACGCCTTTGATTTCGTCATCATCAACGCGCCGCTGCCCGACGACATGGGCCTGCGCTTTGCCGTGGACGTCTGCGGCGGCAACGAGACGGTTGCGCTTTTGCTGCTGCGCGAGGCGTTCTATGCGGAAGTGACCGAACGGCTGACGCCCTACGGCGTATTCACGCTTTTGAAGCCGACCTCCGCGGGGCGGATGGCAACGGCGCTGCAGTGGATGGCGACCGCCCGCGAACGGCTGCGCAAAACCGAAAAAAAGACGCTCACCCTGCAGGAGAAGATGGAGGAAATCCGTCTGGTCAACCGCGCCAAGTGGATTTTGATCGAGCACCGCGGGATGGACGAGCCGCAGGCGCACCGCTATATCGAAAAGCAGGCGATGGACCGCTGCGTGACCCGCCGCGCGGTCGCGCAGGAGATTGTGGAACAGGGGTAACCGCGCAAAACCCGCTCTGGCGCCCCGAACCGCCCCCCGAAAAAGAGCGGACTATATTATAATGAAAAGGCGGCTTTGCAAGAGCTGCGCAAAACGGCTTGACGTCTGTGCCCGGCAGACGTCGGGCCGTTTTTTTGTTGTCTTCAGACGGTTGCCGCGCCGCGCCGAAAATGTGAACAAACTGTAAAAAATCGGAAAAACAGGGAAAAAGCACCGGAAAGTCTGATTTTTGTTGGACATTTGTTGGACAATCTGTGCTATGATAAAAGCAATCAAAGACCAAGGAGGAAACACTATGGCAAACGCAGCAGGCTTGGACGCTTTCAAAGAGATCCATGAAACCGAAACCAAAACGACCGGCAGAAAACTGAAGATCGGCATCATCGGCACCGGCTGGATCGCCGAATGCCACGCGGAAAACTATCTGAAAATGGACGACGTGGAGATCGTCGCGCTGGCGGATCTGATCCCCGGCAAGGCGGCGGCCTTCGCCGAACGGTTCGGCATCACCGGCGCGCGCATCTATGAGAGCGACGAGGCCATGATCGCCGCGGAGCCCGACCTGGACGGCGTGAGCATCTGCACCTACAACTGCCAGCACGCGCCCTGCGCCATCCACGCGCTGGACGCCGGCATCAACGTCATGCTGGAAAAGCCGTTCACCGTCACGCTGGACGAGGCGATCGAGGTCATGCGCGCCGAAAAGCGCAGCGGCAAGATTCTCACCATCGGCTTCCAGCCGCGCATGAGCGCGAACATGCAGATGATCAAGAAGATCGTGCAGTCCGGCGAGCTGGGCAAGGTCTATTACATCCAGTCCGGCGGCGGCAGACGGCGCGGCATTCCGACCCCGTTCGGCACGTCCTTCATTGAAAAGGGAACCGGCGGCATCGGCGCCGTGGGCGACATCGGCACCTATTCGCTCGACATGCTGCTCGGCGCGGTGGGCTATCCGAAGCCGCTGACCGTGACCGGCTATACCTCCAGCTATTTCGGCAAGGACCCGAACTATTATCCCGGCCATCCCGACTATGCCGAGAAATTCGGCGTGGACGATTTTGCCGCGGGCTTCATCCGTCTGGAGGGCGACATCATCCTCGACTTCCGTATCTCCTGGGCCATGAACATGGACACCCCGGGCGACGCGATCATCCTCGGCACCAGAGGCGGTCTGCGCATTCCCTCCACCGACTGCTGGAACGGCGAATTCGACGAGCCGCTGACCATCTATAAGACCGTCTGCGGCGAAGAGATCGAATACAAGGTGCCGCTGAAGCCGACGAAGGATCTGTTCTATGAAAAGATCCGCTCCTTTGTGGACGCGATTCAGCAGGGCGGCAAGCCGAGCGTGCCCTCCAGCGAAATCGTCATCAATCAGGCGATCATCGACGGCATCGTCCGCTCCGCGGCGGCCGGCCATGAAATCGCCATTGAGATTCCGGAAGTGTAAGGTAAGACTATGACGATGAAACTCGGCATCATTGCGGACCCCGACGTTCAAAGCGCAGAATGGGCTGCCGGCAAGGGTCTGCACTATCTCGAATACTGCTACAACGTCGGCGCGGATCTCGATCTGCTGGAGGCGCGCATTCCGGAACTGAAAAGGGTTTATGCAGACCATGATCTGCACCTCGGCGCGCTCGGCCGCTGGGGCGAAGACAAGGTCGGCCCCGACGGGGAACTGCTGGAAGAGGGACGCTGCAACACCCGACGCCTGATCGACATTGCCGCCGCGCTCGGCGCGCCCGTGTTCAACACCGGCGTCAACTATGTGCGGGAGCTGACCTATCTCGACAACCTCAACGCCGCCGTGCGGTTCCTGCGTGAAGCGGTGGCCTACGGCGAAACGAAGGGCGTGAAGGTTGCGGTCTATAACTGCGACTGGAACAACTGGATCCGGGAGCCGTCCGTCTGGCGCATCGTGCTGGAGGCCGTGCCGGGGCTCGGAATCAAATTTGACCCCTCGCACTGCATCAACGTCCACCACGGCGACTGCCTGGCGGAGATCCGGGAATTCGGCAGCAAAATCTTCCACTTCCACGTCAAGGGCACGCTGAACGTTGCCGGCGAACACGTGGACGACCCGCCCGCCGGGCTGGACGGCACAAACTGGAACGCCGTGCTCGGCCTGCTCTATGCAGTCGGCTACGACGGCATGCTCTCCATTGAACCGCATTCGGACACCTGGAAAGGCGCCATGGGCGACTGGGGCGTGGATTTCACCATCGACTATATTTCCAAACTGCTTTATAAAGGATGATCATGATGAAAATCGGTGTACAGCTTTATTCCGTTCGCGACGAAATGGAAAAAGATTTTGAAGGCACGCTCAAAGAAGTGGCCGCCATGGGCTATGAAGGCGTGGAGTTCGCCGGCCTGTTCGGCAAATCGGCCGAAGAGGTGAAGGCGCTTTGCGGCAAATACGGCCTTGTGCCCGTTTCGGCGCACGTGCCGCTCGACGAGATGCGCGACAACCCGTTCGTGCTGGAATCCTATGCCGCCATCGGCTGCAAATTTGTGGCCATCCCGTGGCTCGGCGAAAGCGACCGTCCGGGTAAGCCGGGCTTTGAAAAGATGATCGGCGACGCGGCGATCCTCGGCGCCTTTGCCAAAAAGAACGGCATGCGTCTGGCGTATCACAACCATGATTTTGAATTTGAAAAGATCGACGGAAAATATGCGCTCGACGTGATCTATGAGACCATTCCGGCCGATCTGCTGCTGGCCGAGCTCGACACCTGCTGGGTCAACGTCGGCGGCGCGGACCCCGTGGAATACATCCGCAAATACGCGGGCCGCGTGGACATTATCCACTTCAAGGATTTTGCGGGCAAAAAGAGCGAGAACATGTATGCCCTGATCGGCGTGAACGACGGCCAAAAGGAAGAGACGGTCGGCGACTTTGAATTCCGTCCGCTCGGCCAGGGTCTGCAGAATATTCCCGCGCTTGTCAGGGCTGCCGAAGAATCCGGCACCGAATGGGGCATCGTTGAGATCGACAGCCCGAGCAAGGGCAAGACGCCGATGCAGTGCATCAAAGAAAGCGTCGATTATCTGAAAGCCATCATGTAAAGGAGTGATGCGGCGTGAAATTCGCGGTACAGATGTATTCCGTGCGTGACGGCATTGACAACGGCGACGATCTGCTCAAAGCGCTGGAACACGTGAAGCAGGCCGGCTATGAGGGCGTGGAATTCGCGGGGACCCAGGGTCTTCCTGCGGAAACGATCAAAGCAAAGCTTGACGAACTCGGCCTCGTCTGTGTCGGCACCCATCTGGGCGTGGATGATTTCACCCCGGAAAACAGAGACAAAACGCTGGCGTTTTATCAAACGCTCGGCTGCGCCTGCGTCGGCGTCGGCGGCGGGCCCACCGGCACGGAACAGGATCTTTGCCGTGTGATCGAGATCCTCGGCGGCGCAAACGACGCGTTTGAACCGCAGGGCGTCAAGGTCTATTTCCACAATCACACCGGCGAGTTTCAGCCGCCGGAAGACAGCGCGGACGACAGAACGATTCTGGAACGGCTCGGCGAACGGATGTGGCTGGAAATCGACACCTACTGGAGCTTTCGCGCGGGCGTGGACAACAAAACCTTTTTGCGTGAAAACAAAGACCGCATCTGCCTGATCCACCTGAAAGACGGCGTGGACGGCACCCCGTGCGCCATCGGGGAAGGGGAAAACGACATTGCCGCCATTCTGGACGCGGCCGAAAAGATCGGCATGGAGTGGGTCATTGTGGAAAACGACGACCCGGTGCCGGACGGCATCTCGGACGTGACAAGAAGCATGGCGTATTTGAAAAAGCACTTTGGATAAAGGAGAAACAATCATGAAACTCGGCGTATTGACAAACATGCTCGGCAGCTGGCCGCTGGAAAAGGCGCTCGACTATTTCACCTCGCTCGGCATCGAGATGGTGGAGATCGGCGCGGGCGGCTACCCCGGCAAACAGCACGCGGACCCCGCCGTTCTGCTGCACAGCGAGACCGAGCTGCAGAAGTTCAGGGACCTGATTGCGAAATACAACGTCGGCATCAGCGCCATCAGCTGCCACGGCAACCCCGTGCATCCGAACAAGGACGTTGCAAAGCGGTTCGATGATGAGATGAAGCAGGCGATATTGCTTGCCGAAAAGCTCGGCGTGCACCAGATCAACACCTTTTCCGGCTGCCCGGGCGACTGCCCGAATTCGGAGAACCCGAACTGGGTCACCTGTCCGTGGCCCAACGAGTTCGGCGATATTCTGAACTATCAGTGGAACGATGTGCTGCTGCCCTATTGGTCCGATTTCGTGCAGTTCGCGGCGGACCACGGCGTAGACAAGATCGGCTTTGAGCTGCATCCCGGCTTCTGCGTCTACAACACCGAATCCATGCTGCGCATCCGCAGGGAGATCGGCCCCGCGCTGGGCGCCAACCTTGACCCGAGCCATCTGATCTGGCAGGGCATGGAGCCCGTGGCGGTCATCCGCGCGCTGGGCGACGTGATCTTCCATTTCCACGCCAAGGACACCAAGGTGGACAAATACAACACCGCCGTCAACGGCGTGCTCGACAACAAGCCCTACGGCGACGAGATTCACCGCTCGTGGGTCTTCCGCGCGGTCGGCTACGGCCACGACGAGCTTTATTGGAAAGAGATCATCAGCAACCTGCGCATGGTCGGCTATGACCACGCGATCTCGATTGAACACGAAGACTCCATCATGAGCCAGCGGGAGGGTCTGGAACGGGCCGTCTCCATGCTCAAGCGCTGCATCATGGGCGAGCAGCCCGGCAGCATGTGGTGGGTCTGATTCAGAGCAAAGTGAGGCAAAACAGATGAAACCGATCAAAGTGGCCGTTGTCGGTTACGGCGGCATGGGCGGCTGGCACACCGAACGCATTGCCGAAATGGAAAAATTTGAGCTGACCGGCGTGTGGGATATCAACCCCGATCAGCTTGTGAACGCAAGAAACTGCGGCATTCACACCTACACCTCGTTTGCAGATCTGCTGGCGGACGACAGCGTGGAGCTGGTGGTGGTCGCCACCTGGAACGATGTGCATAAGCCGCTTTGCATCGAAGCAATGCGGGCGGGCAAAAACGTGATTTCGGAAAAGCCGGTGGCCATGAACCTTCGGGAGCTCGACGAGATGATTGCCGTATCGAAAGAGACGGGCAGGCTCTTCACCGTGCACCAGAACCGCCGCTGGGACGAAGACTATCTGACCATGCGGAACATTGCCGACAAGAACCTGCTGGGCAAGGTGTTCCGCATCGAATCGCGCGTGCAGGGCTCCCGCGGAATTCCCGGCGACTGGCGCAGAGAGAAGATCCACGGCGGCGGCATGGTGCTTGACTGGGGCGTCCATCTGCTCGATCAGGCGCTGACGATGAACGACGGCGTGAAGCTCAAAAGCGTCTGGGCCCAGATCACGCAGATCACCAACGACGAATGCGACGACGGATTCTATTGTGAGCTGCGGTTTGAAAACGGGCTGAGCTATTACGTGGAAGTGACCACGAACAACTTCATCTCCCTGCCGCGCTGGTACATCCTCGGCGAAAACGGCACCGCCGTGATCGAAGACTGGGATCTTTCCGGCAAAATGACGCTGGTGCACAACTGGGACAAGATCGACGCCGTGCCGATCAAGGCGGGCATGGGCATCACCAAGACCATGGCGCCCCGCACGGACGAGACCATCCACGACGCCCCGCTGGAAAAGGTGCATGGCGAATGGACGGCCTATTATGACAATATCTATGACGTGATCCGCAACGGCGCGGCGCAGACGGTGACCCACCGCCAGATGCGCCGGTGCCTCAAGCTGATCGAAGCGATCTTCGAATCGGCAGCAACCGACACAGTTGTTGCGTTTGATGAAGAACGCTGAACGCACAAAAAACAAAGGAGGCTGTTCCGTGAAGATCCAAATGAAACGCGCACTGGCGCTGCTGCTGTTCGCCGTGTGTCTTTGCGGCGTGCTGGCCGCCTGCGACAAACAGCCGGAAGCGCCGAAGTATGACTATCTCGTACTGGTCAACAAAGAAAACAAGCTGCCCGACAACTGGGAAGCCGTGATCGAGCTGGAAGACGCGCAGAACACCGTTCCGGACGGCGTGGCGCTGGACGAAAGCAATGACTATCTGTCGACCGACGTGTTCAAGGTAGAAAAGAAAGCGCTGCAGGCGTTCCGCGCGCTGCAGGCGGACTTGGAAAAGGACGGCATCGTGATCCTGCTCGACAGCACCTACCGTTCGGTGGCGCGTCAGGAGGAGCTCTGGAAGGAGTTCGAGGAAGAATACGGCCTTGACTATACGCAGAAGTATGTTGCCGTGCCCGGCTATTCCGAGCACCACACCGCGCTTGCGATCGACGTCTGCATCATCAAGGACGGCGTGATCATCAACGACAATGACCGGATGATCGCCGAAAAAGAAATCTTTGCCGAGATCCACAAGCGGCTTGCCGATTACGGCTTCATCCTGCGCTTCCCCGAAGGCAAGGACGCCGTTACCGGCTATGCCTATGAGCCGTGGCACTTCCGCTATATCGACAGCCCGGCGATCGCCGAAGAGATCATGGATAACGGACTGACGCTGGAAGAATATCTTGCCAAATCCGCTTCCTGAACAAACCAAAACATGCGGTGCCGGGGCTGCAGCACAGCTCCGGCTGTGTCACGCTTATCTGCAGAACCAGACCAATCTGAGGAGAGACCGCCCCCATGAAGCGAACAGACCTGAAAAAGAATCTGCTTGTGATCGCCCTTGCGGGCGTCTGTATCGGCGCCGTCACATTTGTGCTGCTGCTGTTCTCCGCGCGGACCTACAGCATCTATATGCCCGAGAGCAAGGACGGCTATCAGAACGTGACGGCCGAAATCGGGAATCCCGATGTTGTGGAAATGATCTCGGTGGAAAAGAAGGACGAGGTCTGGGCCGTCACCTTTCGGGCAAAGCAGCCCGGCGGAACCGAAGTGGCAGCTGTGTTTCCGCACACAAGCGAAGATTACGGCACACTCAAAGACAGGCATTATTCCTTCCTTTACGTGACCCGGTTCGGCACGATACTGGAACCGGCCGATCTGGATTTCAATGGGTTCTATATCCTGTGCGGCGCTTTGGCGGCATTCTTTCTGTTTGCGGGCGTCTATCTGTTTTTGATGTATCGGCGCAGAAAGCGCGAAACCTTCTTTTCCTACGATACCGTGCTGAATTTCGGCCTGAGTCTGTTCTTTCTGCTCCACGGCGCCGTCTTTTTCGGGCTGGTGGTGTTCTGTTTGGTGAATCCGGGCGAGGCGCTCGGCAGAATTCTGTTCTTTGCCGCGCAGTATGCCCTGACTGCGGTGGTGATGCTCTCGCTGCCGTTCATTCTGCTGCTCTCGGTGGTCATGGCGGTCAGCAACGTCTGGCTGATCCGGCACGAGGGTCTGCGCAGAACCAACCTGCTTGCGCTGATTCTGGCCGCGCTGATGATGGGCGGCGTGCTGGCGGCGGTTGTGCTGGCCTTTGTCAACACGCAGATGCTGAGCTTTGAGCCGAACGCGCTCTGGATCTCGGTCGTCCGGACGGTGTTTTCCGCACTGTTCCTGTATTTCCTTGCCATGCTGTTTGCAACGCAGTATTGCTGCGTGATCGCCGCGCGGCGCAAGCCGCCCCTGACGCATGATTACGTGCTGATTCTCGGCTGCGCGATCAGAAAGGACGGCACGCTCTATCCGCTTCTCAAGGGCCGCGCAGACCGGGCAGCCGCGTTCTATCGGCGGCAGAAGGAGGCCACGGGCAAGGCGCCCGTGCTGGTGCCCTCCGGCGGGCAGGGGAGCGACGAGGTGATGGCCGAAGGGGAGGCCGTGCGGCGCTATCTGCTTTCGCTGGGGATTCCGGAAACGGACGTCCTTGCCGAAACGCAGTCTGCCAACACGCAGGAGAACATGAAATGCTCCAAGGCGCTGATTGACGAACGCAAGCCGGACGCAAGCGTAATCTTTTCCACCACCAACTACCACGTGTTCCGCAGCGGCATTCTGGCCAACGACGCCGGTCTGCACGCGGACGGGATTGCGAGCAAAACCAAATGGTATTTCTGGCCGAACGCGCAGATCCGCGAATACGTGGGTCTGCTGGTCCGCAGCCGCAAGCTGCACGCGGTGCTGCTGCTGTTGCTGGTCGTGTTCTCGCTTTTGTTCTCCAATCTCGGCGCGATCATCAGCGCTCTGATTTCCTGAGCATTTTGCCGCATCCTTACCGTAAAAAAGAGCTGTTGCTCTTTCTACATCAAATTCCTTTGGGAGGTATTCTTATGAACATGAAAAAAGCCGTCTCTTTGCTGCTTGCCTGCGTGCTCTGCCTGGCGCTGTTTGCGGCCTGCGGCAAAACCGAAACGCCCGCCGGGAAACCGGACAGCGAAGAACACACCGTCTCCGAAGCGACGCCTGTCACGTTCGAAGAGATTGCCGGCAACTATGTCTGCGGCCGCTGCAACATTACGGTGGAGACCGGCGAGAACAACGAAGTGAAGATTTCCGTCCACTGGGGCAGCTCCGCGCTTGAGTTCTACGACTGGACGATGTCCGGCGTGTATGACGCCGACACCTGGCGCGTGAACTACACGAACGGCGTGAAGACGCTGACCGTCTTTGACGAAAGCGGCAACGAGACCGAAAGCAAGACGGAATATGAAGACGGCTACGGCCGCATCCAGTTCGTATCGGCCAACCAGCTGATGTGGCAGGACGAGTATGAACAGGAAAACCTGGTCGACATGATCTTTGTGAAAGACTGAGGACCGACAAAAAGGAACGCACCCGCCCCGGCGGGTGCTCTTTTTGTGCCTTGCCCGAAAGTTTACAAAATGTTCATAAAGAATCGAAAGTTTTGTTGGACATTTGTTGGACACCTCGTGATATTATATAGTTAAATCTAACCTTTATAAAAAGGTTTTGGGAGGTTTTACTATGAAGAAAGCAGCAAAGATCCTGATTCCCGTTCTCGTCGTTCTGCTCATCGGCGGACTCATCGGCGGCTACGTCTGGTATAACCTGACGTATCATCCCAGCAAGTGGCTCGCGGAAGGCGACGACGCCGTCCTTGCCGCGGAGGATTACCAACAGTCGTTGGAAACGCTGCCGGTTTTGGAAAACACCTGGCAGGAGGCGCTGCCGCAGACCGCGGTCTATGATCTGATCAAAGCGCACTTTGCTTCGCCGCTGCCGGAGGGCAAGACCGAAAAGAAAGCCATCGTGATCGGCTATGACGGCTGTCAGGTCGACACGTTCCGTCTGCTCGCAACGGCAAAGAAGAGCGCCATCAACATGCTGCTTTCCGACGGCGGACACGCGGTCTTCAGCTTTGCGGGCGGCGTCAACTTCCCCGCGGAAAACACCCAGGCCACCTCGACCGCGCCCGGCTGGTGCTCCATGCTGACCGGCGCCTGGGCCGATGTGCATCACATCAACAACAACGGCCAACCGAAGGAAGTGGAGCCTAAGACGCTGCTGCTTTCGCTGGTGGAAGACGGCACGGTGGACAAGAGCGCGTTTTACGTTTCTTGGGACGGTCATTTCAGCAAAAAGGACGCGACCTATTATCCCGAAAAGGTCTATGCGCGCGAAAACGGCGTCAACGCGACCTATCGCCGCGCACTCTTTGATCCGGGTACGAAATTCAACATTCTGTCCGACCTGAGAAAGAAAGACTGCTCCGACTTCATCTTCTCCACGCTGGAATATACCGATCATGCCGGTCATGGCAGTGGCTTCGGCCTGGGGAATCCGAAATATATCAGCGCCTTCCGCGACGCGGAGGCGACCGGCGCCGACATCATCGAAACAATCACGGAACGTCCGACCTATGACAGCGAAGACTGGCTGATCCTGATCACCACCGATCACGGCGGCATCGGCGGCAGCCACGGCGGTCCCTCCATCGAAGAGCGAATTACGTTCATCGTTTCGAACAAGGACATCCTGACCGTGGTGAATCCGCAACCCGAAAACAAGGCTTGACGGAGGGCGAGTGATTATGTATAACGAGAACCTGAACAATCGCATCTATGAAAAGCTCGGCCACGCGCTGAAGATCTATGAACAACTGGTGTATCGGAAGGTCGGCGAGCTGCAGAACCCGCAGGCGCTGTTCACCGAAGAGCACCTGCGCGCGGTGCCGGAAGCCGGCTTTGCCCCGATTGCGCCCGGCACGTCCTGGGGCGGCGAATGGAACAACATGTGGCTCAGGGGCACGTTCACGGTGCCCGACGCGCTGGACGGCAAAGCGCTCTATGCGGTGTCGGCCTGCGGCGGCAATGAGCAGCTGTTCTTCCTGAACAGCGTGCCCAAGGGTATCTATAACACAAAAAACCGCGACTTTATCGGCGGTCACCATGCGGCGCAGTACCTCGGCAAGCCGAAAGCGGGAGAAACGCTGGCGCTTGCGTTTGAATGCTACGCCGGCCATTACGATCCCAACACCGATCCCTACGACGACTATTTTGCGCCGGACACGTCGCAGACCTTCCGCCACAGCTTTGACGGCGTGCAGATCTGCACCCGTGACGAAGAAGTGTTCACGCTGATCTTCGACCTGCGCGAGCTGCTGAACGCCGCGCGCCGGCTGCCGCAGGACAGCTTTGCTTCCGCCCGCGCCAAAAAAGCGCTGCGACAGATCAACGACGTGCTGCCGCTCTATCCGAAGGACGCCTCCGAAGCGGCCGTGGCCGAGGGCGTGCGCAAGGCGCTTGCGATTTCGCGCCCGTTTTTCCGCGGCGGCAACAGCCGCGTGTTCGGCCGTGTGGGCATCATCGGCCACAGCCACATGGACACCGCCTGGCTCTGGCCCGTGTCGGAAACGATCCGCAAATGTGCGCGCACCTACGCCAACGCGCTGCACCTGATGGAGCAGTATCCGAGCTATAAGTTCATTCAGTCCTCCGCGCTGCACGGCGAATGGATGAAGGAATACTATCCCGCCATCTTTGCGGAGATGAAAAAACGTGTGGCCGAGGGCCGCTATGAGCCGAACGGCGGCGTTTACGTGGAATGCGACTGCAACATCACCTCGGGCGAGCTGATGGCGCGCCAGTTCCTGAAGGGGCAGCAGTTCACGCGCGAAAACTTCGGCTACACGGCCGACAGCTTCTGGCTCCCCGATACCTTCGGCTACAACGCCAACATTCCGCAGATTATGCGTCAGAGCGAGGTCAAATACTTCTACACGACCAAGATCGGCTGGAACGAGCTGAACCGGTTCCCTTATGAAAGCTTCGTCTGGAAGGGACTTGACGGCAGCGAGGTAATCACCCACTTCAACCGCACCCACTGCTGGCCCGACGTCAACGACTGCAGCGCCGCCACGCGCGACCTGCAGCTCAAGGATGCCTCCGACCTGCGCCTTCTGGCCTACGGCTTCGGCGACGGCGGCGGCGGCCCGACCCCGGGCATGATCGAAACCTCGCTGCGCGCCTCCGAAACGGAAGGCCTGCCCGAGATCGAATCGATGACGATCAGCGATTTCGGCAAAGAGCTGGAGGCGCAGAAGGACGATCTGCCGGTCTATGACGACGAGCTCTATCTGGAGCTGCACCGCGGCACGCTGACCCAGATGCACGACGTGAAGCGCAAAAACCGCAAGGCGGAATACGCTCTGCGCAACATGGAATATTTCAACGTTCTTTCCGGCCAAAAGCGCAACGAAAACAGCGACCGCTGGCTGAAGACGCTGCTCAAAAACCAGTTCCACGACATCCTGCCCGGCACCTGCATCCAGCCGGTCTATGACGTCTACCGGACCGAGATGGACGACCTGCTGCAAAGCTACGCCGACGCGGCGGCCGCCTACGCCGAAAAGCTGACCGACGGCAGCGACAGCGTGACGCTGTTCAACACGCTGTCCTTCCCACGCGGCGACGTCGCCGTGCTGAACGCGGCGGGCTTTGCGGCCGACTATCCCTCGCAGCGTTATATTGACCTGTGCGGCAAAGAAAAGCTGGCCGTCGGCGGCGTGAAGCTGCCCGGCTTCGGCTCCGCCGTGCTTCGCATGAGCGATCGGCCGCTGGACGCGCCCTCGCCGTTTTCCTATGACGGCACGAGGCTGGAAACGCCGTTCGCCACGCTGACCTTTGACGAAAACGGCTACATCGCGTCCCTGCTTGACAAAGCCTCCGGCCGCGAGCTGCGCAAAAAGGGCGGCGCGCCGCTGGGCGTGCTGCTGTTCGGCGAAGATGTGCCCCTTGCCTGGGACAACTGGGACGTGGAGCGCGACGTGATCGAGAAGCTGCAGCCCGTGCAGGGTTTTTGCGGCAGAAGCGTTGTGACCGACGGCGCGGTCGAGATCCGTCTGCGCAGCACGTTCGAAATCGAAAACGGCACGACCGTGACGCAGGATCTGGTCTGCTACGCCGACTCGCCGCGCATCGATTTCCACACGCTGGTGAACTGGAACAGCCCGCACCGCCTGCTGAAGGTCGGCTTCGATCTGGACGTTGCGGCCACCCGCGCCAGAAGCGAGATCCAGTTCGGCTCCATCGAACGCCCGACGACCGCCAACAACAGTCTGGAATATGCAAAATTCGAAGTCTGCAACCGCAACTTCACCGATATCAGCGAGCCGCGCTTCGGCGTCGCCGTGCTCAACGACTGCAAATACGGCATCTGTGTGCTGGACTGCAACCTGCGTCTGTCGCTCCACCGCGGCGGTACCCACCCGGACTTTACGGGCGACAGGGGGCTGCATGAAATGACCTATGCGCTGCTGCCGCACGCCGGCGACTTTTCGGCCGAAACGGTGGTGCAGCCCGCCTATCTGCTGAACGTGCCCGTTGCCGACGCAAAGGGGGCGGCAAACCTTCCGCCGTTCGCTGCCGTCGGCGCGCCGAACGTGATCGTGGAGGCGGTGAAGCCCGCCGAAGACGACAGCGGCGCCGTGGTGCTGCGCCTGTATGAATGCGAGGGCAGCAAAACCCGCACCGACCTGACGCTGTCGGCGCCGATCAAAAAAGCGCAGCTGACCAATCTGCTGGAGGACGTGCAGGGAGAACTGCCGGCGGACGGCGGCAAGCTCACGCTGTTCTTCCGCCCGTTTGAGATCAAAACCATCAAACTTGTCAGATGAAGGGAGAAACGGCCATGAAAATCATGAGCTTCAATCTGCTTTGCGGCGGCAAGGACGGCCGCGACTGGCCGTGCCGCACGGAGCTGGTGCTGGACACGATCCGCAAAGCCGACCCGGACACGCTGGGCGTGCAGGAGGCGCATTATGACTGGATCAAAGCGCTTTGCGCCGGCCTGCCCGACTATGCCTACGTCGGCGTCGGACGGAACGACGGCAAAACGGAAGGCGAATTCTCCGCCGTGTTTTATAAAAAAGAAAAGTTTGCGCTGCTGGATGCCGGCTCCTTCTGGCTCAGCGAAACGCCGGACGTGCCCGGCGTGAAGGGCTGGGACGCCGCCTGTGTGCGGATCTGCTCCTATGCCAGGCTGCAGGAAACCGACGCCGGCAGACAGTTCGTGCATTTCAACACGCATCTGGATCACAGAGGCGTCGTCGCCATGCAGAAGGGCGCCGAGCTGGTTGCCGAAAAGGCGGAGGAGATCTGCCCGGATCTGCCCGCGTTCTTCACCGGCGATTTCAACGTGACGCCGGATTCCGCGCCCTACCGCGCCGTGATTGCGGGCGGGTTCCGGGATGCGCGGCTGCTTGCGCCGGTCAGCGACGACGGCGCCACTTTCCACTGTGAAGTGTTTGTCACGGACAAATACGACGAGCCCCCCGCAATCATCGATTACTGCTTCGTGAAGGGCGACGTGCAGGTGCGCTCCTACCGCGTGCTGCGCGACGCGTACCCCGGCGGTCTGTATCCGTCCGATCATTTCCCCGTGCTGGTGGAAGTTGAGCTTCCGTCTGCCTGAAGCAGACGAAACACCGAACCACAGGAGGCGCTCATGGAACTGGAAAAAGCGCGCCAAACGGCGCGGCGGCTGGTCTCGCAGATGACGGCAGAAGAAAAAATGTCGCAGCTTTTGTTTGAATCGCCTGCCATCGAACGGTTGGGGATTCATGCCTATAACTGGTGGAACGAGGCGTGCCACGGCGTGGCGCGCGCCGGGGTTGCAACCGTGTTTCCGCAGTCGATCGGCATGGCGGCGAGCTTCGACCCCGCGCTGACGGGCGAGGTCGCCGCGGCGATTGCGCAAGAGGGCCGCGCCAAATATAACAAAAGCGTCCTGCACGGCGACCGCGGCATCTATAAGGGCCTGACCTACTGGGCGCCGAATATCAACATCTTCCGCGACCCGCGCTGGGGCCGCGGGCAGGAGACCTGCGGCGAAGACCCGTTTCTGACGTCGCAGATTGCCTGCGCCTATATTGCCGGCCTGCAGGGCGACGGCGCCTTTTTCAAAGCGGCCGCCTGCGCCAAGCATTTTGCGGCGCATTCCGGCCCCGAACGCAAGCGCCACGGCTTTGACGCCGTGGTGTCGCAGAAGGATCTGCACGAGACCTATCTCCCCGCGTTTCAAAAGGCGGTGGAAGCGGGGGTTGCCGGCGTGATGGGCGCCTATAACCGCACCAACGGCGAGCCCTGCTGCGCCAGCGGGGCGCTGATGGAGATTCTGCGCCGACAATGGGGCTTTGCGGGCTACTTCGTTTCCGACTGCGGCGCGATTGCCGATATCTGTCACGGCCACCACAGTGCCGCCACGCTGACCGAAGCGGCGGCCATGGCGCTGAAAGCCGGCTGCGAGCTCAACTGCGGCGGCGCCTATGAGGCGCTGATCGACGCGTATGAGGAAGATCTCGTCACCGACGAAGAAATTACGGCGGCCGCCGAGCGCCTGTTCACGATCCGCGCCAAGCTCGGCGAATTTGAACCGGCGCGCCCGTTTTCCGACGTGCCGTATGCCGTTGTCTCCTGCAAAGAGCACAAGGCGCTGAGCTTGCGCGCCGCCGAAGAGACCGTCGTTTTGCTCGAAAACAAGAACGGCTTTTTGCCGCTGGACCCGACGCAACCGCTGCGGATCGCCGTGGTCGGCCCGACGGCCATGAACGAGCTGTCGCTCGAGGGCAACTACAACGGCCACGCCGACGAATACGTCACCGTTGCCGACGGCGTGCGCCGCGCGTTCCCGAATGCCGCGGTCACCGTGGCCGACGGTTCGCCGGTCTGCGACGGCGTCGGCTCCCGCTGGAGCGAGTTTTCCGATCTGACCAGCGAAGGCCTTGCCGCCGCCGAAGAGGCGGACCTGACAATTCTTTGCCTCGGTCTCGACCGCACCGTGGAGGGCGAGGAGCTCGGCTTTGACAACGCCTTCACCGAGGGCGGCGACCGCAAGACGATGCATCTGCCCGCGTGTCAGATGCGGCTGGCCGAACAGGTCTGCGCCGTTTGCGAAAACGTGGCGGTCGTGGTGCTGTGCGGCTCCTGCGCCGATCTCGGCGAAGCCGTGCGAACCAAGGCGAAGGCCGTGCTCCACGGCTGGTACCCCGGCGCGCTGGGCGGTCTGGCGATTGCCAACGTGCTTTGCGGCAAAACGAACCCGAGCGGCCGGCTGCCGATCACGTTCTATCGGGAAGACAACGCTTTGCCCCCGATGGAAAACTACGACATGGAGGGGCGTACCTACCGCTATCTGCGCGAAAAGCCGCTCTATCCCTTCGGCTACGGTCTGAGCTATACCGCGTTTGCCTTTGGCGCGCCGACGCTGATCGGGCAAACGGAACAAGACGTCACGATCTCCGTCTCCGTGACCAACACCGGCGCGCTTGCCGGGCGCGAGGTCGTGCAATGCTACGCGAAACTGAAAGACAGCCGCACCAAAACGCCGAACTGCCAGCTGTGCGCGTTCGGGTCGGTCTTTTTGCAGCCGGGTGAAACTAAAACCGTCACCCTGACGGTCGACCGCTTCTGGCTGCAGGCGGTGCTGCCCGACGGCAGCCGCGCGCAGCCCGACGGCGGCGTCACGCTGTTTGCGGGCGGCGGCCAGCCGGAAGACGGCGCGGCGGGTCTTGCATTGTAACAAGAATCATTTGTCCCGGGAGGGATTCCTTATGCTTTTGCGCTTGCGAAAGATGCTTGCGGTTTGCCTTGCGCTGCTGCTTTGCGCGGCGGTGTTCTTTGCCGTGCCGTTTGCCGCTTCTGCCGCGGCGGATGGCTTTGTGCCGGTGCTGCGGTTTGTTGCCGCCAGCGACACCCACGTGACCGGCAAGGGCGACGTGCGCACGCAGCGGATCGCCAACATGCTCGGCAAGGCCTATGACGTTGCGGCGGCCGACCCGAACCATCCGGCGCTCGACGCGGTTCTGGTGGTCGGCGACCTGACGGAAGACGGCACGCCGGAACAGTTCGACGCGTTCCGGGCCGCCATGGAAGACGGCCTGCAGGACGGCACGCGGCTGCTCGCCGTGGTGGCCAAAAACCACGACGGCTATACCCAGAGCCGCGGCGACGTCCGCGCAACCTGCGAGGCCCTGACCGGGAACGGCGCCGATTTTCACGCGGTGCTGAACGGCTATCATTTCATCGGGGTTTCCGCGTCCTCCGACAAGAACCAGCACTACGACCTCGGCCAGCTCAACTGGCTGAACAGGCAGATCGCGGCCGCCGTCAAGGAGGACCCGAACAAGCCCGTCTTTGTGATGCACCATGAACCGACGGTGGAAACCGTCTATGGCAGCTTTCTCTTTGACGGCTGGGGCGTGCCCTATTTCGGCGCAATCCTGCGGCAATATCCGCAGGCGGTCGAAATCTGCGGCCATTCCCATTATCCGGCCAGTGACCCGCGCTCCGTCTGGCAGGGCGCTTATACCGCAATCAACACCGGCGGACTGAAAAACCTGGAATTCACCGTTGACGAGCTTCGCTCCTATCATCCTTCCGACTATTATGATGTTGCAAATTGCTGGATCGTTGAAGTGAACGCGCAAAACGACCTGCGCCTGCGCTGCATCGACGTTGTTTCGCAGACTGTGCTGTGCGAATATATCCTGAAAAATCCCGCCGACAAGGCGAACCGTGACTTCACACCGGCTAAACGCAAGGCGGCCTCCAAAGCACCCGCCTTCGTGGCGGATGCCGCGCTGACCGCCGTGCCGACGGAAGGCGGCGTGAAAGTGACGGCGCCGCTCGCGCAGTCCGCAGACGGCATGCCCGTGATCCTCTATCGCATCTGCGCGAAGAACGCGCTTGGCGTGCCGGTGGCAAAAGGCCGGACGCTGGCGCAGTATTACCGCTCCGACGGCGCGGACGAGGTCGAGCTGACGCTCAGCAACCTTGCCGACGGCGCCTATACCCTCTGCGTTACCGCGGAGAACGCCTACGGCGGCCAATCCGAGCCGCTGCAGACGACCGTGACCGTGGCGGGCAAAAAGGGCCTGGATCATCTGCTGGCTCTGATCCGGCAGTGGTTCGCCGATCTCAAGGATTTCTTTGTGCACCTGTTCTGGTAAGGCTGATTTGAGGAGGAACGACCCATGAAGAAAAAAATCTGTGTTCTGCTCGTTGCCGTGCTTGTCCTTGCGCTTGCGGCGGCTGCCGTTGTGCCGCCCGCGACCGCAAAGAAAACGCTGGCAAGCCCGTCCTTCGGGGCGTATCAGCATGTCTTCATCATCGGCGTGGACGGCGCCGGCCAATTCTTACGGGATGTCGATACGCCCAACTTCGACCGCATCTTCAAAGACGGTGCGGTGAGTTATGCCGTCCGCACGGAGGTGCCCTCCGACAGCGGCCCCAACTGGGCGTCGATTCTGACCGGCGTTTCCTATTTCAAGCATCTGATCCACAACGGCAGCTCCGGCGAAGTGCAGCGCACGAGCGACACGAAGCATCCCTCGATCTTCGGCGTTGCCCGCGCGGCGCTGCCGAAAGCGGAGCTTGCCTCCTTTGTCAACTGGAACAACGTCAACTTCGGCATGGTCGAAACCGACCTGGGCGTGACCGAAAAGACGGTTGCGCCCGACGCCGACCTGTGCGACGCGATCTGCGCCTATTTTGACGCGGGCAACGCCCCGGCGATCTTCTTCGTGCAGTTTGACGAGGTGGACGCCGCCGGCCACGCCAACGGCAGCGCTTCCGAGGAATATGCCGACGCGATCCGCACGGCGGACGGCTATGTGGGCCGGATCTATGATACGCTCGACCGCAACGGTTTGCTGGAGGACAGTCTGTTTCTCGTAACGGCGGACCACGGCCACAAGGTCACCGGCGGCCACGGCCGCTTCTCGCTGAACGAATCGCTCACGACCATTGCCGCCGCGGGCAAAACCGTTCAGCCAGGCGGCACGCTCGACAAGGTCACCCGCGACCGCGATATTGCGGCCATCACGCTGTTTGCGCTCGGCATCGACCGGCCGCAGACCATGTCCGCCCGCGTTCCCGCCAACCTCTTTGCCGATACCCCGGGTGAAGCCCGCTCGTTCTATAAGGACCCGCTTGACGGCATTCTTTCGCCCATCATGTGGATCGTGACCCAGTTCTGGAAGGGCTGAGTCTGTCTTCCCCTTGTGACAGAACCAAACCCCGCCGCCCGAAAAGGCGGCGTCGGAACCGGCACGGCCGGTCACCCGAACCCGTTTGGCAAAAATAAACACGAGTGGTTCAACCCGATGGCCACGGAGAAAGCGGGACCTTCCGCGCGACGGGCCCCGGCACGTATGATATCGGCAATGAGCCCACCGCAACGGACCGGGCGCTGCGAACCATCAAAGCATAAGACCGTTCTTTGTCGGCGATTTCGCCGTTCACGGTTCTCCGTGACCGGCGTGAAAGATTAGAAGGAAAGAGGGCAGAACCGAATGAAAACGAAAAAATTGCTCAGCTTCCTTTTGGTGTTCGTGCTGCTGTTCACGGCCATGATCCCCGCGCTGACTGCGGGCGCCGTCAGTGCATCCGGCGAAAAAGTGAAAGCGTTTTTCCAACCGCTCATCGACCGGATCACCGCGCGCTGGAACCGGCTGAAATCATTCTTTGCAGTGAGAAAGGAGCATGTGAAGAATACCATGAACCAAAATGCGATCCATATGCTGAGGTCCGTGACAAACACCATCGGCGACAGCTTCATCATTACCACCGAAGACGGCAAGGTGATCGTGATCGACGGCGGCCATTATACGGAAACGGAATACTTTCTGGAATACCTGAAGGCGGTTACGGGCACCCGCAAGCCGCACATCGACGCGTGGTTCCTGTCTCATGCGCACGACGATCACTGCGAGGTGTTTCTGAACGTTGCGGAAAACCACGCCTGCGAAGTCAGCTTTGATAAAGTTTATGCCAATTTTCCCGCGGCTTCCTTCTATGAGGGCAAGGACGACTGGGCGGTCCAGATCCTCACCGATTATTACCGCCTGCTGCCGCGGTTTGCCGACAAGGCCACCGCGCTGCACGAGGGCGACGTATTCAACGTCGGCGCGGCGAAGTTCACCGTGTTCTACACCTTCAACCCCGCCTGGACCGACTGCAACGAGGGATCCACGATCATGCGCATGGACCTCGGCGGCACAAGCGTGATGTTCAACGGCGACGCCGGAACCAACGCCGGCGACTATGTGGTGGAAAAATACGCAGACAGCGGTCTGCTGCGCTGCGATTACTGCAAGATGGCGCACCACGGGCAGGACGGCGTCGGCAAAAACTTCTATGAAGCCGTTGCGCCGGAGGTCTGCCTGTGGCCCACGCCGTCCTGGGTCTATGAAAACACGGGCGGCACCCTGAAAACGGACGAGACCCGCGCCTGGGTGAAAGAGCTCGGCGTGAAAAAAGAGTATCTTTCCTTTGAAGGCTCGGCCGTCATCGGCATGAAGCCGCGGATCGTGACGACCACCGACGTGTTCGAGGTCGGCTATCCGGCCGAAACGGCGGCCGAACGGCTGGCGGCTCTCGGCTACGAGGGGATCGATATGGGCTTTGATTACTGGACCTTTGACAACTCCCCCTTCCTCGGCGACGGGTATCTTGATTGGGCGAAGGGCGTCCGGGCCCGCGCCGACAAAGCCGGCATCGTCTATACCCACGCCCACGCGCCGGGCGAAGCGGACGCGGGCGACGTGATCGGCCGTTCGATCGAGGCGGCCGCCGTGCTGGGCGCGCGCTATCTGGCGGTGCACCCGATCTGGCATGAAACGAACGGACGCACCATTGAGACCCGGGCGCGCTTTCTGGACGTCAACGCCAAAGCGATCAAACAGTGGCTGCCCAAAGCGGAAGAATGCGGCGTGGTGCTGCTTTCCGAAAACCTTCTCTGGGGCGCGTCCAAGAATCCGCGCATCATTGCGGACCTGGTCAAGAAGGTGAATTCCGACTGGTTCGGCTGGTGCTTCGACGTCGGCCACGCCCACTGCAGCGGCTATGAAGCGGAGATTCTCAGAAAGTGTTCCGTGGTGCCGATGTCGCTGCACATTCAGGATAACGACGGCAGCGGCGACGGCCATCTGATCCCCGGCGACGGCACTATCGACTGGACCGCGTTCCTTGCCGTGCTGCGCGACGTGGGCTATCTGGGCGACTGTGTGCTGGAAGCGCACCATCAGAGTCTGGAAGCGCCCGACGCCGAACGCGACGCGATTCTGACCCGCCTGTTGAAAACCGCGCAGCCCATGCGCGATGAAATGCGATGAAAAAGGAATGGTTGTCCATGAAAAAATATGACGTTGCGGCCTATATCTGGCCGTCCTATACCGGAAAAGAACCCCGCGCCCGCCAGTTCTGGGAGCAGGGGATCGGCGAATGGCAGTCGGTGCTTTCTGCCGAAGCGCGCGTGGAGGGCCAGATCCTGCCGCGCAAGCCCCTTTGGGGCACGGTGGACGAAGCCGACCCCGAGGTGATGGCGTTTCAGATCAAAGAAGCGCTGCGCCACGGCGTCAACGTGTTCATCTATGACTGGTACTGGTATGACCGCCGCCCGTTTCTGGAGCAGTGTCTGGACGAGGGCTTCCTCGGCGCAAAGAACAACGAAGAGATGCAGTTCTATCTCATGTGGGCCAACCACGACGCGGGCTACACCTGGGATAAACGCCAGTCGGGCCTCGACGAGATCATCTGGTTCGGCTCGCAGCCGCGCGAGGAATTTGACCGCGTCTGCCGCCGCGTGATCGACCTGTATTTCAAACGGCCGAACTATTACAAGATCGACGGCTGCCCGGTGTTCATGATCTATGAGATGTCCAACCTCGTGCGCGGCCTCGGCGGTATCGACAAGACGCGCGAAGCGCTGGAGCACTTCCGCACCCTGACCAGAGAAGCCGGCTTCCCCGGTCTGCATCTGCAGGCGACGATCTATGCCGAACACGCGGTCAACGTCAGCGGCGTGGACAGCGCCCGGGAAGGCTCCACCAAGGACCTGGTGGAGCTGCTCGGCTTTGATTCCGTGACGCATTATCAGTTCTGTCATTTTGTGGACTGCGACCGCGATTATCTCGAGATCCTGCCCGACGTACAGAAAGAATGGGACCGCATCCGCCGGGATTACAAGGTGCCCTATTATCCGCACATGACCATCGGCTGGGACAACAATCCGCGCCACCTGTTTCTGACGCGGCCCATCATGAAAAACAACACGCCCGAAAACTTCAAAAAGGGTCTGCAGATGGCGAAAGACTTTGCGGACGCCTATAACGACGTGCCGCTCATCACGATCAATTCGTGGAACGAGTGGACCGAAATGAGCTATCTCGAGCCGGACGACGTCTGGGGCTACGGCTATCTGGAGGCCGTGCGCGATGTGTTCAAAAACCCGCCGATTGTATAGGCAAGACCGCCGTGCGCCTCCTTCCGGATCCGGGGATACGCCCGGAGGGTCAACGATCCGCGCGGCGCGGGTTTGCGGGCCCGGGGCTTTTCGGCCTGCTCTTGCCGCAAACAGAAAGGGGACTGCGCCATGATTCCATCACCCGAAGCGCGCGCGGCGGCGTTGCTGCGCGAGCTGACACTCGACGAAAAGATCCGGCAGGTGACGGCCGACATGTATTTTGACGTGGACGGCGATTACGACGCCCGCCGCGATCCGCTCTGCGGCAGCTACCGCAACCCGGGGCATTTCATGCACCAGAAGCGCGAGACCCCGGCCGCGCCCGCCGAGGTGGCGGCAAAGATCAACAAAGATGTGAAAGCCAGCATCGAGGCGCAGCCGCACCGTATTCCGCCGATTGAAAACGGCGAAGCGCTGCACGGCGCCCAGTGGGGCATGTGCACGAACTTCCCGCAGCCGATCGGTCTGGCGTCGTCGTTCGATCCCGCGCTTGCGGAACGCGTGGCGGACGCCATCGGCAAGGAGTGCGCCGCGGTCGGCGTGCGGCAGGTGTTTGCGCCGGTGGTCAACCTGGCGCGCGACTGCCGCTGGGGCCGCACGGTGGAAACCTTCGGCGAAGACGTCAGGCTGACAAGCGACATGGGCGCCGCCATGTGCCGCGGCCTTGCAAAAAACGGCGTGATTGCCACACCGAAGCATTTTGCCGACAACTACGGCTTCGGCGGCCGCGATTCCAACTATGCCGAAACGAGCGAGCGCACCATGCGCGAAACGATCCTGCCGCCGTTCAAAGCCTGCTTCGACGCGGGCGCGCAGTCCGTCATGGCGGCCTACAACGGCTGGGAGGGCGTGCCCTGCAGCGCGAACAGGCGCCTGCTGACCGACATCCTGCGCGGCGACTGGGGCTTTCGGGGCTTCGTGGTGTCCGATTACTGGGGCGTGGAGGGCCTGCGCACCGCCCACCGGCTGGTGGATTCCGACGCGAAGGCCGCAGCGAAAGCGCTCAAAGCAGGGCTGGATGTGATCTTGCCGTTCAACGAATACGCCGCGGTAAAGGAAACGGTGAAAAAGGGATATCTGACAGAACGGGAGCTTGATCAAAACGTTCTGCGCATCCTGACGGCAAAGTTCCGCATCGGCCTGTTTGACGATCCGTTCGCTAACGGCGACGCGGCGAACGACCTTGTGCGCTGCCCGGCCCATAAAGCGCTGGCGCTCGAGGCGGCGCGCGAAGCCATCGTGCTGCTCAAGAACGACGGCGTTCTGCCGCTGCAAAAGGACCGGGTCAAACGCGTCGGCGTCTTCGGCCAAAGCGCAAAGCTGATCCCGATCGGCGCCAACTATTCCGGGCCCTATCAGGCGCCCTGGCGCGGCGAGGACGCTCCCACGCCGCTGGAAGCCCTGCGCGAATTCTTCGGCGGCGAAGCGGAGGTGCTCTTCGGCGAGCCCGATGAAATCGAAACGCTCGCCCCGACCTGCGACGTCAACTTCTATTTCACCACCATTCTGGAAGGGGAGGGCAGCGACCGCAGCGATCTGCGGCTGCCGTCGGTCTCCGTCCATAAAGCAAGCGAAAGCGACGGCGGCCTGATCGTGGACGCCGCCGCCCAAAGTGTGACGGACGACCAGGAACGCTCCATTCTGCGCCTGTGCGCCGCCGATCCCGATGCAGTCGTCGTTTTGCAAAACGGCGCGCCGATTGACATGACGGCCTGGATCGGCCAAACGAAAGCCGTGGTCGAAAGCTGGTACCCCGGCGAACAGGGCGCGCGGGCGCTGACCGAGATTCTGTTCGGAATCACAAATCCGTCCGGCAAGCTGCCGATCACGATTCCGCAGACCGTGGGCCAGCTGCCGCTGTTCTATGCCCACAAGCCCTCCGGCCGCGGGTACGGCTATTGCGACAACGACGGCAGGCCGCTGTTCCCCTTCGGCTTCGGCCTGAGCTACACGACCTTTGCGGTCAGCGACGCGGCGCTTTCCGTTGAAGAAGACGGCGCGGCGGTCTCGTTCCGGCTCACGAATACCGGCGGGCGCGACGGCGCCGAGGTGGCGCAGCTCTATCTCGCTTCGCACGACTGCGCTGTTGTGCGCCCGGTCAAAGAGCTGAAGGGCTATGCGCGGGTCGCGCTGCGGGCGGGCGAAACGAAGGACGTCACGCTGCGGCTTTCAAAAGACGCATTCTGCTATTACGACGCGGATATGCGTTTCGGTCTGCACGACGGCGAACACACGCTGCTGCTGGGTACGTCGTCTGAAGACATCTGCGCGCGCTTTGAACTGACTGTTCAGAACGGACTGTTTTCCATCTAACGGGAGGAAGCCATGGAACTGCTGAAAAACACACTGCACATCGGACTGGAACGCCCGCTTACGCTTTTGCATGTCACCGACTCGCACATTGCGCGGGTGGATGAGCGCGACAACGAACGCAAGCATGCGCTGGCCGGACGGTTCGATTCATCCAACAGAGAACAGCTTTTTCGGGAACAACTGGCCTACGCAAAAGCGCACTGCGATCTGATGGTCCACACGGGCGACCTGATCGACTTCACCTCGCAGGCAAATTTTGAATTCGCCCGGACAATTCTTTCTGAGGAAAAGGTTTTCTTTGCTGCGGGCAACCATGAGTTTTCCCATTATTTGGGCGAAGCCTATGAGGACCGCGCCTACAAAATGAACAGCTTCCGCGAAATGCTGCCCGAGGGTCTGGGGGTGCCGCTGTTCTTCCATTCGAGGATCGTCGGCGGCGTGAACTTCGTCGCCATCGACGACAGCTACCATCAGTTTGAGGCCTGGCAGATCACGCGGCTCAAAAAAGAGCTTGCCAAGGGGCTGCCGATCATCCTGTGTCTGCACGTGCCGCTGTTTGAACGGTCGCTTTATGAGTATCACGTGGAGCGCTCCGGCCCCGGCACGAGCTGTTACCTTGCGGGCTGCGAGGAGGACGATCTGCCGGTTGACGAGTGGCGGGCCATCGAGATCCGGCCGCGCGGCGCCACAATGGAGGCCATCGATTTCATCAAATCGCAGCCGCTGATCAAGGCAGTGCTTGCCGGCCATATCCACTTCAGCTTTGAAAGCGAACTCGCGCCCGGTCTGCCGCAGTTCATTACCGGCGGCGGCTATGACGGTATTGCGCGGGAACTGACGATTCTGTGAACGAGGGAAAGGAGCTTTTTACCATGAATCAGAGCTTTTATGATAGATTCACGATTCTTGAAAACCGCTTTTTCAAAGAAAACCGCTTTGTAAACATGACGCCGGAAAACGCGCCGCTGCCGACCTGGGAAGCGGAAAAGGACCGGCTGCCGCGGCCCGTCTGGCAGGGCCATGACGACGTGCTGCGCTGCTATGACAAAACGTGGAAGCTGGCCTTCGGCAACCTTTGCAGGCCGATCAGCGGCGCGGGCTTCGTGTCGAACTTCATCGACACCGCCTTCAACGGCTGCATCTTTATGTGGGATTCCTCGTTCATCCTGATGTTCGGAAAATACGGCGCACGGTCCTTTGACTTTCAGGCCACGCTCAACAATTTCTATTCCCACCAGTACGCCGACGGCTACATCTGCCGCGAGATCGAAGAGGACACCGGCCGCGATCATTTCACGCGGTTTGACCCCGCCGCCACCGGCCCCGACATCATGGCGTGGTGCGAATGGGAATACTTCAAAAACTTCGGCGACCGCGACCGCCTGGCCAGGGTCTTCCCGTGCCTGATGGCCTATCACGAATGGATGCGGCTGAACCACACCTGGCGCGACGGAACCTATTGGTCCAGCGGCTGGGGCTGCGGCATGGACAACCTGCCGCGGATGCAGGCGGGGTATCACGAATCGTTCTCGCACGGCCACATGGTCTGGAACGACGCCTGCATGCAGGAGCTGATGAACTGCAGGATCCTGATGGATATGGCCAAGGTTCTCGGCCGGGAAGCCGACGCCGCCGGCCTGCAGGCGGAACGCGAGCGGCTGATTTCCGTGGTCAACGACATCCTTTGGGATGACAAGACGGCGTTCTATTATGACCTTTGGAAAAACGGCGAGCTCAACTACGTCAAGCACATCGGCGCCTATTGGGCGCTGCTGGCCGAGATCGTGCCCGCCGACCGGGCCGAGCGTTTCATCGCCCACCTGACGAACAAGCGTGAATTCGCCACGCCCTGCATGGTGCCCGCGCTTTCCGCCGACCATCCGGAGTTCAACCCGGCGGGCGGCTACTGGAAGGGCGGCGTCTGGGCGCCGACGAACTACATGGTGCTG
This sequence comes from Clostridiaceae bacterium, assembly GCA_016290665.1. GTDB lineage: Bacteria > Bacillota > Clostridia > Oscillospirales > Acutalibacteraceae > UBA6857. The sequence continues at coordinate 7,952 of JAEEUW010000001.1, read as the reverse complement.
TGCGGGCTCGACCGCTACGGCAAATTCGGCCTTTCACACAAGATCGGCCTGAACTACCTCGACAACGTGGTTGCGGTCTTCAACGACACCGACACGGTGTTTGAAAACTATGCGCCCTGCCCGGACGCCAAGGGCCGGCCGTGCAAGGGCAGCCCGGCCAAGGACGATTTCGTCGGCTGGACGGGCCTCGCCCCCATCAGCGTGCTGTTTGAGTTCGTCTTCGGCATCAAGCCGGACGCCGAAAACCACGTGATCCGCTGGCACATCAATCTGACCGAACGCCACGGCGTGGAGCGCTATCCGTTCGGCAAAGACGCCACGCTGTCGCTGCTGTGCGACGCGCGCAAAAGCGAACACGACGAGCCGACGGTGCAGATCGAAAGCGACCGCCCGGTTACGGTGGAGCTCTGGTGGGACAATGACACCAAAAAGAAAACGATCCGAAAGGGAGCGTGAGTCATGAAGTATGCAATCGGCGTCGACCTCGGCACGTCGGCGGTCAAACTGATTCTGACAGATGAAAACGGCGTGATTCTGCGCACCGTTTCCAAAAGCTATCCGCTGCTGCAGCCGAAGCCCCATTGGAGCGAGCAGAACCCCGAGGACTGGTGGAACGGCGTTTGCAGCGGCATCGAAGAGCTGACGGCGGATATTGACAAGACGGCGGTCAGGGCCGTCGGCGTCGGCGGCCAGATGCACGGCCTCGTCATGCTGGACGAGGACGACCGCGTGCTGCGCCCGGCGATCCTCTGGAACGACACGCGAACCGGCAAAGAGACCGACTGGCTCAACAGCGTGATCGGCAAAGAGCGGCTGCAGGCGCTGACCGGCAACATCGCCTTTGCCGGCTTCACCGCGCCGAAGATTCTTTGGGTCAAAGAGAATGAGCCGGCGCTGTTTGCGCGGTGCAGCAAGCTCTGCCTGCCGAAGGATTATATCAACTACAGGCTGACCGGCGTGTTCGCCACCGACGTCAGCGACGCCTCGGGCACGCTCTTCTTTGACGTGGCACACCGCTGCTGGTCGAAGGAGATGCTCGGCGTCCTCGGCATTACGGAAGCCATGCTGCCCGCCGTTTATGAAAGCGAAGCCGTCATCGGCCGGACGACGGCGCTCGGCCTTTGCGCCGACGTGGCGGCCGGCGCGGGCGACAACGCCGCCGCGGCCATCGGCACCGACACGGTGCGCGCCGGGCAGTGCAACATCTCGCTGGGCACGAGCGGCACGGTCTTTTTGCCGACCGATTCGTTTGTTCAGCCGGATAACCCGGCCCTGCATTCGTTTTGCCACGCGAACGGCAAATGGCACCTGATGGGCTGCATCCTGTCCGCCGCAAGCTGCAACCAATGGCTCAACGAGCGCGTGCTGCAAAGCGGCTATGACGTCAAAGCCGGCGACCCCTCGAACGAGCTCTATTTCATGCCCTATCTTTCGGGCGAACGCTGTCCCCATAACGATGGCGACGTGCGCGGCGCGTTCCTCGGGCTGACGCACGCCACGACGCGCGAGGATCTGCAGACGGCCGTGTTCGAGGGCGTCTCGTTCGCCATCAAAGACTGCCTGGCGCTTTGCCCCCCGGTCAGCGCAGCCACGGTCTGCGGCGGCGGCACCAGAAGCGACGCGTGGATGCAGATCCTTGCCGACGTGCTGCATCTGGAACTGCACGTCATCGACAACGAGGGCCCGGCCTACGGCGGCGCCCTGCTTGCGCTCGGCCTCCGTCACGCGCCCCGGATCAAGGCAGTGATTACGCCGAACGCCGAAACGGCGGCGATCTATGAACAAAAATACCGGAAATACAGACAGCTCTATCCGATGCTGAAAGACTTTTACCGGCAGACGCCCTGAACGCAGCAAAAAGAAAAACACCGCCCGCGGCGCAGCGCCGCACGGGTGGTGTTTGTTTTTATGATACGGGATTACAGCAGGTCCGTCAGCTTTTTGCTCCGGAAGAAATCGTGCACCATCTTGTCATATTCCCGCCAGAGCGGCAGCGTCCGGCAGGAGCCGGCGCGCGGGCAGACCTCCGCGTCGGCGGCAAGGCAGGCCACGGCCGAAAGCGACCCCTCCGTCAGCTCGATAATCTCGCCCACGGAATACTCCTGCGGCGCGCGGCAAAGCGAATAGCCGCCGCCCTTGCCGCTGGCGCCCTTGATCAGTTTGCCCTTGACCAGGTCTTTCACGATGATTTCCAGATACTTTTTGGAAATTTCCTGCCGTTCGGCAATGTCCTTGAGCGGGACCGGCGCGTCGGCCGCGTGCTCGGCCAGGTCAAGCATCACGCGCAGCGCATAGCGCCCCTTGGTTGAAATCATGGCGTCCGCCTCCTTTTTACATAGTATACCACAGGGTAAATAGGCAATCAAGAGGCGGGCGAAAAATAAAGGCCGAAAAAAGTTTTAAAAACCTATTGACATAGTAGGCGAATGGTAGTATAATGCAAAAAACAGCCGGAAGGGGAGGGTGCGCATGATCTACGCCGACAACGCGGCAACCACCAGAATGAGCAAAACGGCGGTCGAAGCCATGCTGCCGTATCTGGAGGACTGCTATGGCAATCCGTCCAGCCTGTATGCGCTGGGACAGAAGGCAAAGGAAGCGCTGGAACGCGCCCGGCAGACCGTTGCTTCGCTGATCGGCGCCGAACCGCGCGAGATTCTCTTCACCTCCGGCGGCTCGGAAGCCGACAACCAGGCCATCCGTTCCGCGGCGTACCTCGGCGCGGCCAAGGGCAAACGCCACATCATCTCCGACCCGATCGAGCATCACGCGGTGCTGCATACGCTTCGGAAGCTGGAAAAAGAAGGCTTTGAAGTCACCTGGCTCCCCGTGCACGAAAACGGCATCGTCCGCCCCGAAGAGCTGGAAGCCGCCATCCGCGACGACACCTGTCTGGTCACGGTGATGACCGCCAACAACGAGATCGGCACGATCCAGCCGATCCGTGCCCTCGGCAGGATCTGCCGCGACAGGGGCGTGCTGTTCCACACCGACGCGGTGCAGGCCGTCGGCCATATTCCGGTGAACGTCAAAGAAGACAACGTGGACCTGCTTTCCGCCTCGGCGCATAAGTTTCACGGCCCGAAGGGCGTCGGCTTTCTCTATGCGAGGCGCGGCGTCCGGCTGCAAAGCCTGATCGAGGGCGGCGCCCAGGAGCGGGGTCTGCGCGCGGGAACGGAAAACGTGGGCGGCGTCGTTGCCATGGCCGCCGCGCTGGAAGAAAGCCTTTGCGGGATGGAGCAGACCACCGACCGGCTCACGGCTTTGCGCGACCGGCTGATCCGGGGCCTGCGTGAAATTCCCCACAGCGCGCTCAACGGCGACGCGGCAAGGCGGCTGCCCGGCAACGTCAACTTCTGTTTTGAAGGCATTGAGGGCGAATCGCTGCTGCTGCTTTTGGACGACAAGGGCATCTGCGCGTCGTCCGGCTCCGCCTGTACCTCCGGGTCGCTCGACCCGAGCCACGTGCTGCTGGCCATCGGCCGCGTGCACGACGTGGCGCACGGCTCGCTGCGGCTCACGCTGGGCGAAGACGCCACCGAAGCGCAGGTGGATGAAATCATTGCCGCCGTCAAAGAGGTGGTCGCGCACCTGCGGTCGTTCTCGCCGGTCTGGCGCGACCTGTGCGAAGGCAAAACCCCGTTTATCCTGTAAGGAGGAACCCCCATGGCACTCTACAGCGAAAAAGTGATGGATCACTTCCGCAATCCGCGCAACCTCGGCGTGCTGGAAGACGCCAACGGCGTGGGCACGGTCGGCAACGCGAAATGCGGCGACATCATGAAAATGTATCTCAAAATCGAAAACGACGTCATCGTGGACGTTCGTTTTGAAACCTTCGGCTGCGGCAGCGCGATCGCGTCCAGCTCCATGGCAACGGAGCTGATCAAGGGCAAGCCGATCTCCGAAGCGCTGCAGCTGACGAATCAGGCGGTCACCGAAGCGCTGGACGGTCTGCCCGCCCACAAGATCCACTGCTCCGTGCTGGCGGAGGAAGCCATCCGCGCCGCGCTGGCGGATTATGAACAGCGCAAACAAACCGATGTAAGGAGCCGCCCATGAAACTGATTTTTGTCCGTCTGCTGCGCCGGAACTTCCGCTTCGGCCGAATGTGTCCCTCTTTCTGCTGACCGAATAGAATCTAATGAAAAAAAGAAAGAGGTATCACAATGAGCAACTACCGTTTTGAAACATTGCAGCTGCACGTCGGCCAGGAACAGGCCGACCCGGCAACCGATTCGCGTGCGGTGCCGATCTATCAGACCACCAGCTACGTTTTCCATAATTCCGAACACGCGGCGGCCCGCTTCGGCCTGACCGACGCCGGCAACATCTACGGCCGGCTGACCAACTCCACGCAGGACGTGCTGGAACGGCGCATCGCGGCGCTCGAGGGCGGCGTGGCGGCGCTGGCGGTCGCGTCGGGCGCGGCGGCCATCAGCTATACGCTGGAAGCCCTTGCCGCTTCCGGCGGCCATATCGTGGCGCAAAGCTCCATCTACGGCGGCAGCTACAACCTGCTCGCCCACACGCTGCCGCAATATGACATTGCAACGACCTTTGTCGATATTCACGACCTCGGCGCGGTGGAGGATGCGTTCCGGGAGAACACGAAAGCGGTCTTCATTGAAACGCTCGGCAACCCGAACAGCGACATCCCCGACATTGACGCGTTGGCGGCCCTTGCCCACAGCAAAGGCGTTCCGCTGGTGATTGACAACACCTTCGGCACGCCCTATCTGATCCGCCCGATCGAGCACGGCGCCGATATCGTGGTGCATTCCGCCACCAAATTCCTCGGCGGTCACGGCACGACCCTCGGCGGCGTCATCGTGGATTCCGGCAAGTTCCCGTGGTCGCCGGAGCGTTATCCGAACATTGCCGCGCCGAACCCGAGCTACCACGGCGTTTCGTTCACCGCGGCGGCCGGCCCGGCGGCCTTCGTCACCTACATCCGCGCGATCCTGCTGCGCGACACCGGGGCGGCCATCTCGCCGTTCAACGCCTTTTTGCTGCTGCAGGGCGTGGAAACGCTTTCGCTGCGGCTGGAGCGCCACGCGGAGAACACGAAAAAGGTCGTGGACTTCCTTGCAAACCATCCGCTGGTCGAAAAGGTCAACCACCCCTCGCTGCCCGACCACCCGCAGCATGCGCTGTATGAGAAGTACTTCCCCAACGGCGGCGGCTCCATCTTCACCTTTGACGTCAAGGGCGGCAGAGAGGAAGCGTGGAAGTTCATCGACGCGCTGCAGATCTTTTCCCTTTTGGCCAACGTGGCGGACGTCAAGAGTCTCGTCATTCATCCGGCGTCCACAACGCACTCCCAGCTTTCCAAAGAAGAACTGGAAAGCCAGAACATCTATGAAAACACCATCCGTCTTTCCGTCGGCACGGAGCATATCGACGACATCCTTGCCGACCTTGCCGCGGGCTTCGCGGCCATTCAATAACAGCATAACAGGAGGAATGCATCATGGCAAACATTTATAAAGGGACCCTCGGTCTGATCGGCAACACCCCGCTGGTGGAGATCGTCAACATTGAAAAAGAGCAAAAGCTCGAAGCGACCGTACTGGTCAAGCTCGAATACTTCAACCCCGCCGGTTCCGTCAAGGACCGCATCGCCAAGGCGATGATTGAAGATGCGGAGGAAAAGGGCCTTTTGAAGCCCGGCTCCGTCATCATTGAACCCACCAGCGGCAACACCGGCATCGGTCTGGCCGCCATTGCCGCCGCCAAGGGCTACCGCATCATCCTGACCATGCCCGAGACCATGAGCGTGGAGCGCCGCAATATCCTCAAAGCCTACGGCGCCGAGCTGGTGCTGACCGAGGGCGCAAAGGGCATGAAGGGCGCCATTGAAAAGGCGCAGCTGCTTTCAAAAACGATCCCGGACAGCTTCATCCCCGGCCAGTTCGTCAACCCGGCCAATCCGGCGATCCACAAGGCGACCACCGGCCCCGAAATCTGGCGCGACACCGACGGCAAGGTCGATCTCTTCATCGCGGGCGTCGGCACCGGCGGCACGGTCACCGGCGCGGGCGAATATCTGAAGGAGCAGAACCCGGCGGTGCAGGTCGTCGCCGTGGAGCCCGACAGCTCGCCCGTCCTTTCGGAGGGCAGAAGCGGCGCCCATAAGATTCAGGGCATCGGCGCGGGCTTCGTGCCCGATGTGCTGAACACCGGCGTCTATGACAAGGTTTTCCGCGTGGTCAACGAGGACGCCTTTGAGGCGGCAAAATACCTTGCCAAAAAGGAAGGCATCTCCGTCGGTATCTCCTCCGGCGCGGCGCTGTTTGCGGCGCTGACGCTGGCGAAGCAGCCCGAAAACAAGGGCAAGACCATTGTGGCGCTGCTGCCCGACAGCGGCGACCGCTACTACTCCACGGCACTGTTTGCGGACTGAAACACGCTTCTGCGTGCGGGCGCCTTTTGCCGGAGGAAGAAAAATTTTCTATTGACTTCATGCTCCTTTTGTGGTACAATCGCTTGGACTTGACACAGAGAGGAATTTGAACATGGCGGACTATATCATCCGGGAAACAGAAGACTTTTTGGCGCTCTCCACGCTGTTCCACGAAAGCGGCATGGGCGTCGCGATCGAAGACCGTGTGCCCGAACGCGTGATCCGCATGTGGCGGATGGACGACCCCGAGACCGGCGCGCTGATGGCTGCCTCCACGCTGGAAATGCGTGACGGCGTCTATTCGCTGGGCGACATTGCCGTGCGGGCCGATCTGCACCATACGGGCTACGGCCGCGTGATGCAGCAGGTCGTATTCGATGAAGCGAAAAAGCGCGGCATCAAGGAGCTTTGGGCCTGCGCCAAGGAGCCGGCCTATTATCTGCACTGCGGCTGGGAAAAGATGGACTGGGACACGGCGCCCAACATCGCCGTCTATTGCACCACCTGCGGCAAGCGCGGCACGCTGTGCCATCCTGAGATCATGCGATATACGCTGAAATAAAAAAAGAACCGCCTTGAGGGAGGCACTTCGTAAGGAAGTGCTTCCTTCCCTTTTGAAAGTTAGTTAATTGACCACGCGGGTCCGCCATGGTACAATGATTAAAACAGATCGGGATTTGTGGGGGGATTTCTTATGGAGTATATCAAAGTGACTAAAGATAATTTGGAGAAAGAGCACATCTGCTGTGCTATCTCCAATAACATGGATATCCAGGTTTCATCGAAGAAAGCATGGCTGGCAGATCGTTTTGATGAGGGGCTTGTATTTCTGAAAAGCATAGAGCGCGGGAAATGCTTTATCGAATATATACCGGCTGAGAACGCATGGAATCCGATTGTCGCAGAAGGGTATATGTATATCGATTGCCTATGGGTGTCCGGTTCGTTCAAGGGACACGGATATTCAAATGATCTATTGGGAGCATGCATTGAGGACAGTAAAGAGAAAGGCAAAAAGGGACTGTGTATCCTTTGTGCTGCAAAGAAAAAGCCATTCCTTGCTGATCCGAAGTTTCTGAAATATAAGGGCTTTTCCATGTGTGACGAGGCAGACAACGGAATCCAACTCTGGCATTTACCGTTCTCTGCTGATGCAGAACAGCCAAGGTTCAAGGACTTTGCAAAGCATCCACATGTGAACGACGAGGGGTATGTCCTGTTCTACACCAGCCAATGCCCGTTCAACGCAAAGTATGTGCCGATTGTGGAACAGACTGCCAAAGAGCATAATATCCCGTTCAGGGCAATTCATATTGAAAGCAAAGAACAGGCACAGAACGCTCCTACACCGATTACTACCTATGCGCTGTTTTATAACGGAGAGTATTTGACAAATGAGCAAATGAACGATACTAAATTTTTGAAACTGGCTGCTCGGTAAATTCCGGTTTGCCGAATAGATCTTCTATTGTCCACAGTTATAACGAGCATCGGATTTTGCCCCACAAAATCCAAGAGACAAAACCGGCGTGACCGCAGCGGTCAC
>JAEEUW010000057.1 GCA_016290665.1 Clostridiaceae bacterium | reverse complement strand
GGCGCGGCAACGCGGCTGGCCCCCGAAAAGCACCTGCCGCGCGTCACCGCGCTGCGCGACGCTTTCGTTGCAGAACTGAAAAACGAGCCGGGCGTTGCGGTCAACAGCGCCGACGACGCGCTGCCCTATATCGTCCATCTTTCGCTGCCGGGTCTGCCCGCGGAAGCGGTACTGAACTTCCTGTCGGACCGCGGCGTCTACGTTTCCTCCGGCTCCGCCTGCGCAAAGGGCCACCGCAGCCCCGTGCTGGCGGCGGCGGGGCTCGACGTCAGACTGGCCGACGCCGCCTTGCGCGTCAGCCTCTCGGATGAAACGACCGAAGAGGAACTGGACTATGCGCTGGAAGGGATCCGCGCGGCGCTCAAAACGATTCGGAAAAAAGGATAACGACATGAAAAAAGTAATTCTGATCAAAAACGGGGAGATCGTGCTCAAGGGCCTCAACCGCTCCACGTTTGAAGATATTATGATCAAAAACCTGCGCCGGCGGCTGGCCGATCTCGGCACGTTCACGTTCCGCAAATCGCAGTCCACCATCGTCTGCGAGCCGGCGGAGGACGACGTCGATTTTGACGAGGCCGTGGAGCGCGTCTCGCGCGTGTTCGGCATCGTCGGCTTCTCGGTTGCCGCCGTCTGCGACAAAAACATCGAAGCCATCAAGCGCACGGCGCTGGAATTCTTGGGCGACGACCTGCGGCGGGTGCGCACGTTCAAGGTGAACGGCAAGCGCAGCGACAAGCGCTTTCCCATGACCTCGCCCGAGATTGCGGCCGAGGTCGGCGGGCACATCCTGTCGCACATCCATCCGCTGAAGGTGGACGTCCACGCGCCGGAGCTGACCGTCACGGTCGAAATCCGCGATCAGGTGCTGATCCACGGCAACCAGCGGAAGGGCGCCGGCGGTCTGCCGATCGGCTCCTCCGGCAAGGCGTGTCTGCTGCTTTCCGGCGGCATCGACAGTCCCGTGGCGGGGTACATGATGTCGAAGCGCGGGCTGATGCTCGACGCGGTGCACTTCGTTTCGCCGCCCTATACCAGCAAGCGCGCCGAGCTGAAGGTGCACGCGCTGGCAAAGCTCGTGTCGCGCTACAGCGGCCGCGTGAAGCTTTACGTCGTGCCGTTCACCGAGATTCAGGAAGCGATCAAGGACCACTGTCCCGAGGATATGTTCACGCTGATCATGCGCCGGCTGATGATGCGCATCGCGCAGCAGATCGCCGTGAACGATGGCTGCAAGGCGCTGATCACGGGCGAAAGCCTCGGTCAGGTTGCGTCGCAGACGATCGATTCGCTCGCCTGCACCAACGCCGTGGCCCGGATTCCGGTGTTCCGGCCGCTGATCGGCATGGACAAGGACGAGATCATCGAGATCGCGCGGCGGATCGACACGTTTGAAACCTCGCTGCAGCCCTATGAGGACTGCTGCACGGTGTTCACGCCGAAGCACCCCAAGACGCGGCCGACCGTGCCGATGCTGGAGGAGGCGGAAGCCCTGTTCGATTTCGGGCCGCTCGTGGAACGCGCGGTCAAAGAGAGCAGATATACCTATCTCGAAGAATAACCGTAACGAAAGGGGATATTGTGCATGACGTGCGAGCTCGTTTTTGTGGGCACCGAGCTGCTGCTCGGCGACATTCTGAACACGAACGCACAGTATCTTTCCAGGCAGCTGGCTGCGCTCGGCATATCCGTGCTGCATCAGAGCGTGGTGGGTGACAACCCCGAACGGCTGCGGCAGGTGCTGGAAACGGCACTCTCGCGCGCCGATCTGGTGATGACCACCGGCGGCCTCGGCCCCACCAAGGACGACCTGACCAAGGAGGTCTGCGCCGCCTGCTTCCAAAAAAAGCTGGTGCTGCATGACGAAAGTCTGCGCCGCATGAAGGCTTACTTCGCCGTCAAGGGCGTCGAAATGCCGAAGACGAACGAAAAGCAGGCCTGGATGCCGGAGGGCGCCGTCATTTTTGCAAACGACAACGGCACCGCGCCGGGCTGCGCCATGGAAAAGGACGGCAAACGGCTCATGATGCTGCCGGGGCCGCCGCGCGAGATGCGGGCGATGTTCCAAAGCGGGGCGCTGCCCTATCTGCGCCGGTTTTCCGACGGCGTGATCGTGTCGACGGAGATCCGCACCTTCGGAATCGGCGAAAGCGCCATGGCGCAGACCGTTTCCGATCTGCTGGATCACGAAAACCCCACTGTCGCCCCCTATGCCAAAAGCGGCGAAGCCATGCTGCGCGTGACCGCAAAGGCGCAGAACGAAGCCGAAGCGCGCGCGCTGCTCAAACCGGTGGTCGGGGAGATCGTCTCCCGGCTCGGCGACAAGGTCTACGGCGTCGACGTGCCGAACCTGGAAACGGCCGTGGTCAAACGGCTGCGGCAGCTCGGCCTGACGCTCGCCGCGGCGGAATCCTGCACGGCGGGGCTCATCGCCAAACGGCTGACGGACATTCCCGGCGCGTCCGACGTGTTCGGCTGCGGCGTCGTGTCATACCGAAACGAAATCAAGCAAAAGCTGCTGGGCGTCGACCCGCAGCTGATCGCGCGGGAAACCGCGGTCTGCGAGGCGGTCGCCGTGCAGATGGCGGCGGGTGCGCTTTCGCAAAGCGGCGCCGACCTTGCCGTTTCCGTCACCGGCCTTGCCGGGCCGGGCAAAGACGAACGCGGCAGGGAGCCGGGGCTGGCATATCTTGCCCTGACCGACGGCAGCCGGACGGAAACGCGGACGGTGCATACCGGCCAGACCGGCCCCGACTGCAGAGACTACAACCGCACTGTATTCGCGTCTCACGCGCTCGATATGGTACGGCGATATCTGAGCGGCCGCTTCGGCGCGGTTATCACATTTTCAAAGGATTGTGACGCATGAAGAAGATCTATGAGGACGGCGTCGACCGTCCGCAAATCGAAGATATTTCCAGCGGCGCGTTCGATTTTACCGATACGGAACCGCTGCAGACGAAGCGGGAAGCCCCGCCCTCGCCGATCCGGACCAACCGGCCGCAGCAGCCGGACGAAGCGCCGGCGGAGGGCACGGTGCAGCTGACGCAGGAACAGCTGCAGCAGCTGCTGGCGCTTGCCGCCAGGCAGACGGAGACCGCAGACCGGCCCGACGCCGAACCGGCGGACGACAACGGCCTCGGCACCCGGATCCTCTATCAGAGCAAGGATTATGCGCACGAAGAGGGGCCGGACGAACCGACCCGCGGCCCGAAGAAAAAAAGCCTGAGCAGCTTTCTGGAGGACGACGACGCGCCGGCCGACGACGTGTTTGACCCGCGCTTCCGCGTGGCGGAGGTGGACGAAACGGACGAAGAAGCCCTTTACGCTTCGGCGCCGTTCGCCTCGGACCGCAGTCTGCCCGACAGCGGCTTTGCGGTGGAGGAGCCGGAGGAAGAACCACCCACAAAGGAAGAGGTCGTCAGGGACGCGCACGTGGGGCGCACGGTCGTGCTGGTGCTCTCTCTGCTTGCCATCCTCTTTTCGGTCGGGGTGCTGCTGCGCGAATACAAGCTGCATCTGGACAACAAACGGTTTGAAGAAGACGTCAGCGACCTGATTCTGCAGACCAACGAAGCCGTGCCGCAAAACGCGCCGGGCGACGTGGGCAACAATCTGCAGCTGACCGACGAGCAGCAGTGGGCCCAGCTCAAGGGCGAATTCCCCAACGTGACGTTCCCCCGCGGACTGCAGCTGAAATACGCCAGACTCTACGCCACCAACCAGGACTTCGTCGGCTATCTGGAAGCGCCGGGCATCAACATGAGCCTGCCCGTGGTGCAGTCGACGGACGACGAGGAATACCTCAACAAGAACTTCTACGGCAAGAGCACCAAATACGGCTGCCCGTTCATGTCGTTTCTCAACCGGGCGGAGCCGCTCGATTACAACACGCTGGTTTTCGGCCACCACATGAACGACCGCACGATCTTCGGCGCGCTGGACCATTACAAAACGCTGGCCGGCTATAAGATGAGCCCCGTGATTTCGTTCAACACGCTGTATCACGATTATCAGTGGAAGGTCTTTGCCGTGTTCATCTCCAATTCCGTGCCGGAAGACGACAACGGCTACGTGTTCCCCTATTACTTCACCGCGCTTTTCAGCGACCAGCGCAAGGCGGAATACCTGGCCGAGCTCAAGCAGCGCTCGCTTTATGACACCGGCGTGGACGTGCAGGTGACCGACCCGCTGCTGACGCTTTCCACCTGCTCGCACGAATTCGACGACGCGCGGCTGGTCGTGATAGCGCGGCTGGTGCGGCAGGGAGAATCCGCGACGGTGGACACCTCCCGCGTCACGCTGAACGCCAACCCGCGCTATCCGCAGGTTTATTACGACAAGAAAAAGCTCGCCAATCCCTACGCGACCGCGTCGCGCTGGAACGCCGGCTGAGCACCCTATAGAAACGTTGCGCGCCCGCTTTCGCAGCCCGGCGCGCAGGGACGGAGGACAACATGATCAAGCTATTTACTCTGGAAAACCTCTCTGCGGTTTCGGCCGACGCAGTCTATAAGATCTGCCTGACGCTGGACGCCTACGGCTTTTCGGAAGAGGACCGGCAGAGCTTTGAGGGCGTCGACGCACTTCTGACCGCCGCTTCGTTTGCGGTGGAAGACGGCGACGACGTGATTCTTGCGGCGGAAACCGACGATTATCTGGCGCTGAAGGAAAAGCTGCTTTCCAAGCTGATGCTCGAAGGCGTGTCCGCGCCGTCGATCGCGGAGCGCATTGCGCAGAACCACGACGGAGAAGCGGACCTCGACATGCGCGCGCACTGTCTGGAGCCGAAGGGCAGCGTGACGCATCTTTCAAACGACGGGCTGTTCAGCGGCTTCACGGCGGCTGTGCAGAATGGCAGCCTGACGCTGATGCCGCTCGACTTCGAGCGGATCGACGCCGTGCTGGAAAGCTTTGTGGAGCTGCTGTTTTCGCCGCATGACGACAAGGAAACGCCGGCCGACGCGCCCAAGGCGCCCGTGATACGCAAGGCAGAAGACGAGCGGGAGCTGCTGGGGCCGGTCGTGCGGCTGGTGGAAACACTGCAGCGCAGCGAGCGGCGGCTGGCCATTGCGCTCGGCGACGCCACGCAGCAGATTCTGCATCTGCAGGGGGACGTGGAGCACCTGACGGAAGCGGTCGATTTCATCGACGTGACGCCCGACGCGGACGCGCCGGCCGACCCGGACGAATCGCAGACGGCAAAGGTGATCCGCGAAGCCAGACAGGCGCGCGAAGACGCCGGGACCGATTTCGGCGCCGCGATTTCGCCGGTCTATGAAAGCGAAACCGACGCGGGCGTGCAGTACTACGCCTATTCCGCCGTTGCCGACGGCGAGGGCGCCCGCGCCAAAAAGATCAACACGATGAATCCCGACGACGTGATGCTGCTGCCCGGCCACTGCGTCAGCGTGCTGTGCGACACGGTCTGCCGCAAGCTGGACGGCGAGCGGACGCTGAACGAGCTGAGCGCCGACGAGAACAAAAAAGACGGCAAGAAGCTGTCGAAGGGCGTGATCGCCTTTGCGGTCGTCATCCTGCTGGCCGCCGTGCTCGCGCCGATTCTGCTGCTGCACCACTTCATGCAGAGCGAACCGACCTCGGATCCGTCCTCCGCCGATCCGTCGTCCTATTCGTCCACCATGCCGATCTCGGACACCACGCTGCCGGCAGACAACTATCTGCCCGCGGAGCCCGGCGCTTCGGAGGTGACCGCCGCGCCCACCACGACGACGGCGCCCTCCACGAGCGGCACGTTCACCTTCTATGTGTTCGGCTACGGCCACGGCGTCGGTCTGAGCCAGCACGGCGCGGAGTATCTTTCCTCGCTCGGCTGGACCTATGCGCAGATTCTGGCCAACTACTATTACGGCACCACGCTGGTGAAGGGCGACGTCTATCCGTCCATGATCAACTATGCGGGCACCGATTATGAAACGGTGGAATACCTGGCCTCCTGCCTGGAAAGCGAGATGAGCTCCGCGTTCAGCCACGAAGCGCTCAAGGCGCAGGCGGTTGCGCTTTATACCTTTGCGAAATACAACGGATTCCGGCTCAACGCCGACGCGAACGCCCACGGCAAAACGCCCTCCGACATCTGCCGCCAGGTGGCGCAGGAGGTCAAGGACGAGGGCCTTTACATCGCCTATCAGGGCAAGACGGCGCTGACGCCGTTCCATTCGATCAGCGCGGGCAAGACCACGTCCTATTTCAACGTCTGGGGCGGCAGCAATCTGCCGTATCTGAACGGCGGCCGTCCGAGCTACGGCGACTACAACGTCAGCGGCTTCAAGACGACCTATACCATTTCCAGCGAAGACTTCCGCACCATCGTGCAGAACAAGCTCGGCATCACGCTTTCGGGCGACCCGGCAACGTGGATTACGATCAAGTCGCACGATCAGGCCATCAGCAGCGACATCGGCTACGTTTCCGCCATGACCGTGGGCGGCCGCGAGCTGACCGGCAACGAGTTCCGCGGCAAGGTGATGGAGGGCAAGATCCGCTCCCACTGCTTCGCCCTGGCCTATACGCCCGACACGCAGACGACCGAGCCGACGACAACGCCGACCACGTCGCTGTTCGGATAACGCCCGCCCGATTTACTCAGCAAATTAAAGAAAAGGAGATATACCTATGCCACTCGTTACAACCAAAAAAATGTTTGAAGACGCCTACAAGGGCGGCTACGCCATCGGCGCGTTCAACGTGAACAACATGGAGATCATCCAGGGCATCACCGAAGCGGCCAAAAAGCTGAACGCACCGCTGATCCTGCAGGTGTCCAAGGGCGCGCGCGCCTATGCGAACCACACCTATCTGGTCAAGCTCGTGGAGGCGGCCGAAAAAGAGACCGGCCTGCCCATCGCGCTGCATCTGGACCACGGTCCCGACTTCGAGACCTGCAAAAGCTGCATCGACGGCGGCTTCACCTCCGTCATGATCGACGGCTCCTCGCTGCCCTATGAAGAGAACGTGGCGCTGACCAAAAAGGTCGTCGATTACGCCCACGCCCACGGCGTTGTGGTGGAAGGCGAGCTCGGCACTCTGGCCGGCGTGGAAGACGACGTGGCGGTGGAAGAAGGCAACGCCAGCTACACCGACCCCGCGCAGGTCTATGACTTCGTGACCCGCACCGGCGTGGATTCCCTCGCCATCGCGATCGGCACCAGCCACGGCGCCTACAAGTTCAAGCCCGGCCAGAAGCCGCAGCTGCGCTTTGATATTCTGGAAGAGGTCGGCAAAAAGCTGCCCGGCTTCCCCATCGTGCTGCACGGCGCTTCCTCGGTGCCGCAGGAATTCGTCAAGGAGATCAACAGCTACGGCGGCAAGATGCCGGACGCGATCGGCATCCCCGAAGAAATGCTGGCCAAGGCCGCGACCATGGCCGTCTGCAAGATCAACATCGACTCCGACCTGCGTCTTGCCATGACCGCCGCCATCCGCAAGCACTTTGCGGAGCATCCGGATCACTTCGACCCGCGTCAGTATCTGAAGCCCGCCCGCGAAGCCATTCAGGGCATGGTGGAGCACAAGATCAACGACGTGCTCGGCTGCGCCGGCAAGGCGTAAGCGCCCGGGGCGCAGGCAGATGACAGTTGACAGCACGGGCTGCCCGCGGGGTCGCCCGTGCTGTTTTGCAGAAAGCGCAACTGCGCGTTGCTTGCTTTTCCCGCGGCGCGCGGGTATAATGAGAATCGGGAGGTGTTTGTATGAACACGAAAGACGTCATTTATGAACTCAGAACCAAAAACGGCCTGTCGCAGGACGAGCTGGCCGAAAAGGTGTTTGTCACCCGTCAGGCGGTTTCGCGCTGGGAAACCGGCGAGACCGTGCCGAACACCGAAACGCTGAAGCTGCTTTCCGGGGTGTTCAACGTATCCATCAACACGCTGCTCGGCTCGCCGCGCAAGCTCGTGTGCCAATGCTGCGGCATGCCGCTGGAGGACGCGATCATCGGCAAAAACAAGGACGGCTCGCTCAACGAGGACTACTGTCAGTGGTGCTATGCCGACGGCACCTATACCTACAGCGACATGGACGACCTGATCAACGTCTGCGTCGGCCATATGGCGGGGGAGGGCTTCACCGAGGAACAGGCCCGCGCCTATATGAAGCAGCTGCTGCCCACGCTGGACTACTGGAAGCGCTATGAGCAGCTCAGCGACAACGGCCAGTTCGAAGCCTTCAAGCAGCAGCTGATCGACGAGATCAACGATCTGCATATCGAAGGGATGCCCAGGGTGGAAAGCCTGAACGCGCTGGTCGGCCGCTTCGTCAACCTCGCTTATCCGCTGCCGAGCGGCGAAAGCGTGAAGCTGTTGAACGACGGCACGACCTACCTCGGCACGCAGCTCGAACCCGCCTTCGGCGGCGAACGCTGCTTCGGCGTTCTGGCGAACATGGACTTCATTCTGATCAGCACCTATGAGGCGGAGGGCAAGAACCCGGAATTAGTGCTATACAAAAAGAGATAATAACCGAAACGCAAAAAGGCAGCTCTGTTGCGGGCTGCCTTTTTGTGTGCTCGTTGCTTTGCAGAACAGGGGGGTTCCGTTTCGGTGCGCGGCTTTTTCGCGGGTTTCTCTTGCAAAGGCGTTCGCTTTATGCTATAACGAAAGCGATCTGCAGATACTTTTTTGAACTTGCGAAAGGAAGGATCAGATGAAATTCGGAGAAAACCTGAAGTGCGCCCGCGAAGCGAAGGGCCTGACCCAGCAGGCGCTTGCGCAGCAGCTCTATGTGACCCGGCAGACCGTATCCCGCTGGGAAACCGGCACGCGCTACCCGGATCTTTACATGGCAAAGCGGATGGCGGAGCTTTTGGATACAACGGTGGATGCGCTTCTGGGCGAAGATACGATGCGCCTTTATGCGGAGCAGCAGCCGGTGCTGGAATCACACCGCGCCAGGACGGTACAGGTTTGCCTGTACGGCATGCTGCTTTCGATGTGTCTGCTGCAGTTGCTGACAACGATGCTGACCGTGGCAGAAGGCGGATTTATGTTAAAAGAAAAATTGACAAGCGTCGCGGTTTGGGAATACGTTTTGTTCGTTTCTCTGTCGGTTGTCGGCGTCGTGCAGGCGATGCGGCAGAATCTGTCGCCGCGCTGGGTCGGTCTGATC
Organism: Clostridiaceae bacterium; assembly: GCA_016290665.1. Lineage (GTDB taxonomy): Bacteria > Bacillota > Clostridia > Oscillospirales > Acutalibacteraceae > UBA6857. Next base: position 7,552 of record JAEEUW010000057.1, on the reverse strand, counting down.
GGCGCGGGGTTCTTTTTGATGGAAGCGGTCGGCAGGCTGTTTGACACACGCGCCTTTTCCTCTGTGCTTGACAGCTTGTTTTTCAACAAATACGTCTTTGTTGCGTTGGACCTTTTGTTTGCGGTTTTGGTGTTCTGCTTTTTTGATCTGCGGCTGCAAAAACTCTTTGTTGCCGTTTGCGGCGTCGGAGCGGTGACGTTTGTCTGGACGGCAGCGGGATTCGGCAGGATGCTGCACCTGTATTATCGGAGCTATGCCGTTTTGGGTGTGGAACGAGGCATGCTGTGGCTGATGACCTGCATCCGAAGTCTCCTGCTGATCGGCAGCGTCTGCGGCATGCTGCTCTTTCAGGCGGTGGCACTGCGGCGCAAGCGCAAGCGTTTGTCGGATGCAACGGCACAAACAATCACGTCGACAGGCTGAACCGAAAACAAATGCCCATTCCACGCTCCGTGGGTAGCTTTCCCCGCAAAGATGTGCTATCATAGCTGCAGAAGGAGGCGAGAGCCATGGATAACTACGTGACCGGCGCCGTGATCCGCAGACTGCGCGAAGCAAAAAGAATGACGCAGGAGGAGCTGGCGCAAACGCTCTTTGTCAGCAGCAAGGCTGTGAGTAAATGGGAAACGGGACAGGGGTTCCCGGACATCAGCCTGCTGGAGCCGCTGGCCGGGGCGCTCGGCATCTCCGTGATCGAGCTGCTGTCGGGCGAAAGCATCAGCAACCGGAACCTGTCTTCCAACATGACAAGAGGGAAGTTCTATGTCTGCCCGGTCTGCGGCAACGTGATCCGGACGATCGGCGAAGCGGTGATCAGCTGCTGCGGCATCACGCTGCCGCCGCAGGAGGCGGAGTCGGCGGATGAGGCGCACGCGATCCGGCTGGAAACCGTGGAGGACGAATATTACGTGACGGTCGATCACCCGATGACCAAGGATCACTATATCTCGTTTTTTGCGGCGGTGTCCGATCAGGGCGTGCAGTTCGTCAAGCTCTATCCCGAGGGCGGTGCCGAGGCCAGATTCAAGATCAACCGCGTGAAGGGGATCTATGCCTACTGCAACCGGCACGGGCTGTTTTGGAAAAAGCGATAAAAAAACAAAAAGACGGCAGTCCGTTTGGACTGCCGCCTTGCTTTTCGGTTAAACCGCTGCCGTGGCCTTTTCTGCTTTCTCTTCCGGCGCGACTGCCGCTTCCTTTTTCTCTCTGCGCCTCAAAACGATATACAGCACGATGCCGGTGAAGATCGTAACAAAGAACGCCGTTGCCATGTCCACGATCGTGTCGGCAAGCGGCAGCTGCGCCGTGCCGGCGGCCGAATGGGTGAAGAAGTTGTAGAACGGATCCTCCGGCACGATCTCCCAGTTGTAGCGCTGGTTGCAGTCGCCGAACAGATAGTCGCCGCAGTATTCGAAGAGTTCCCACCCGATGATGACGATGAACGAAAAGCCCATGCTGCCGCAGGCGCAGATCTGGGGCGTCAGCTTTGTCTTTTTGCCGTTCATGGCCACCAGCAGATAATAGCCGAGCATCGTCATGGGCACGCCCGAGATGACGTGCAGGATCCAGTCGTAGTGCAGCGTGCCGTTGACGCTGTAAAGGCCGAAGTAGTTGCCCACCGAGCCGGCCACGCACATCATGTCCACGAAGGTCTGCAGATGGAAGCTGAGCCGCCCGAACAGGCTGTTTTGCGGGGTGACCATGCGCATGAGAAACACGACGAACGTGCCGATGCCGACGATCACGGGCAGCAGATAGTCGATCCATTTGTGGTCGCCTTTGAACGTCTGGATGATATACAGCAGCATGAAGATGCGCGACGCCCACCAGAACAGGTATTCCGGGACCGAGATCTGTTCGCGCAGTTCGCGCAGATTGTCCTTGAGCTTTTGAACCATTTTTCCATCTCTCCTCTGTGTAACAGAGGATATCATAGCACAAACGGCACGGAAAGAAAAGCCTTTTTTGAAAGTTGTAAGGAAATCTTCAAACTTTTTCGGCCTTTCAGGGTGACAAATCGGAAAAACTGTGATATAATGCGGTGTAACGTGCAAGACAGATACGATTCCGACCAAAAGGAGACGACGATATGGCAATCCAGACCGAACAGTTTTCGCAGGTGCTGTCGCTGCTGGGCGACGCGCTTTCTTCCTACGGCTTTCAGCCGCAGCCCGATGAAGCCGGCCGGACGCTGACCGTGACCGACGACGAGGCCGCCGCCGTTTATGCGGGCGAAAAGGGTGCGCTCCGGCTGCGCTATGCGGACGAACGCGTGGAGCTTTATGCGGCGGACGACGCGGACGGCCTTGCGGCCGACCCGAAGCGCGTGCTGGTGTCGCTGCTGCCCGCCGGCGCCGACGAGCGCGACGTGAAATACGTGGTCAGCGAAATGGCCGAGACGCTGGAGACCCGCTTCAGCCAGAAGGCTGCGGTCAAAAAGAAGGCGGTGCAAAAGGCGCCGCAGACCGTTTCAAAGGCCGCGGTCAAGGCCGGCTCGTTCTATGACCCGAACACCCTGGCCAGCAAGCTTTGCCTCGTGTTCCCCGAGCTGCGCGACGCCTACAAGGCGAATCTGGCGCAGTATGACGAATTTCTGGCGGAGGAGTTCTTCGTCAACTACGGCACGCCCCGCGTGATTGAAGCGATCAAAGAGAACAAGCCCGCCACGATGAAAAAGCTGTTCCAGACGCTCAACGAGATCTATGAAGACGGCACCAACGACACCCAGAGCCTGATTGCCGTCACGATTCTCGGCGCCATGAACAACGACCAGATCCTGCTGGCGCGCTGCGTCGACTACATGAGCGAAACGATGGCGCCGCCGGTGATCGAGGTCAACAAATTCCTGGCGACGAGAAAGGGCCGGAAGGCGCAGGAAAAGATGCAGAACCCGCCGCCGTATAAGCCCAAGAAGAAAAAGAAAAAGCCCGGCTTCCTGTCGCAGATGATGTCCGGGGGCGGCGGCATCGCTCCGCCGACGATCTGAGCAGAAAAAAGGGGAGTGTCACACGCTCCCTTTCTTTTTAAGGAGAAGACCATGAAAGAACTTTTGCGCATGTTCCTGGCTTTCGCCAAGGTCGGCGTGTGCACCTTCGGCGGCGGCTATGCCATGCTGCCGATTCTGCAGCGCGAGATCGTGGAAAAGCGGCAATGGGCCACGCAGGAGGAGCTGATGGATTATTACGCCATCGGCCAGTGCACCCCGGGCGTGATTGCCGTCAACACCGCCACGTTCATCGGCAGCAAGAAGCGGGGCGTCCCCGGCGCGATTTCTGCCACGCTCGGCGTGGTGGCGCCGTCTGTCGTCATCATCACGCTCATTGCGGCCTTTGTCAAAAACTTTCAGCACATCGAAGCCGTGCAGTGGGCCTTCGAGGGCATCCGCGCGGCGGTGGTGGCGCTGATCGCGTCCGCCGTGATCAAGCTCGGCAAAAAGTCGCTGGTCGATATCGGCGCCGTCGTCATCTTTCTGATCGTCACGGCGCTGGCGGTTCTGACCGACCTTTCGCCGGCGATCTTTGTGGTCGCCGCGGGCGCGGCCGGCCTGCTTTTGAAGGGAGGCGTGAAACGCGATGCTTCTGCTTGAGCTGTTTGGGCGCTTCTTTGTGGCCGGGCTGTTTGCGGTCGGCGGCGGCCTCGCCACGCTGCCGTTTTTGCAAAAGATGGGCGAAGCGACCGGCTGGTTCGGCGCGGCGCAGATTTCCGACATGGTGGCGATTTCGGAATCGACGCCGGGGCCCCTCGGGGTCAACATGGCCACCTACGTCGGCTTTCAGGTGGCGGGGGTGCCGGGCGCTCTGGTCGGCGTGCTCGGCCTGATCGCGCCGTCGGTGATCGTGATTCTGATCGTGGCGCAGTTCCTCAAACGGTTCCGCGAATCCAAATACGTCGGCTGGGCGTTCTACGGTCTCCGGGCCGCCTCGCTGGGCCTGATCGTGGCGGCGTGCTGGGCCGTGATGAAAATCGCGCTGTGGAACGCCGACGCGTTTGCGCAGTCGGGCAGCGTGTTTCAGGCGCTGCGCTATGAAAACATCGTGCTTTGCGTGTTGGTTTTCGTCGGCGCGCAGTGCTTCAAGAGAATCCACCCGATCGTGTTCATCGCGATTGCGGCCGCGGCCGGCATCGGCTGGCATTTACTTTTCCCCTGACAGAAATTGATCCCACAGCAGCGGTCCTTGCGGCCGCTGCTTCTGTCTTCCGGCCATCTGCCATTTGACAACACCGAACAAATGTGCTATAATCTACACCGACACAACACGGAAAGGCGGGATGGCGATGCGCGCGCCCTTGGCGGACCGAATCAGACCCAAAACGATTGACGAAATGGTGGGGCAGCAGCACCTGCTGGGCGAAGGCAAGGCCCTGCGCACGATCATTCTGTCGGGCGAGGTGCCGAATCTCGTCTTCTATGGCCCCTCCGGCGTGGGCAAGACCACCCTCGCGGCCATCATTGCGGCAAGGACGAACCGCAGGTTCCACAAGCTCAACGGCACCAGCGCCTCCACCGCCGACATCAAGGCCATTGTGGCGGAGCTGGACACGCTTGCCGCGCCGAACGGGATTCTGCTCTACCTCGACGAGATCCAGTATTTCAACAAAAAGCAGCAGCAGACGCTGCTCGATTACATTGAGCGCGGCGAGATCACGCTGATCGCCTCCACCACGGAGAACCCTTATTTCTATATCCACAACGCGATTCTCAGCCGCTCCACCGTGTTCGAATTCAAGAGCATCACCGCCGAAGAGATCCTGCCCGCCGTGGACCGCGCCTTCCGCTTTCTGGAAGCCGAGAAGGGCTGCGTGATCCGCTGCGAAGACGGCGTGGAACGCTACATTGCCTTTTCCTGCGGCGGCGACGTGCGCAAGGCGATGAACGCCTGCGAGCTGTGCCTGTTGAGCACGCCGGAGCAAGACGGCGTTTACACGATCACGCTGGAGCGCGCCAGGGCGCTGACCCAAAAGAGCTCCATGAAATATGACCGCGACGGCGACGAACACTACGACATCCTTTCGGCGTTTCAGAAGTCGATGCGCGGCTCCGACCCCGACGCGGCGCTGCACTATCTCGCGCGGCTGCTGGAGGCGGGCGACCTGCCCTCGGCCATGCGGCGGCTGATGGTCTGCGCGTGCGAGGACGTCGGCCTTGCCTATCCGCAGATCATCCCGATCGTCAAGGCCGCCTGCGACGCGGCGCTGATGGTCGGCCTGCCCGAAGCGCGGATCCCGCTGGCGGACGCCGTGGTGCTGGTGGCAACCAGCCCGAAAAGCAACAGCGCCTATCTCGCCTACGACGCGGCGGCGGCGGACATCAGAAAAGGCAAGAGCGGATCCATCCCGCGCCAGCTGCAGAACAAGCACTATGACGGCGAAGACAACCCCAACAAGGGCCAGTTCTATCTGTATCCGCACGACTTCCCGAACCACTACGTCAAACAGCAATATCTGCCCGACGCGCTGCGCAACACACGCTATTATGAACCGCAGGAGAACAAGAGCGAGCAGGCGGCAAAGGCGTATTGGGAGAAGATCAAGGGGACGAGGGAGTAAGGGACTAAGGGACGAAGGGATTAAGGGAATTGAATAGAATAAGACAACCCCGCCGGAGGAGAACCCTGCCGGCGGGGCGCCTATATGGGAAAGAAAAGAGGGGGGGCTTATTTGAGGTCGGCTTTCACGATGACCCTGCAGGGGCAGCCTTCGTCAAGGAAGGCGCCGCGCATGGCGTTGGTCTTTACATAGACCTTGCAGGCGTCGGGAAGATCCTGCAGGAAGTCTGCGCTGTCTTTTTCAACGGACAGGAAAGCGGAGGTTTCCGCCAGCACGCGCAGCTTTTTGAGCGCGGTGCAGCCGCGGAAGGCGCCGGGGCCGATGTTTTCGATGCCGGCGGGTACGGTGAAGACCGAAAGCGACGTGCAGCCCTCAAACGCAGCGTTCCAGACGTTCTGCACATGCTCGGTGCGGTAAACCGCCTTGAGCCGCGTGCAATAGGCGAACGCGCCGCCGGGGATGCTGTAGGGGTATGCTTTCTTCGGAAGATAGACCTTCAACAGATTTTTGCAGCCGTAGAACGCGTTGACGCCCATGGGGTAGTAGCCGCCCGTGCGGTCTTCAAAAACGACCTTCTTCAGCTTGTAGGCGTTCATGAGCGCTCTGGCTTCCAACGTGCAGCCGCCGGGAACGCGCAGCAAGCGCAGCCCGGAGCGGAAGAACGCCTGACCGCCGATCGTTTCCAGTGATTCGGGCAGATCGATGTACTGCAGGGACGCGCATCTGCCGAATGCCGCATAGCCGATCTTTTTCAGGCCGTTGCCCTGAATGTCAACCGTTTTCAGATTTTTGCAGTCCTTGAAGCAGGCCTTGCCGAGGCCGAGAAGGCCTTCCGGCAGCGTGATCTCCGTCAGCCCCGTGCAGCCCGAGAATGCGCTCTGACCGATGGCTGTGACCGATTCGGGGATGTTGATCGTTTTCAGCGAGCGCATATTGAGGAACGCTTTGAGGCTGATCGATTCAAGGGTGTCGGGCAGATGGATCGTCTCCACTTCGGCTTCGACATAGGAGCCGAGCTTGAGGTTGTCAAAGAAGATCGACTTGACGGGCACGCCGTCAACCTCGGCGGGGATCGTGAGCTCGGTCACGCCTTTCATGGCTTCCTTGGTGTCAAACAGGCTCATCACGGCGCAGTACTCCGGCCGGGTTTCGGTTTCCGGATAAAAGATGTAGACCACGTGGTCGACGGTTTTGGTCTCAAACGTTTTTGCCGAGGCGAACAGGCAGCACGCGCAAAGCGCAAACGCAAGAGTGAACAGAAAAAGAATTCGTTTTTTCATGGGAAATGCTCCTTTCGTTTTGGCCTTCCGTTTATATATGTCGATAATCGCAAAAGCTTACAAATCTTTTTTCGTTTTTTTGCATTTTTCTTTTCAGCCCCATTCTACAACACGCGCCCGTTCTTAGCAACCCTGTTCTCTGTTCCCTGCGCACTACGCACTCCCTGTCCCCTGTTCCCTGATTCCCGCAATCCCTTCTTGACATCCTTCCCGGACGGGAATATAATAAATAGGTAAAAACCGACTGAAAGAAAAGGAGTGTTTTCTATGCTGCTCAACCGTTCCGAAAATCTGCAACCCGTCCATTCCGACATCCGCGGCCCGCTGTACCTGGAAAGTCAGCGCATGACCAAGGCGGGCATCCCCGTGCTGCGCCTGAACACCGGCAACCCGGCCACCTTCGGCTTTGGCCTGCCCGACAGTCTGCGCGGCGCGCTGCTCGACAACGTGGACAAGGCGGTGGCCTACTGCGACCTCAAGGGTATGCCCAACGCCCGCGAAGCGATCTGCAAGTACCACAAGGGCAAGGGAATCCAGGATATCACGCCCGACGACGTCTATATCGGCAACGGCGTGAGCGAACTGGTGCTGATGTGCCTGCTGGCGCTGCTCAACAAGGGCGACGAGGTACTGATGCCCTCGCCGAGCTATTCGCTGTGGTCCAACTCGACCTATATCGCCGGCGGCAAGCCCGTGTTCTATACCTGCGATGAACAGAATGACTG
>JAEEUW010000134.1 GCA_016290665.1 Clostridiaceae bacterium | reverse complement strand
TGGAACAAACCGGTCGAACAGATCCGGTTCGACGGGCGGTTCCCTGTGTGCGAACTGGAATATGAAGACGCGGCTTTGCCCTGCCGGCTGACGGGGCGGGCGGTCGCGCCGTTTGTGCCGCACCGGACGGACGTCGCCGCCACGCCCGGATTTTATCTGGATTTTGAGATCGGGAACCCGACGGCAGAGCCGCTGACGGTAAGTCTGCTCGGGACGCTCGTGCCGTCGTTCTGCAACGACGAAGGCTGTCAGAACGTTCTTTCAAAAGAGGCGGACAGTGTCAGCGTGACGCTGCGTCCGCAGCAGCAGACCGACGCGCCGAACTGCGGCGAAGTGTGTCTCAGCGTCGGCGGCGACGGAGACAGGAGCTTCCTTGCGGGAGATTATCGGCGCTTTCTGCGGGAATACATCTTCGACGACGACGCGTTCGGCGTCAGTCAGGAATCGGTCCTCTTCGGCTTCCGTGAGACGGGGAGCCTGCCGAACAGCGAAGTCGGTACGCCGCCGCCCGGGATCCCCGAAGAGATGGATCCGCTGTCCGATGAAGCGGTCGCCGACCTTTTCAACACCTATATCCAATATCCCTTTGCCGCGTCTGTGCTGCGGCGCATCCGCGAAACGCAGCCCGCGTTTCCGGCGAACCGAGCAGAGCAGGTGACGTTCCTCAAAAGCCTGCGCGGGCAGGACCGCCTCAAGGTGCAGCCGGAGCAGTTCGGCGCCGCCGCGCTCTGCAGCAAAGTGACGCTCGCTCCGGGCGAAACGAAAACGGTGCGCTTTGTTTTGACGTGGTATTTTCCAAATCACTTTTCGAAAGACGGCCGGCGGCTCGGACATTACTATGAGAATCTGTTCCGCGGCGCCGCGGACGCAAACGCCTTTTTGCGCAATCACCGGTTTGAGGCCTTTGACAAAGCCGTCGCTTTCTCAAAGCTGCTTTACAATACCGATATGCCGGCGGTGTACCCCGACTGCTGGAGCGGACACCTGAACACGATCATCAAGAGTGCGTGGTATCTCAAAGACGGCAAGTTCGGCCTTTGGGAAGGACAGGGCTTCTGCGGTTTCCACACGACGGATATCACCTATCACGCATCGTTCGGATTGCTGGCGCTATTCCCGGACTTGCAGCTGGGACAGATGCGTATGGGCGCCGCTTTCCAGCGCGAAGACGGGCGCGTGCACCACTGCTTCTCACCGGATCTGGATCATGTGAACGGCGGCTATGACCGCGTGGATATGAACAACCAGTTCGTGCTGATGGTCCTGCGCGACTACCTTTATACCGGCGACAGAGATTACCTCAAGGAGATGTGGCCGCACGTGATCCGCGCGATCGACGCCATCGGCACGCTCGACAGCGACGGCGACGGTCTGCCCGACCGGGATACCAAACGCAACACCTACGACGCCTGGAACTTCTCCGGCACGCCGGTCTATATCTCGATCCTCTGGCTCGCCGCGCTGAAGGCCGCCGCACAAATGGCGGACGAGACGGGCGACGCTGTGCGCGCCGATGCGTGGAGAGACCTGCTCAAAACAGGGCTTGCGTCGCTCGAAAAGCGCCTGTGGAACGGCACATACTATGATCTGTGGCAGTCGGGCGACGAGAAGGACGAAAGCCTGATGACCGATCAGCTCGACGGGGAATGGTTCCTGCGCGCGGCGGGGATCGGCGGCAATCTGCCGGACGACCGGATCCGGGCTGTCTTACGGGTCATCCTCGAACAAAACTTTGAGCCGGACAGCGGTCTCATCAACGCGACCTGCCCCGCGGGGCGGCGCACGACGCTGTATTCCAATAAAAACTGCCAGACCGAAGCCGTCTGGACGGGCATCGGCTACCTGACGGCCGCGCTGTGTCTGCGCGTGGGCCTGCGCGGCACCGCGGACGCCCTCGTCACGGCCATCCACGACAACCAGGCCCGCTTCGGCGCGCTGTGGGACCACTGGGAATGCGGCCATCACTACACGCGGCCGATGTCGAGCTGGACCACGCTGACCGCGGCGCTGGGTCTGCAGGTGGACGCCGCGCGCAAGATCCTCCGGCTTGAGCCGATTGCAGACAATATCACGCTGCCGCTGTGTCTGCCGGGCATTCTTGGGACGGTAACGGTCGAAAACGGCAAAGCTTCGATCCGCCTCACGGAAGGCAGTCTGGACGGTTGGACCGTTCTTGCCGGAGACGCGGCAAAATAAGAATGCTGCCCGGCGCGGCAGGCGGTTGAATCGATTGCCGCGTGTCAAGGGCAAATATCCCGCACAGAATCTGGGAGGCAGAATCATGCTGACAACAATACAAAGCAAGGACCTGAAAGTGACGGTCTCCGCCCGCGGCGCCGAGCTGCAGTCGATCCAAAGCAGCGACGGCACGGAATATCTCTGGCAGGGCGATCCCCGCTACTGGACGAGCCACGCGCCGAACATCTTTCCCTATGTTGCCAGACTGACCGACGGGAAATGTCTCTACAAGGGTAAAACATACGGCTTCGGCAACCACGGTCTCGTGCGGTACGCCGACCTGGCGGTCATCGAAACGACGCCGGACAGCGTGACATATCAGTTGGAATCCGACGAAACGACGCTGCAGCAGTATCCCTTCCCGTTTCGCTATACGATGCGCTATCAGGCGGTCGAAAACCGGCTCGTGATGGAGACGACCGTGGAGAACACCGGCAGCGAGCGCATGTTCTTTGCCGTCGGTGGACATCCGGGCTTCAACGTCCCGCTGGAGAACGGTCTGGCGTTTTCCGACTACTGTCTGGAGTTTGATGCGCCTGCTGATCCGTACCGGATCATGCTTGCCGATTCCGGCGCAGTCACCCCGGGGCAGGAACGCTATGTGCTGCAGGACGGCAGACGCATAGACCTTGACCACAGTCTTTTCGACCACGACGCGATCGTGCTGCACCACACGGCAAAGGCCGTCACGCTCAAAGCAAAGACGGGCCGCCGCAGCGTCACGGTGTCCTTCCCGGACTTCCGCTATGTCGGCTTCTGGCACAAGCCGAAGACCGACGCGCCCTACGTATGCATTGAGCCGTGGACCTCGCTGCCGTCCCGGGAGGGGATCGTCGAAAACCTGGCGCTGCAGTCCGATCTGCTGTTCCTTAACCCCGGGGCGCAGTACCGGACGGAATGGTGGATTGAGATCACCTGAAAAAGAAGAATACCAAAAAGCCCTCACGGAATCTCCGCTGAGGGCTCTTTTTATGAATGATATATCGCTGCGCGATATGATAAACGCGGCTGACGCCGTGCATGATATACAGCCGCTTCGCGTTTGCATGATATGCTATCTGTTCCGTTCATGCGCCGAAGGCGTATATCATGCCCGAAGGGCATATCATGTGCGAAGCATATATCATCCGTTCCGGCACGGAACGGATATCATTGCAAAA
>JAEEUW010000056.1 GCA_016290665.1 Clostridiaceae bacterium | reverse complement strand
GGCAGCCCGGATCTGTTGACCGGATTCATGGGAAGGCCCGCAGGAAGAAATGAGATTCTCTGTCAAAAAAACGTTTTTCACAAGCGGTTTTCCCAATTTTCCCTTGAAAAACAGAAAAACAAATGTTATATTATTGCTTAATTGCTGTATGGATGGTGGTATTTCTGCAACCTTTTTTCGTGGCCTTCCCTTGGGCTTGGTTTTGATTCCTGCTGAAAGTTCACGTTGACTCTTATTGTATCTGGTCTTAAAATTCCTCATCTCTTGATATGTGAAACCGTATTTTTCTCCTGTTTCTCGTAATGTGTGTCCTTGGTTTATATGCTCTATCAGTTCTTTCTCATACTCCTTTTAGCCTCCTTGAAAAAATGTAAGACAAGAGATCATGGCTGAGAGAGGGGAGAAAAAGCTGCTGCCGCACCCCTTTTTTTGTGTTCAGACTTTTATTCTTATTATTCTTTTCTTGCGCATTTAGAAAAAAGAGTCAAAGTGAAAAAATGCAGTAAAATAGGGCTTTTTTGCACTTTTTTACACGTTTTTTTACCCTTTTGCCGGACTTCGAATCCCTTGCTCTCCGCCAAAATCACGAAAGTGGATAAACCTTTGATTTACAAGGGTTTATCCGCTTTTTTGTTTCGGCTTTGCGTCATCTGACGGCGGTGCTTGAAAAAGCAGCGAAAGAGGTATATAATACGGAGGAAGAAAACTGGACTTTCAGGTGACGGATTATGGAAAAAAACAGATTGGAAGCATTCAGCGACGGCGTTCTTGCCATTATCATCACAATCATGGTCTTGGAGCTGAAACAGCCGGTCGGAGACCGTTGGAGCGATTTTCAGGTGCTGGGGCCAACGCTGCTCACCTATCTGCTGAGCTTTGTGTTCATCGCGATTTACTGGGTCAACCATCATCAGATTTTTCATGATGCGCAGCAGGTCAACGTCAAAATCCTGTGGTGTAATATCGCCTGGATGTTTACGATGTCTTTCATCCCGTTTGCAACGGCATGGGTCGGAACCTATCCGAGATCATGGATCCCGCTCAGCATCTATTTCGGAGACATGGCGCTGGCAAGCATCACGTTCCATCTGATGTACTATCTGATTATCAAAGACAGCTGTTCCGACAGGAAATTCCGGTTGGGACTCCGAAGCATTGTCAGCCTGATAACCTATACTGCGGCTGCGGCGCTGGGCGGCTTCTGTCCGGTTGCGGCTTTCATCATCGTTGCAGCGGTGTCCTTGTGGTGGGTCGTTCCGGGAAAAAAAAGAAGCATGCCTGAAAACGCTTGACTGTATGACCGCCGGGCCCTCCGGCGCGGCGGCGCAGAAGAAAAAGGACGAGGCAAAAACCGGAAACAATACGGATTCGGACAGGGGGATACTATGACGGAAATACAGCTCGTACCCTTAACGGAGAATGACCGCGAGCAGTTCATTCTCGATAATCAGGAAGCGTTCAACTACGGCGCACTGGAAGAATTCGGCCTGCGGGACGACCATTTTGAAGCGGACGGTCAGATCATCTCCCGCGAAACGATCGGGCAGGCGATCGACGGCGGGGAGGCCTATCGCATCATGCAGGACGGCCGGCCGGTCGGCGGCGTTGTCATCCGGGTGAACGGAACCCGCGGCGATCTGGACTTGCTGTTTGTCGCCCCCGCGGCGCACAGCAGGGGCGTCGGTTACGCCGCGTGGCGCGCCGTGGAACGGCTGCACCCGGAGGTGGCGGTCTGGGAGACCGTGACGCCGTATTTTGAAAAACGCAACATTCATTTCTACGTCAACCGCTGCGGCTTCCATATCGTGGAGTTTTTCAACAGCCATTATCCCGATCCGCAGGATCCCGATCTGGCAGAGCAGATGGACGAACAGTTTCCGGACGGCATGTTCCGGTTTGAAAAACGAATGAAATAGACAGAATCGGTTCTCTTCCGGTTCAACTGTTTTCGCGTCGCTGCGGCGGCGCTTTTTCTTTCGGCTGCCTGCCGTGCCGGCGCCGCTTTTCGGCCCCGGATGCGGCGGCGCGCGGAATATTCTTCAATAGTGCTTGAAAACCGGGCGGATTGGTGTATAATGGAATCGGCGAAAAACGCAAGCCGGAAAACCAAAACGATACGGATAAAGGAGGAATTCGTGATGCAACTGACAACGGAACAACAGGCAATCCTGAACGGCGAAAAAGGCGAAACAATGGCGAAGGTCATGCGCACGCTCGTGCAGTACGGCGAAGTCTTCGGCGCGGAAAAGATGGTGCCCGTCACGGGCGACTACGGCCATCTGGTGCTCTCGTTCGGGCTGACCTTTCTCGGCCCGGTGTTCGACCTCTATCAGAAGCTGATCGACGAAGGGTGCCTTTCGGGGCAAAAGTTCACCTGCGACCCGCGGCCGTATGACAAAAACGTGCCGCAGTCGCTGCTGCAGAAGGCGGTGGCGAAATTCGTCTTCGGCAAGCAAAGCCGCTATGAAAAGCAGCTTTCGCAGCTCGGCCTTCTGAACGAAGACAGCTACACCTGCACCTGCTATCTGGACGAGATCGGCAACACGCCGAAGGCGGGCGACGTGCTCTCCTGGGCGGAATCGTCGGCGGTGGTCTATGCCAACTCGGTGCTCGGCGCGCGCTGCAACCGCAACTCCGGCATCATCGAGCTGTTCGGCTCCATCGCGGGCTTTGTGCCGTATTTCGGTCTTCTGACCGATGAGGGCCGCAAGGCAGACTGGATCGTGGAGCTGCAAACGACCGGGTGCCCCGACGCGCAGATTCTCGGCTCCGCCATCGGCATGAAGGTGATGGAGGACGTGCCCTACGTCAAAGGGCTCGACCGGTATCTCGGCACGGAGCTGACCGACGAAGCGAAAACCTATCTCAAGGATTTCGGCGCGGCCACGGCGTCCAACGGCGCGGTGGGCCTCTATCACATCGACAACCTGACGCCGGAAGCGAAGGCGCAGGGCGAAAGCCTGATCAAAGAGAACGCAAAGGTTTACGTGGTGGACGACGCGGAGCTGGAGCGCGTGAAGAACGGCTATCCGTGCATCTGGAAGAACAAGGACGCCGACCCGGTTCTCTGCTTCCTCGGCTGTCCGCACATGACGCTGCAGCAGCTCAAGGACTGGACCGACAGAATCGAAGCCGCGCTCCAAGAAGCCGGCAACGAAAAGGTGCTGGTTCCCACGGTGTTCACCACCTCCGCGGGCGTGATGAAGGAGTTTGAAAAAACGCCCTATGCCGCGCGGCTGAAGCGGGCGGGCGTCATTGTCAGCTACATCTGTCCGCTGATGTTCATGGACAACCCGCTGTGGCAGGATAAGCCGGTGATTACCTCGTCCAACAAGCTGCGCACCTATACGACGGCGCGGTTCTATTCCAACGACGAGATTCTGCGGATCATTACAAAGGAGGGGAAATAAGATGAAGGAATTCAAAGGGCGCGTGATTGCGAAAGGCGCGGTGACCGCAGAGGCTGTGGTGACGAAGCAGGGCTTCAACACGCTCGCAAGCATGCAGATGATGTTCATTCAGTCCAAAACCAAGTGCGTGGACCAGAGCAACCCCGACCTCTATAAAAAGCTGCTGCAGGGCAAGGCGCTCTGCCTGCCCCAGACCATCGGCTCCACCACGGGCGGCATGTTCCTGTATTCCGCCGTCAAATCCGGCAAGGCGCCCGCCTGTCTGCTGTTCGCAAAGGAGATCGATTCGCTGGCCGCGGCCGGCGCGGTGCTGGCGGACGTCTGGTCCGACGACGCAAAGATGCCCACCATTGACAAGCTCGGCGACGACTTCCTCAACTACGTGCAGGACGGCGATACCGTCACCGTGAAGGAAGACGGCACCGTGATCGTGGATCGCTGAGCCCGACCGCTTTCCGGAATGACCGGAATCAGAAAAAGGAGAGACTGCTATGAGAAAAGAGTACGAATCCCTGCTGACCCCCTGGAAGATCGGCAGCGTTGAAATCAAGAACCGGATCGTCCTGACCTCCATGGGCGGCACGAACCTGCTGGGCTGGATGGAAAAGAACCACTTTGACAAAGAGGGCGCCAGATTCATCCTGGAGGTTGCCCGGAACAACGCCGGTCTCGTGCTGCCCGGCTGTCAGCCGATCTATAATCCCATGCTCGGCAAATGGCTCCATAAAAACAAGAAGATGTATCGGGATCTGGCCGCGTGGATGCCGGAGTTCCATAAAACCGGCGCCAAGCTGTTCGTGCAGCTGACGGCGGGCTTCGGCCGCAGCTTCACCATTTCGCCGATGATGGAAATGCTGTATACCAACAAGGCGCTGCGGGTGCTTTCCAAGCCGTTCATGGATCTTGACCGAATCACCGCCGCGCCCAGTCCGTCCCCCAACCGCTGGTCCGACAAGGTGCCGTCCAGAGAGATGACCAAGGCCGAGATTCAGGAGATCATCGATTCCTTCGCCGAATGCTCGAAGCTTTTGCAGGAGGCGGGCGTGGACGGCGTGGAGATCCATGCGGTTCACGAGGGCTATCTGCTGGATCAGTTCGCGCTCAAGTATGTGAACAAGCGGACGGACGAATACGGCGGCAGCTTTGAAAACAGATATCGCTTTGCGGCCGAAGTCGTGCAGGCGATCAAAAAGAAATGCGGAACCGACTTCCCCGTTTCGCTGCGCTATTCCGTCTTGTCCAGGACCAAGGGCTTCCGGGAAGGCGCGCTGCCCGGCGAAGCCTACACGGAGGTCGGCAGAGACATGGCGGAATCCGAGGCGGCGGTCCGGTTCCTGCAGGACGCGGGCTATGATATGCTCAACTGCGACAACGGCACCTACGATGCGTGGTACTGGGCGCAT
Organism: Clostridiaceae bacterium; assembly: GCA_016290665.1. Lineage (GTDB taxonomy): Bacteria > Bacillota > Clostridia > Oscillospirales > Acutalibacteraceae > UBA6857. The sequence goes on along the minus strand of JAEEUW010000056.1, from coordinate 12,019 downwards.
CCGCCCGTCTATATGCCGGAAAACTGCAACCTCGAGGACGTGGAGCATATCAAGCAGTTCGTCGACATTCCCGTCGTCTGCGCGGGCAGGATGACGCTTGACGCCGCCGCAAAGGCGATTGCGGAAAACCGGCTGGACGGCGCGGGCTTCGCGCGCAGCTTCCTGGCCGACCCCGCATGGTTCACAAAAGTGATCGAGGACCGGGAGGAAGACATTCGTCCCTGCATCCTCTGCCACAACGGCTGCTTCAATATGTGCCACTACAAGGGCGTTCCGAACGAGCAGGAGCTGAGCGATTCGCTCCATCTTGCGCGGTGCGCGGTCAATGCCGAAATGATGCAGTGGAAGAAGCACTACATTGAAAAAACGGCCGCGCCGAAAACGGTGCATATCGTCGGCGGCGGTATCGGCGGCATGGAGGCCGCAAGAGTGCTGAAGCTGCGCGGCCACAACCCGGTGATCTATGAAAAGACGTCGGTGCTCGGCGGCACGTTTATTCCGGCCTCGGCCGAAAGCTACAAGGGCAGGCTCCGCGACCTTCTGACCTGGTACCGCCGGGAAACGGATAAGCTGGGCATTCCGGTCCGGTTCAACACCGAGATCACCGACCTTGCGCAGTTCGGCAGCGACCCCGTCATCCTTGCGACGGGCGCAAAGCCGCGCCTTCTGACGCGCGTTCCCGGATATGAAAAAATGGTGGAGGCGTGCGACTTCCTCAACGGAGCGCCGGTTGCAGACAGCGTCGCCGTGATCGGCGGCGGCCTGACGGGCTGCGAGATCGCCTATGAGCTCGCGCTGCAGGGCAGGGACGTGAAGATTGTTGAGATGAAAGACGACCTCATTTCGCAAAAGGGCGTTTGCCTTGCAAACAGCTCGTACCTCAGAGAGTGGTTTGCCTGGAAGCAGGTGCCGGTCTATCTGGAAAGCACGCTGAAGGAGGTCCGGGACGGCAGCATCGTCTGCACCGGCAAGGACGGCAGGGACTTTGAAATTTCCTGCGACAGCGTGATCTCCTCGGCGGGTTATGTGCCCGCGCCGCTCGCGCAGAAGAGCCGGAACGTCTATCTTGTCGGCGACTGCGACGCTGTGGGCAACCTCAGAACCGTTGTCTGGCAGGCTTACGAAACCGCAATGAAAATCTGATCCCAGGAATCCGTCAACGCCTCCGGACCGCATCGGTCCGGAGGCGTTTGCGCTCATCGGGCTTGAACGGCAGGCGATCGGTTCCGGCCGCAGCGGGCCTTTTTGATCGGGAGAGAGCGCCCGTTCTCCGCCTTTGCCGCAGATCATGAACAAAATCCTCTTGAATTCACAATTTGTACACAAATATTGCGGAAATGTGTGGTAAAATAAAACAAACAATGAGTCAATGTGCGGTTCAGGAGCCGCGCGCTGACCGAGAAGAAGGAGGAAACACTATGCAAGTACCATCCGGCGCAGCAAAAGCCATTAGTATTCTCTTAGCGATTCTGACTCCTATGCTTTCGCTGATGTTCGGCGTCAGTGAAATCGCCATGACGCCCGGTGAAAAGGCCGCCGTTGTGGAGGCCATGGACAAGGCCGACGGCTTTATGACCGGCATCTGCCACCCCGACCCGGCGTATAAGCAGATCAAAAAAGCTAACATCCACTGGATCCGCGAGGATATACCCTTCCCGCTGGACGACAACGGCAAGATCAGCCCCTACTATAAGGCCTGGAAAAAGGAAATGCTGGGCTATGCCAAGCGCGGCATCAAGGTCATGGCCATCACCCCGTATCCCGAAAAGTTCATCGACCACGGCATGGACATCCGCAAGGATGAGGACATTCCCAAGATTCAGAAGATCGCCCGCTATCTGCTCAAGGACCTGCGCAACGTTGCCGGCGCCTTCCAGATTACGAACGAGATGGGCGTCGACCGCTTCACCGATCCGCTGACGATGGAGGAAGCCGCGAAGTTCATCGGCGTTCAGGCCGAAGCGATGTATCCGATCCGCGGCAATATTCTGATCGGCTATAACCTCGGCGGCCTCGGCATCGTGGAGCTGCCCCCGCTGATGGCGAAGTACAACAAATACATCGACTACGTCGGCATCGACCTGTATTTCGGCTGCTTTGAAAACATCGTGAAGTCCCTCGAGACCTTCCCGGCGCTGATGAAGTATGCCTATACGCTGACCAGAAAGCCGATCATTCTGGCTGAATTCGGCTATATCGGCCTCGGCGAGCCCAAGACGCCCGAACAGAAGCAGAAGATCCTGCAGAAGCGCTATAAGGTGAACAGCGAGGCAGAGGCCCGTCAGGACATCAACGCCTTCATCAAGCACCTGCCGAAGGATCTGCGCGACGAGTTCCGTCATCTCTATAAAGACAAGAGCGACAGCGAAAAGGCCGATCTGCTCTTCAAGGGCGAATATGCCAACCACATCTACCGCGAGCTTTCCGAGGGCACGGGTCTGGACGGCTATCCGCACACTCCCGAGGGCCAGGCAAAGTTCTTTGCCGACCTGATCCCGATGATCAAGGACCTTGACTTCTGCATCGGCGCGTTCATCTATATGTGGAACGATTCCGAGCGCTGCTACGTCTGCGGCCAGAAGGGCTGCCCGGTGGAGACCGGCTGGGGTATCGTGGACGGCGAAGGCAAGCTGAAGCCGGCGTATTTCGCCGTGCAGAAGGCGTTTGCCGACTGATGAAAAAAACGGACCGGGCGGCCCTTTGCGGACGCCCGGTTTTTCAAAGGAGAAAGCAATGATGAAAACAACAAGAAGACTGCTTGCCGTTCTGCTCGCGCTGGTGCTTGCGCTGTCGTGCGCCGCTGCCGCGGCGTCCGCCGTGGGCGAGGGACTCCACTACGTGGTGCTGGGCGATTCCATTGCCGCAGGCTCCGGTCTGCGCAACCCGGGCGAAGCGAACTACGGCCGCATCGTGGCGAACACCAACAGCTACAGCTATCAGAATTTCGGCGAAAACGGGATGCGCACGTCGGGCCTTTTGTCCCGGCTGGACCGCGGCGACGTGGCCGACGCCGTCCGCCGCGCGGACATTATCAGCATCTCCATCGGCGGCAACGACTTTTTCACCAACAATTCCCCGGGGCTCTTTTTTGAAGTGACGTTCCGCTATTTCGGCCGAATCAATTCCATTGCGTCGGATATGCGCCGCAACTTTGCCGGAATCATGGAAAAGATCAGGGCCTATAACCCCAACGCGGCAATTCTGATGCAGACGCTGTATAACCCCACGATCTATCCGTTCCGCTTCGGCACGGCCGAGGCGGTGAACCGGGTCAACAGCATGATCTACGATTATCTGCGCGACCATCCGGGCGCCTATCACATCGTGGACGTGGCGGGCGCGTTCGGCGCCGACCCGACCTATATCTGCATCGACACGATTCACCCGAACGCCAAGGGCAACGAGAAGATTGCAAAGGTGATTCTGCAAAAGCTGTATGAGCTGGGCCTCGGCTCGCGCACCGACCCCGTGATCCGCGTGAAGGGCGTGAGCACCGGCGAGCTGAACTATGCCGCCATCTGGGCGTGGTTTGCGAATCTCGGCAAGTTCTTCAGCCGCTAATCGGTCCGCGGCAGAAAACGAATCCGAAAGGGGAGGAACCTTTATGAAACCGACACGCGCGTTGCTTTGTGCGCTTTGCGTCTTGTGCCTGCTCGTTTCTCTTTGCGCGCCTGCCGCGCTTGCCGCCGAATCCCCGCTGCAGTATGTCGTACTCGGCGATTCCATCGGTTACGGCGCCGGCGTTCTGAACCCGGACGAGGCCTGCTACGGGCGGATCGTGGCCGACACCAACGGCTATGCCTATCAGAACCACGCGGTCAGCGGCAACCGGACGGATCACCTGCTCAGACATCTGAAACGCCCCGAGGTGGCCGCGGCGGTGAAGCAGGCGGATGTCATCAGCATTTCCATCGGCGGCAACGACTATCTGACCGACAACGTCACCGGGCTGGTGCTCGACGCCACGCTTTGCAACGATTACAGCCGCATGGACCGGATCACGGCGCAGCTCAAAGAGAACTTTGCCGCGATCATTGAGACCATCCGCGGCCTGAACCCGGACGCCGCCATTCTGATGCAGACGCTCTATAACCCCGGCACGGGAATCAACAAGGCGCCCTATCAGGCGGCGGTCAACCGGCTCAACGATCTGATCCGCGCCTATCTGGCGGCGCACCCCGGCGCGTTCACGATTGTGGACGTGGCGGCGGCCTTCGGCACCGACCGCAGCTATATTGCGCAGGACAGCATTCATCCGAGCGCCAGGGGCAACGAACGGATTGCGCAGGTGATTCTGCAGGCGCTCAGGCAGCTCGGCCTCGGCGAAAAGACGGAGCCGGTGATTCTGCACAAGGGCGTGGATCAGAGCGACCGGTCGCTTGCCGCGCTCCCGCTGCGCCTGCAAATGTTCCGTTATCTGTTCTCGCTGCTGCGGGTCTACCGCACCATGCCGGAATAACGCCGGCTGCAGATGCTCCGTGCGCGGCGGCGACTGACTCTCAAGACCGCGATCCGCAGCCGCCTCGGGAAACAGAGCCTATGTTCGTCAGAGGCATCCTGGATCGATTCCTGCGGCTCGGAAAAACAAACGCCGTAAAAATCAAAAACCGCCCGCGGGGAATTCCCAAGGGCGGTTTTTCGGTTTTTACGTACTGCGCTCAATCGTGCAGCAGCCGGATCTCGTCCGTGACGGGGATGCCCAGGTCGGCGAGGGCTTGCTCCGCCGCGGCAACGGCTATGCTGCGCAGAAACGGCGTAAAAGCTTACGGCTGATTCACAACGCCGACGAACAGCGGCATATAGTCGTCGCTCATCACGGCGAACAGGAAGGGGCGGTCCAGCGTGAAATCCATCTCGTCCTCCGGCGGCATGGCGGCGCCGGCCAGCAGCATCTCGGTATAGGCCGCGGCGGTGACGCCCTTTTCATCCGCAATGACGCGCGCGCCGTGGTTGATCTCGGAAACGGCGACCGGCTTGTCGCCCGTCAGCGGTGAGAAGTCCGCTTTCTCGTTGAAACAATCCGTCACTCCCAGCTTTTGCAGCCCTTCTCTCAGGGAAAGCTGTGAGCTGACGTCGAATTTCGGCAGCGAAAGATTCACACGCAGCGACTTTTTGTTTTGCCAATCGGAATACTTGTTGCCTGTGAACAAAAAGCGGAGCGCTTCCTCGTCCCGCAGCAGGTCTTCCGGCGACGTGCCTTCGTCAGGCAACACGAACCAGACGGCGCCATGCTGCTGCAAATCCTTTTTGACGGCGCCGAAATGCTGCCCCCAATAGTATTCGCCCCAAAGGTCGGTCGCGTGCATAAAGGCGGCTTCGGCGTCGCCGTCGGGGCCGTGAAAAACATCTTGTTTTGTTTCGTCCGCCGAGAACTCCGCCTGCCATTTGTCGCCGAAATACGCGGTGGTATACAGCGCGAGCGACGTCAGTTCGTCCGTCGCGATGCCGGAAACAACGTCTTGCAGCAGGTCGCCGGTCTGGCTGTTGACCCAGGCGCGGATCGCCTTGTCGAAGTCTTCCGTTCCCGGCTTGCCGCGGTAGGTGGAGGCGTAATACTGCTCCGCCAGCGTTTTGAGCGTGTTGCGGTTGAACGTCACGTTTTCGTTCAGCCAAAGGGAATCGGCAAGAATGCAGGCGGCTGAGCCGTCGTTGCGGTAATTGGCGTTGAACACCCGGTTGGCCTGCGTCCGCATGGTTTTCAGATCCGGCGCGCCGAGCAGGGAAAGCACCTGTGCTCTTGTCTCTCCGCCGGAGATCTCCGCCAGCATGGCAAGTGCAAAGTAGATGTTCAGCGGGGAACAAACGCTGTTTTGGCCAGCGCTGCCCTCCAAAAATGCGGGCAGAGAGCGGGCGAAATAGGCGGCGAGCGATTTCCCCGCGCCGTAATATTTCTGTCTGCGTTCCAGATCGGCTTTCGTCCATGCTTCCAGCTCGCTTTGCGGCGCAAGCTCCCCTTCGGCGGGGTAGGGCGTCTGCGCGGGATATTCCGCGGCACAGGCTGTCAGCGGGCGCAGCAGCGCCTGCAGGCCGGTTTCATCCTGCGCCGTCGGCTTTCGGAAGCCGTGCCAGGCCGCTACGGTTCCCGCGCTGATGAGAACGGCCAGCGCCGCAGCCAGCGCGGCGATGCGGGCCCAGGGCTTATAGCGGCCCTGCGTCCCCGACGCAGCCTCCGGTTCGGATTCCTTTATGAAGGCCGGATCGACGCCGTTCAGCGCGTCGGTCAGATCAGTCGGTTTCATAGAGCTGTTCCTCCTTCAAAAATGCTTTTAGCTTTGCCCTTGTGCGCGAAAGACTCATTTTGACTGCGCCTTCGGTCGTGCCGCGGCTGCGGGCGATCTCCGCCACGGAGCAGAACCACCAATAGCGGCGCAAAAAGATCAGGCGCGCTTCGGGGGTGAGTGCGGAAAGAAAGTCGTTCAACGCGTTTTGCAGCGCAATGGAATCGGCGAAGGCGCGGCCGTCGTCCTTGCCCGGGATCGATTCCGCCAGCTCGGACAGGCTTTCTTCATAGGCGCCTGCGCCGCGCTTTTCCCGCGTGCGGGCGCGCAGGCGGTCCAACGCGGTGCGGCGGCAGACCGCGGAAAAATAGGGCGCGAGCGGCAGCGGCTGCGCCGGGGGAACGGCTGTCCAGACCTTCATGTAGGTGTCGTTCTCGGTTTCCTCCGCGTCCTCTCTTGAGCCCAGCAGGCGCAGCGCCAGCGACCGGATCAGCGGCCCGAATTTGCGCCGGCTTTCGCGGATCGCGGCCTCCTTGCGCGCGTTGAACAGCCGAAGGATCTCTTGATCTTCCACACGTTTTCACTCCCTTCATCCATATTAACGACAAAAAGCTGAAAAAGGTAACGGTGCGGCCCCTTCTTTTATTGCGGGAACGCACCGTTTTCGTCTTTGAACGCTCAATCGTGCAGCAGCCGGATCTCGTCCGTGACGGGGATGCCGAGATCGGCGAGATACTGCTCCGCCGCGGCAATTGTCTGTGTGTCGCGGTAGGCGTCGGGCGTGTGGGCGTCGATGCCGATGATCGCGGTCGCCCTGTATTCCGCCGCGAGCTGCCAGAAGGCGGGGTAGGGGTAGCCCTGCTTGCCGTCGTGCAGGCTGTGCTGCAGCCCGAGCAGGTTGTATTCCAGCGGCGTGTTCGTTTCCATCGCCGTTTCAATGATGGCGCGGGACGCTTTTTCGCACGTCTTGTCAAACACCGGGTAGCCGCGCATGAACAGATCGGGGTGGCAGACGTAGGAAAACAGCCCCGTTTTCATGGCGGCGCAGACGTCCTTCTGATAGCGCACCACGTCGCGCGCGTGCGTCAGGCTGCCGTTATAGATGCCGCCGGGTTCGTTCCCACTGAAGTGGTGGCCGAGAATCAGATAGTCGAGCCCGTGCTTTTCCGCCATGGCGCACAGCCACGGCAGATACTGCGGGAAGTATTCGCTTTCGAGGCCGAGCAGGATCTCCATCTCGCCCCGGTACTGCGCGCGCAGCGAAAACACGCTTTCGGCATAGTCTTCGAGCGCGGCGGCCGGCATACGCATGCCGGACACGTAATCCTTGAACGGCCAGGGGCCGTGGTCGGAAAACCCGATAACAGAAAAGCCCTGCTCCTTTGCAGCGGCGGCAAAATCCGCGTCGGCGCCCTGCGCGTGAAAGCAGCGATGCGTATGGGTGTGGTAGTTTTTGCGCAACCGGACCGCCTCCCTTCGGCTATGATTATAGCACAGGTGCAAAAAAAAGAGAATACTTTCAAAAAATATTTGTCAAAGCGGAAAATATATGGTATGATAAACGGGAGAAGAGGAGGTGGCTGCCATGCGGATCGTCGTTTCGGACACCGCGCTTGAGATTGCGCGGCAGGTCAGCGCCATTCTGCTTGCGCAGGTGCGAAAAAAACCGGACAGCGTGCTGGGCTTTGCCACGGGCAGTTCGCCTCTGGAAACCTACCGGCTGCTGATTGAAGCGCACCGGGCGGGCGAGGCCGATTTTTCGCGTGTGACGACCTTCAATCTGGACGAATACTGCTCGCTGGCGCAGGACGACCCGCACAGCTACTACGCCTTTATGAAAACGCAGCTGTTCGATCCGGCCGGCTTCAGCTATGACAGGGTCCACTTTCTGTCCGGCCTTGCCGAAGACCACGAGGCCACCTGCCGCGCCTACCGCGCGGCGATCGAGGCGCACGGCGGCATCGATATCCAGCTGCTGGGCATCGGCCGCAACGGGCACATCGGGTTCAACGAACCGAGCGACCGGTTCAGCGACGGCCCGTTCATGGTGCAGCTGGCGCAGAGCACGCTGGACGCCAACGCCCGCTTTTTTGAAAACGCAAGCCCGCCGCGGTTTGCGCTGACCATGGGGATCGGCGATATTCTTGCGGCAAAAAAGATTCTGCTGATTGCCATGGGCGACAGCAAGGCGCAGGCGATCCGCGCCATGGAGCACGGCGGCGTGACGCCGCATTGCCCCGCGTCCGCGCTGCAAACACACCCGGACGTCACCGTTTTTCTGGACCGCGCTGCGGCGCGTCTGCTTTGAGGAGGGAACGCTTTGTCACTGCAACTGACCGACCGGATCAAAGGCAAACCGGAGCTGTCGCGCCTTTGCGAAACCGACGACGGCTTTGTTGCGCTCTATTGGCGCGAAACGCCCGGCGCGCAGCAATTCATCATTGAAAAGCTCAACCGCGAAACCGGCCTGTTCGACAAGATCGCCCGCGTGCCGGAAAACGTGTTCAGCTATATCGACACGGACGTGGAGGCGGCGCAGGTCTATGCCTACCGCATCACCGCCAAGCGCGTCAAAAACGACGGCTCGCTCATGATCCGCCGCGGCGCCGCGCAGAACGTTTCGCTCTCTGACCCCCATCAGGTTTTCATGAAGAGCGCCGACCATCCCGCGTTCGGGGTGGCCGTGCTGGACTGGGAGCGCGACGACAGAGCCGACGGCTACCGCATCAGCCGCCGCCCGTCTGGCGTGTCCGTGCCGCTGCCGCTGGCCTATCTGGAGGGGCAGACGCTGACGTTCCGCGACGACACGCTGGTCTCCGGCCAGATCTATTACTACAGCGTGCAGTCGTTCCGCAAGGCGGAGGACGACGAGCTGGTCTTCAGCCATGCCGGCAACGAACTGATGGTTGTCAATCTGGACGAAACCGAAATTCTGCATCAGAAGCGCGCCGGCCGCAGCATCACGTTCTTCGTGCGCGTCACCGCCGCGATCGACCATTACGTGCTGTGCCGCGCCGAAACCGAAGACGGCGAATACCGGGAGGTGTTCCGCAGCAAGAGCGGCCTCGACCTCAAGCTGACCGACAAGGCGCCCGCCGACGCAAAGACCGCGTGGTACCGCATCCGCTGCGCGCGGGAGTATGAAGGAACGGAATATCTTTCGCCCGGCACGAAACCGGTCTGCATCAAGTTTTAAATTGACACCTGTCTGCTTCGGGTGTATAATAGAATAAACGTGGCAAAGAAAGGACTTGGCATCATGAGTAACAACGTAACGATTTTCGATCATCCGCTGATCCAGCACAAGCTTTCCATCCTGCGCGACAAGCATACCAGCTCCAAGGATTTCCGCGAGCTTGTCAGCGAGATCGCCATGCTGATGTGCTATGAGGCGACCCGCGATCTGCCGCTGGATGACGTGGAGATCGAAACGCCGATCTGCAAAACAACCGTGAAGCATCTTGCCGGCAAAAAGCTGGCCGTGGTGCCCATCCTGCGCGCCGGCCTCGGCATGGTGGACGGCATGCTGCGCATGGTGCCGTCGGCACGCGTGGGCCATATCGGTCTGTATCGCGACGAGAAGACCATGCAGCCGGTGGAATATTTCTGCAAGCTGCCCAAGGATATCGACAAGCGCGACGTGATCGTGGTCGATCCGATGCTCGCCACCGGCGGCTCCGGCATCGACGCCGTTTCGCAGATCAAGCAGCGCAACCCGAGAAGCATCCGCTTCATGTGCCTGATCGCGGCGCCCGAGGGCATTGAGGCCTTCACCAAGGCGCACCCGGACGTGCACGTCTATTGCGCGGCGCTGGACGAAAAGCTGAACGAAAACTGCTATATCGTGCCCGGCCTCGGCGATGCCGGCGACCGGATTTTCGGCACAAAATAACCGAACACGGATCAAGCGGCAGACGGAGCAATCCGTCTGCCGCTTTCTGTGCGGCCGCGGGATTGTTCAAAATTTGTTTACGATTTTTTGACAAGGAACGAAAGGTCGTGTTGTATCATTTCCCATATAGCGAAACGTGTATGAGACGGGGGCGATGAAAAGTGTCATTCGGAGCGATGCGTGCGATCCTGGTGTTCATGATTTTCATCATGCGGTATATCTCCAAATTCCTGCCCAAGGGCGAGGAAGAGCCGGAAGAGGAAGAAAAGAAGGTGCCGGAATGGCAGCTGTTCGGCCGGGATTTCCCGCTGCTTTGAGCGCGCGCAAAAAAATGAAACTTTTTTTCAAAAGTCATTGACAAACGCGTTTTATTTTGGTATAGTATGTAAGTCGCTGCGAGGCAAACATGCAGTGTCTTCGAAAGCAGCAGCTTTCGCTGAAAAAGTGGCCCGGTAGTTCAGTTGGTTAGAACGCTAGCCTGTCACGCTAGAGGTCGACGGTTCGAGCCCGTTCCGGGTCGCCATTTTTGCTTCTGTAGCTCAGTTGGTAGAGCAGCGGACTGAAAATCCGCGTGTCGTTGGTTCGATTCCGACCGGAAGCACCACGTGCGGATGTAGCTCATCTGGTAGAGCGCCACCTTGCCAAGGTGGAGGTAGCGGGTTCGAGCCCCGTCATCCGCTCCATTTTTATATCTGCTCACCACGGTACCATAGCCAAGTGGTAAGGCAACGGTCTGCAAAACCGTTATTCCCCGGTTCAAATCCGGGTGGTACCTCCAGAAAAAGGCTCTTTTGTCAACAGACAAAAGAGCCTTTTTTCAACGACGCCCGCCGGTCTCCCGGCGGGCTGTTCGTTTACCTTTTGCGGTGGATTCTTATTTAAAGAACTGCAGCAGCTTTTTGAACCAGGCGACAAGCCCTTTCATCGCCTGCTGGAGCCAGCCGAAGAAACCGCCGCCGTTATCGTTGCTGTCGTTGTTGTCATTGCCGCCGTTGTCGGTCGGCGTCAGCTTTTCGATCGTCTGTGTTTCCGTTGCGCCGCAGCCGGGGGTCGTGCAGGTGCGGGTCCTGACGCCCTCAGTCTCGGTCGTCGGCTGCTTTGTGGTGACCCAGTCTCCCCAGGCGTGGTTCTCGAGCGGGAGCGCCTCACAGCCGTAGAAGTACTTGTCGCACTCGACGCAGCGGAGCCCCGGCGTATGACCCGGTTCCCTGCAGGTGGAGTCCACGCCCTCGATCACTTCGACCGTATGGCGGTAATCCACATCGCAAAGCGGTTTGAAAGTGCTGAGCTTGTCGTATTTGTCGGCATAGTCTTTCGCTGTGGATTCAAGATAGCCGCGCAGCATCGCCGGGTCACGGATCTCGAGCGCATCAAGGTCGCATTGTTTGTTCAGGACGATCAGCTCGTTGAGGCCGGTGTTGGGGAACGCCTTTGTGCCGATCGTGGTGACGCCTTCTTCGAGCACAACGGTGATCGAAGCGCCCGGGGCGGCGAAGCAGTCGTTCCACGGCGCGGGCTCGCTTTCGCTGTAGTCCGCCATGGCGCCCGTGCCGCTGATGGTCAGCGTGCTGTTTTTGTCGATGCACCAGACGAGATTTGTGCCGTCGCCTTCACCGCCGCAGTAGCCCCAGTGATCCGCCAGTGGTGCGATTACTTCGCCGCCGGAAAGCCAATGACCGCAGTCCACGCACTGTATGCCTGCCTCGTGTCCCGGCTTGGTTGCAGTCGGCAGTTCTTTTTCAACCGGTGCATAATTCGGGTGATTTGTCGCGCTCGGCTGATACTGCCTGCGGCTAAGTTCACAGCCGCAATCCGTGCAATAAATCACAGAATCATAGCGTCCCGGGGTTGTACAGGTAGCGGGGATCACGTTTTCCTTCACAGGGTCAGTTGGAGTATGGTCCGCCAT